>CABUUB010000011.1 GCA_902494625.1 uncultured Collinsella sp.
GCTCGTCACCGACCCCACCATGATCATGGCCGACGAGCCCACCGGCGCCCTCGATTCCAAGAGCGCCCGCCTGCTGCTCGAGAGCCTGGAGGCCCTCAATCGCCGCCTGCGCGCCACCGTGCTCATGGTCACGCATGACAGCTTTGCCGCCAGCTACACGAGCCGCGTGCTGTTTATCCGCGACGGCAAGATCTTCACCGAGCTGCGCCGCGGCGACACCGACCGTCGCGAGTTCTTCGACCGCATTATGGAGGTCGTTGCCATGATGGGCGGTGAGGGCTCCGATGCTCTGTAAACTCGCTTGGGGCAACGTCCGCCGTGCCGGCCGCGACTACCTCGTCTACCTTTTGACGCTCACCCTGGGCGTCACGGTCTTCTATGCCTTTAACACCATCTCGATGCAGGTCGACATCGCCGGAATCGATGAAGAGGGCTTGGCGCAAGTTATGGGCAGCATACTCGGCGACCTGACGTACTTTTTGGCCGGTGTCATGGCCTTTTTGATGGTGTACGCCAATAACTTCATCATGAAACGCCGCAAGAAGGAGTTTGGCCTGTACCAGGTGCTCGGCATGGGGCGCGGGCGCGTCGCCACGATCATGGCGCTCGAGACCGTGATAGTATCGGTCGTGGCCTTTGTCGCCGGCATTGTGCTGGGTGTGGGACTCTCCCAGCTCATGACGTTCTTTACGGCCTCGCTCTTTAAGACACAGATCGCCAATTTCCACTTCTTTTTCTCGGTGCATGTGTTCAATCTGACCCTTGCCTGCATGCTCGTAATGTTTGTGCTCACGCTACTGCTGAACCTTCGCGCCGTGCGTCGTACCAAACTCATCGAGCTTATGGGTGCCGAGCGTCGCAACGAGAGCATCAAGACACGCAACCCCTGGATCGCGATTGCCATCTTTGCCGTGGGCGTGGTGCTTGTGGGCGTGGCCTATTACCGTCTGCTACGTGATGGGTTCCCGCTAACCGCGACGGACAGCAAGCTGCAAGAGGCCATGAACCAGTTTGGTATTACGACCGCTATGGTTACCGTGGGCACCTTTGCCCTGTTCTGGGGACTCTCGGGCATGCTCATCAAGCTGCTGCAGAGCCTGCGCAGCGTGTATTGGCGCGGCCTCAATATGTTTACCGTGCGTCAGCTTTCGGCCAAGGTCAATACGGTGTGCTTTTCGATGGGCGTCATCGCGATGATTCTGTTCCTCGCCATCACCTCGGTGACCTGCGGTATGTCGATCGCCAACGTGATGAATGAGAATCTGGAGCGCTATACGCCGGCCGATATGTCGCAGACGTATATCTATTACACGCCCGAAACGCTCGACTACTACAAGGAGTATGTCAATCCGTCTGAGGCCGATCGCATGGTGCTGGCCGATACAACGGTCGATTTGTACGCTGCATGGCACGGCAGGGGCAAGTCGGCGGACAACAACGACGAGACCGGCAAGAAGGTCAGTATCGCCGATGTTGCCGGTGAGCATGTGCAGATCGATTCGTATCTGAGTTACCCGCTTGGCGGCTCGGATCCTTCGGTGACTCCAAGTGAGATGTGCAAGACCATGGGCGAAAATCTTCCCAGGGCGTTCGGGGGTAGCAATGCCGATACGATGGGTCTGTTTGTGACGCCGGCGAGCCAGTACAACAAACTGCGCCAGATGATGGGCGAGGAGCCGGTGAGCATTGGCCTCGACCAGTACTTGCTTACGTGTGATATGGGCGGTGATCTGGGCGACCTGTACACCAAATACATGGCCGGCGGCCATACCCTCACCTTGGGCGGGCATGAGCTCAAGCCCGCAACCGATAAGTCGGACAAGGACACGGCGGCCATCGCCAACTCGGCGATGAGCAGTAATCCGGGTACCGTCGTCGTTGCCGACGAGCTGTTGTCCCAACTTAATCTGCAGCCGTATTCCAGTAGCCTGCTCGTTAACTACAAACAGGGGATGGATACGACCGAGGCAGACGAGAACATTAAATACACGGTGCTCGACAATCTGCTCGTTGACGGCAAGGAGCCGGGGTCGTGGGGAATCTTCATTACACGCTCCGAGATGTACATGCAGGCGGCGCAGATGAACGGCATGATTAGCTATCTGGCTATCTACATTGGCTTTGTACTGGTCGTTGCGTGCGCGGCGATACTGTCGATCCAGCAGCTCTCCAATGTGGCCGACGGCAGCCGCAGCTATCGTGTGCTGGCACAGATTGGCTGTGACGACCGCCAGATCCGCCATTCGGTGATGGCGCAGCAAGCGGTATTCTTCCTGTTCCCGCTGGCAGTGGGGCTGGCTCACTCCTTTGTGGCGCTCAAGGTGATCATCGAGCTGGTGAGCACGTTCGGCAACATGAGCATAGGCGGCACCGTGGGCCTCACCTGTGCAATCTTCCTGGCAGCCTATGGTGGCTACTTCCTGGTGACTTACCTTATGAGCGCCGGAATGGTACAAGCTGCCATCGCCACCCGCTACAGCGAGTAACAAGCGGGCAAAACGGTCGCAAAACCAAAGCAAATAACCGCCGCGAAGGGAGCCGGGCGCCTTTCGCGGCGGTATTTTTTGCCTATCTGGTGCGTCTCGGATGCAAGTGAGTAGACTTATTTAGATATGCCAAGCACATCGCGACAAATGATCGATAAAACCGCAGGTCAGAGCTGTGGCGTTTTTGGGCGTGCTTGGCCTCCTGCAAAAAGCCTACTCACTTGGTTTTTCTGCTAAAAGACCGCCACGAGGGAGCTGCTTTCCCTCGTGGCGGCTGGCGTTTGCCCAGGTAAAACCTATCAAAATAGACCTGTCCCTTTTTTGGGAGGCTAACGTTTCCAAAAATGCAGGATGAGTGTCGTACGGTTTTGCTGCTCGGTTTTGACCAGGATGTTGTGGATGTGGGTCTTGACGGTGCCCACGGCAAGGAATAGCTCGTCAGCGATTTCTTGATTCGATTTGCCCAGCACAACCAGACGCAAAACCTCGGCTTCGCGGTTGGAGAGCTTGTAGACGTTGCGATAAGAGGGCATTTGCTCTTCGATGTGTCGATCAAGATCGCTGACGTTCTTTTCTTCGGGGGCTTCCTGCATTCGGATCGAAAGCACGTGATAAGCGTAGGCGATGAGCAGGATGGCAAAGTAGCATGCAAAGACGTTCTCGCTAAAGTTGCGCTCGGACAGATATAGCTGCAGCCAGGACGGTGCTAGGCTCATGGGGACGACCAGGATGTTGTAGAAGTCCTCGGCAACGATGCAGCCGACCAGAATGGCGCCGATAATCAAGTACTTCCGATATTTGCCAACGCGCGCCTTCAGCTCAACCTTCGTGCTCTTATGCGCTGTCCAAAAGATGTACAGCCCCACAAAAATAAGGAATACCTGTCGCACCGTGTAGTAGAGCCACTGATGCATGGGGCCGTAGGGGACAGCGACGATAATCAGCGACTCGCACAGCAAAAACGTTAAGACGGGGATAGCGAACTGCTTTTTAGAATGCTTATCAAGTAAGTCCATGGCGATGGCCCAAATAAAAGCCTGTGAAGCGGTCGCCACAAGGGTCCGCATTACAGGCATGGTAATTGAGTAATAGTCGCTGGCCGGAAAACTCTGGTTTTGCAGCGTGTATTCAAAAAAGAAGATTTCGGTCATCTCGATGGCATAGCAAATAAAAACGCCGCTGCCATAGATAAAGAAGCGTCGACGGGACGAGGCATAGGCGGCAAGCGAAAGCACCGCCGTCACAATACAGATAACCAGTATTGCCAAGGTATAGAAGAACATGAGCGTGTTCATCTGTCACCGTCCCGTCTCATTTGATCTGTGTTTGGGCCCCATATAATCCCTTGGGTATATATGCCCCAGCCGGTCGTTTCACCGCGGATTAGGCACCGATATATAGGATAGCCGCATACCGTTCACGGTTCTAGATAGTAAACCCCCTGTAAACTCTTGACCTGCGGGTTTATATTGGATTAGAGAGGGTGTAACTCCGTGAACGGTCTTTAATCCCGAATAAACTAGGTAAAAATTGCATACGGGTGAATGATGGTCTTGTCAACAAGAGGCGTGATGTTCGAGCGCCTCATAGTAATAGTCGGCAAGACCGGCGGAAAGGAAATCGACATGGCACTGCCTAAGGATTTCATCGACACCAACGACTTCACCAAAGAGCAGATCCTGGCTATCGAGGATCTTGGCCTGGCAATGAAGAAGGCCATCAAGGTTGACGGTTATTATCCGCACCTGCTCCGCAACAAGAGCCTTGGCATGATCTTCCAGCAGGTCTCCACCCGCACTCGTCTTTCCTTCGAGACCGCTATGACCGACCTCGGCGGCCATGCTCAGTTCTATGGCCCTGGCACCATCCAGCTCGGCGGTCACGAGTCCCTGGGCGACACCGCTCGCGTTATGGGCTCGCTGCTCGACATCATGATGGCTCGCGTTGACCGTCACAAGGACGTCGTCGGCCTCGCCGAGGGCTCTGCCGTGCCCGTCATCAACGGCATGTCCGAGTTCAACCACCCCACGCAGGAGATGGGCGACCTCATGACCATGCTCGAGAACCTCCCCGAGGGCAAGAAGATCGAGGACTGCACCCTGGCCTTCATCGGCGACGCCACCCAGGTCTGCGTCTCCCTCATGTTCATCGCCTCCAAGGTCGGCATGAAGTTCGTCCAGTTTGGACCTAAGGGCCACCAGATCCCCGACGGCGGCCTGCACGTCGGCACCGTCGAGGAGCGCGCCGAGTTCGGCAAGCAGATGATGGCCATTGCCGAGGAGAACTGCAAGGTCTCCGGCGGCTCGGTCGTCATCTCCGACGACATCGAGTGCATCAAGGGCGCCGACTTCATCTACACCGACGTGTGGTATGGCCTGTACGACGAGGAGGTCTCGGGCGAGAACTACATGGACGTGTTCTATCCCAAGTATCAGGTCACCATGGACATGATGAACTTCGCCGGTCCCAACTCCAAGTTCATGCACTGCCTGCCGGCCACCCGCAACGAGGAGGTCGTCGACGAGGTCATGGACGATCCCGAGCGCTCCCTGTGCTGGGTCGAGGCCGAGAACCGCAAGCACTCCATCCGTGCTCTCCTTGCCGCCCTGGGCAAGCGCACCCCGCTCAACGACGAGGGCGTCGAGTACTCCGCCAAGGCTGAGCTCCACGCCGCTCTCGAGGCTCTCGAGCAGCTCTAAGCCTCAAGGCTTCTAAAAGCACGTTTGCGGGCGGCGGATGCTCGTCTCCTGTCGCCCGCTCACCGAGGCCCAAGCAATTGCCTTAATACCTTAGGGCCTCGGATCTGTCCAAGACTGAGCGAAGGAGCTCATCATGAGCGACGGAAAGAAAAAGCTTTCCTTCTTGACGGTCATTTCGACCATCATCTGCGTCGTCTTCGTTTGCGAGGCCGCCGCTCCTGCTGCTGCCATTGGCAACCAGCAGTTCTTCTGGTGGATCTTCCTGATCCTGACCTTCCTGCTTCCCTACGGCATGGTTGTCGCCGAGCTCGGTACCACCTATGACGGCGAGGGCGGCATTTACGACTGGGTACGCGATGGCCTGGGCGACAAATGGGGCGCCCGCATCTCGTACTACTACTGGGTCAACTACCCGCTGTGGATCGCCTCGCTGGCTACCATGTTCCCCGACATTTTGGGCATGGTCTTTGGCGTCGAGTTCAACTTGATCGCCAAGATGGGTATCGATCTTGCCTTTGTGTGGATCGTCTACCTCATGGGTCGCTCCAAGGCGGCCGACTCCGAGTGGGTCCTTAACGGTGGCGCCATCATCAAGGTCGCCGTCGCCGTTATCGTTGGCGCTTTGGGCATTTGGTATGCCATGGAGAACGGTTTTGCGAACGACATGTCCGCTGCCACCTTCCTGCCCGAGCTCACCAACACCAACGCTCTCGGCTACCTGTCGATCATCATCTTTAACTTCATGGGCTTCGAGGTCATCTGCACCATGACCGACGACATGGCCGATCCCGCTCGCGATATCCCCAAGGCTATCATCGTCGGTGGCCTGTCCATCGCCGTGATCTACCTGTTCGCTGGCTTTGGCATCGGCGCTGCTGTGCCGGCCGATTCCATCGACCCCGACTATGGCATGATTGTCGCAGTCCAGACCATGGTGGGCGACTCCATGATCTTCAAGGTCATCTGCATCGCCTTCCTGATCACCCTGTTCGCCAACATGGCCGCCTGGTCCTTCGGCGTTAACTCCGTCGCTCGCTACGCCGCCGAGCACGGCAACATGCCCAAGGTCTTCGCCTCGATGATCTCGGATGACGATATGCCCAACGGCGCCAACCTGGTCAACGCCATCGTTGCCTCCCTGGTGCTGTGCCTGCAGCTGGTTCCCATCGACGCCATCTCCAACGGTGTTTTCTGGATGCTCTTCGGCACCTCCGTCGTCTTCCTGCTGCTCACCTATATCCCGATGTTCCCGGCGTTCCTCAACCTTCGTAAGAACGACCCCAACCGCGAGCGCATCTTCACGTTCCCGTTTAAGGGCGCCATGATGAAGGTCATGCTGGCTATCCCCTGCATCGAGCTGGTCCTGGCCATCGTCGCAACGCTGGTGCCGTTCTCCGCCGCCGAGATTGGCGACAAGCTCCCGATGATCGTTATCTTCATCGTGCTCGTGCTCATCGGCGAGGTCGTCCGCGTCGTCAGCGCTAAGGGCCGCGAGACCGAGTACAAGGGTCTGACCCCTGAGCTCGCAGCCCAGCGTCTCGCTGAGGAGGCCGCCGAGGCCGAGGAGAACTAGAGCACCCGGTTCTGGGGCTCCAACCCTCCTCGTGTACCAACGCGCGCTTCGTCGGGCTTGTCGCTCCCGACTCCGGGCACTCTAGCCTCTTCGGAGGCGTGCCCAAGCGACAGTTTTGATAACCATTCCCCCGGGGTGGGTGTGAGCGATAGCTCCGGTAACCACCGCCCACCCCAATCTCTCTTCCGTATCCTTCGTGCGTTTTGTCTCCGCGCACTTGGTTACGTCGTCGCTTGCCGGTGCGATTCCGTGAAAACCGGCACCGGGCGCCCCGACCTTTGCCGGGGAACGGGCGCCTACCATCTCTTGGTTTTAGGCTGCGGGTAACCCGCCCGCAGCAAGCGATCGTTCGATTTGGAGGAAATCTTATGCGTACGATCACCGAGTCCGAGTCCACCCCCAAGGCCGACGGCTTCTTCATGCCCGCCGAGTTCGCCCCGCAGGATCGCGTGTGGATGGGCTGGCCCCACCGCACCGACACCTGGGCCCACGGCGCCAAGCCGGCCCAGAAGCAGTATGCCGCCATCGCCCGCGCCATCTCCGAGTTCACCCCGGTCTATATGTGCGCCAACCAGGTCGACTACGCCAACTGCAAGGCCGTCTTCGAGAACGACGAGAACGTCACCGTCATCGAGATGACCACCGACGACGCCTGGTTCCGCGACACTGCCGCCACCTACGTCATCAACGGCAAGGGCGAGAAGCGCGCCAACCACTGGCACTTCAACGCCTACGGCGGCCTCGTCGACGGCCTGTACTTCCCGTGGGACAAGGACGAGCAGATCGCCCTCAAGATGGCTGAGCTCTCCGGCTGCCGCCGCTATCGTCCCGATGACATGATCCTCGAGGGCGGCTCCATCACCGTCGACGGCGAGGGCACCCTTGTCGTGACCGACCAGTGCCTGCTTTCCCCGGGCCGCACCTGCTCTGCGGTTCTGGAGGAGGAAGAGGATCCCGAGTCCATCTGGCCCAAGTACCACAAGAAGTTTGAGCCCTGGAGCGAGGAGCTTCGCGCCTACATGGACGAGCACCTCAAGGATTACCTGGGTGTCGAGAAGGTCATCTGGGTCAAGGAGGGCATCGACCCCGAGGAGACCAACGGCCACATCGACGACGTCGCCACGTTCATCGCGCCGGGCGTCATGGCCTGCATTTGGACCGACGATCCCGAGTATCCGTTCTACGAGCAGTGCCACGCTGCCTACGAGACCCTCTCCAACGCCGTCGACGCCAAGGGCCGCAAGATGAAGGTCTACAAGCTCTGCATGCCCGTGAACCCGCTGTTCATGGACCAGGCTTCCTGCGACACCATCGACGCCGACGAGAACGCCGAGCCGCGCGTCCCCGACGAGCCGCTGATCGCCTCCTACATGAACTACCTCGTGACCAACCACGGCGTTATCGTCCCGCAGTACGGCGACGAGAACGACCAGCTGGCCGTCGACACGCTCCAGAAGATCTACGACGAGGTCTGGGGCGAGGGCGTCTACAAGTGCGTCGGCGTTCAGTCCGAGCAGGTCGTCTTCGGTGGCGGCAACATCCACTGCATTACTCAGCAGGAGCCGTCCGCGTAATTGTCTGTCTTCCCGAGGCACGGCACCTTGCCCTTCAATCGTCGGGCATGACCCTTAAGGTCTATGCCCTCCTCTTTCAGGGCAATCTGCCGCACCTCGGAAACCCAGCCAATCACGCAGACGCTTAATCGTCTGGCTTCCTGAGCCGTGATGCTTCGGGAACCCAGCCGATCAATCGGACGGTCGGTGAATCGGACCATCTCGGGGCATTGATGGTCGGTTTATTCGATGTCTTGGTCGGCTGGGTTTTTCTTTGGGCACTCCGTTGCCTCCACTTCGGAGTGCCCGCCTCTTTGATTGAGTACGCGTCTGATCTGGGATTTATTGCGGGTTAGGCCAATTGTTCGCTTGAATATCCCAGGTCAGACGCGTCTTCAATTGCCAAAAGATTCCGGTCGCAATCGCGGCCGTTTTGATCGGAGTATCTATGTACCAGCGTATCGTTATCTACACGCGCCTGTTCCGCGAGCGTTGGTCCAACAATTGCATCCTCTCTTCTCTTTGGGATGGCACCTGCACCGGTGACGCGGCCTGCAACCCTACCTTGGGCTGCGCCTTCGGTACAGATGCCATCCTTTTTGCTGTAGGGGGAGCGTGTCGTGGCAGGTAAAAAGTTCTCCCTGTTCGAGGTCATCCTCTCGGTTATCTGCGTTGTCTTTACCATCGAGGCGGCCGCTCCGGCATCTGCCATGGGTAACGTGCAGTTCTTCTGGTGGATCTTCCTCATCATTACGTTTTTGCTTCCCTATGGCCTGGTGGTGGCCGAGCTCGGTACGGCGTTCGATTCCGAGGGCGGCCTGTACGATTGGGTTCGCCTGGGCTTGGGCGACCGTTGGGGCGCCCGCTGCTCCTGGTGCTATTGGGTCAACTTTCCACTGTGGGTGGCAAGTATCGCCTGCATGTTCCCCAGTGTCATCAATGCGGTATGGGGCATCGAATTTTCGCTTGGGGTCCGAATTGCCATCGAGCTTGCCTTTGTGTGGGGCGTCACGGTCATGGCAATGCAGCCGGTGGCCGAGGCCGATTGGGTCATGGATGGCGGCGCCGTCATCAAGGTGCTCATTACCGCCGTGGTGGGAATCATCGGCATCTGGTTTGCCTGCAACAACGGCTTTGCCAACGATATGTCGTTTAAGACATTTGTCCCCGATCTGGGAGACACTAACTCACTGACGTATCTTTCAATCATCCTATTCAACTTTATGGGCTTTGAGGTGGTCGCGACCTTTGCCAGCACGATGAAGAACCCATCGCGCGATATCCCCAAGGCGGTTATCGCCGGTGGCGTTGCCATCGCGGCGATCTACATTATCTGTGGCATCGGTATTGGAGCCGCGGTTCCCACCGAGCAGCTTTCACTCGATTCGGGCATTGTGGACGCGGTTGCCGCCATGGTGGGGCGCGCTCACCCGCTGACGATGGTCGTGGGCGTGGCCTTTCTGGTAACGCTGTTTGCCAACATGATCTGTTGGAGCTTTGGCGTCAACAACGTGGCGAGCTATGCCGCGCGCCATGGCAACATGCCGCGTCCCTTTGCGCTGGTGTCCAAGAAGACCGGCATGCCCAACGGCTCGGCACTCATTAACGGTTGTTTTGCCAGCTTGGTGCTGCTACTTCAGATTCCGCTGGGTGAAGGTTCCGACGTCTTTTGGGTCTTCTTCTCGATGAACGTCGTCTTTCTGCTCATGAGCTATATCCCGATGTTCCCGGCGTTTTGGCGCCTGCGTAAATACGACGACCGCCCGCGTGTGTTTCGCGCGCCCTTCGAGGGCAAGGTGCTTGCGGTAGCGCTTGCGGTGCCGGTGGTAGAACTCGTGCTTTCGATTGTTGCGACAATCGTGCCGCTTAACAGCTCGCCCGCCGAGATGTCAAAGTTGCCGATCCTCATGGGTGTGGTGATCGGCGTGTTGCTGGGCGAGGTTTCGCGCCTCATATCGCGCCGCGGCCGCAGCATCGACAATCCCGGCGTTGGCGCAAGGGGGACAGGTCGCTTTGCACCAAAACAGTAGCGCCGCGAGTTGTGCGGTGCTAGATGCATCTTGGATTACTGCTCACGCTGCTCGGGATCAGATGCGAGCTTGGGTGCAAAGTAGGGGACGTGACCCAGGTAGGGGCAGCTGTCCGAACGCGCCTCAACGGCGCAGGGGACATTGTCGTAGGTCATGGAAGAACCGAGTCGGGTGATGGCCTTGGCGGCGGGCGCGACGAGCATCTTGAGCGGAGCGATCGGTGTCATGGCATCTCCTTTCATCGGTGAGACACAGCTTGTTTATCTAAACGATACAGTACGTTTAATCGGTGAGTCTAATCTTGCGGCAAAGAATCTGTCAACATCCTCACAGCATCTAGACAGGGGAGGCGGGCATGAGTTTCGCGTTCTATATCTACACCATGATTATCATGGGTGTGGCTCTGGTGACCAGTGCCGTGGCATTGGTGGTTTGGCTCATGACGCGCCGTCGCGACAGCCTCGTGGCCGCGGCGGGTTTTTTGCTCTATATGCTCGATATGTCGGTCATCTTTTTTGACGAGTACAATCGGCTCAAATACGACTACGCCGTTACCTTTAGCGAGCCGCTGCAGCACCCCTTGCTGCGCTGCGTGCTTGGTATTGCCATCTATGCCTGCGTGGTGCTATGGATGTTTGCGCGCTTGCGCAAAAGACCGACGTCGCGCATGCTCGGACTCGCTATCGTGCCGTTTTCAATCTTGCAATTGCTGCTGGTGCCTCGCAGCGGCGCTGCCGGAGAGGTGCAGCAGTATCTCTTTTGGCTCACGCGTGACCTGGGCAATGTAGGATGTCTTGCCTATGCCGCCTGGCATTACCGGTACAGAGCAACGCGTGTTGAGAAACTCGACCTCGACCGCTCAAAGCTCTTTTGGAAGGTGGCCTTCGTTCTTGTGTTTTGTGTGATCGCCGAGGACACCTACATGATCTTGTTCTGCCGTCCCGACTCCCAAAACCCCGTCATCGGCCTCTTTTTGTGGTATCTGTCCGAGCGCAATATCTCCGAAAACGTGCTGCTCGTGGTATGCGCGGCTCAGCTTTTTTGCCAGTTTAGCCATATCCTGCGTGTGTATGCCCGTCATCCGCGTGCCGATGAGGACGTGGCAGCCGAGAGCGCAAGCTCTGAGGACGATCTCGCATCGCGTGTGGTGATTTATGCCGACGCCCATAAGCTGTCACGGCGCGAGCAGGAGGTGCTCACGCTGGTGCTGAAGGGCAACGACGCCCAAAACATCGCCAGCGAGTTGGTCATCAGCCCTGGCACGGTCAAGGCACACTTGCATCGCATCTACGTTAAAAGCGGCGTCTCCAACCGAGATGACCTTATAGATACCTTTTGGCGTTCCTAGCCTCATTCTTCCTCGCATGCGGGTCTTGCTGTGTGGGCGGCCACACCGTTGGGCGTAATGAAGCGGTAATAATCTCAGACAATAAACCTGCAGGTAAAGCGTGTAAACCTGCTTAAACTGACCGTTTGCGGTCCCTGGCCTTGGCACGGATTTGCCCCTGTGTATCAATGGGTGTAGCGCGAAGCCGCGGACGTGGGACAGACGTCCGAGCACGGCTTGTAGGCACGCGCCGATGCGGGAGCGCTACGCTCCCAACCGAGTGCCCACGCGGGCGGTGCGTCCGCGTTGCAACCAAAGATGCCTGAGGAGGCTCACATGGACAAGGCTGATGTAGTTATCAAGAGCGACGCCGTCTTTACCGGCGATGGGCTCGAGCCGTTTAAGGGCGGCGTTGCCGTGCGGGGCGATAAAATCGTTGCCTGCGGTGACGATGCTCACCTGGCACCGTTTATCGGTCCCGATACCGAGGTGCGCGACTTTGGCGACCAGCTCGTCATGCCCGGCCTGATCGACTCGCACACGCATTTTGCCCAGGGCGCGTTTATGACCGACCCCGATTTTGCCGTCAACCTCATCGACTGCACCAGTTTTGAGATGGCGATGGAACGTGTCGTGGCGTTTGCGGCCGACCATCCCGATAACGAGTGGATTCTGGGCTGCCAGATTATCCAGTTCCAGTGGGATGTCCCCGAGATGCCCACGGCCGCGATGATCGATGAGTACATCTCGGACCGCCCGGTCTTTCTGCAGCAGGTTGACATGCATACCTTTAGTGCCAATACCTGCGCCATCAACAAGGTGGGAGTAACTTCGCAGACGCCCGATCCCGCAGGCGGCAAGATCCTTAAGGATGCCGAGGGCAATCTGACGGGCGTGTTTTCCAACAACGCCGGCGTCTTCTTTATGGACGAGGTCTACGACCCAGCGCCCGAGGTTGTTGACGCGTCGTTTGCAAAAACCGCCCGGCGCGCCAATGCCCTGGGAATCACTACGGTCGGCATGGTCAATCCTACGTTTGTGAGCATGGAAAACCCGTATGCGGTGTTGGCAGGTCTTAATGCCAAGGGCGACTTGCCGCTGCGTGTGTTCCTGTACACCGACCTGTTCGAAAACGAGTCCTTGACGCTCGAGCAGATCAAGGAGAAATATGCCTTCCCGGGTACGCAGGTGGAGTGGCACGGCTTTAAGCAGTTCCTTGATGGCGTGTGCTCCGACCATACCGCCTGGATGCTTGAGCCCTATAGCAACGCGCCCGATACCTGTGGTGAGCCCGCGGAGGAGCCGGAGCGCATCCGTGCTGCCATCCTGAGGGCGCAGGAATGGGGCGTTGACACGCGCATCCATGCAATCGGCGATCGCTCGGTGCGTTTTGTGCTCGATTGCTTTGAGGAGGGCGAGCGCTTGCATGGCAAGCGGGATTGTCGCCACTCCATGGAGCACAACGAGACGGTTCAACCCGAGGATATGCCGCGTTATGCCGAGCTCGGCGTCTGCCCCGGCATGCAGCCGTGGCACATGCTGCTCGATATGGCTGACCTTGCCAAGGACGAAGCCGTGGGTCCCGAGCGTGCCGCGCTTTCGTGGCCCCTGCATAGCCTGCTTGCCAGCGGAGCCGTGGTGCACCTGGGCAGTGACTTCCCCGTTGTGGGCTTGGAGCCCATGGAGGAGGTGTACGGCGCGGTCTTCCGCATGCTCGAGGACGGTTCCAACCCTGAGGGCTGGTTCCCCCAGGAGCGCATTACCATGGCCGAGGCTCTGCGCGCCTACACCTATGGCAGCGCCTACGCCATGCATGCCGAGGACCGCATCGGCACGCTCGCGTGCGGCAAACAGGCAGATATCTGCGTGCTCGACCGCAATCTCTTTGATTGCGAGCCGGCCGAGGTGCTCGAGGCTACCGCAGCCCTCACGATGATCGCCGGCAAGGTGGTCTTTGAGGCATAGCGCCATCGTTTGATTGGGCGGCTTGGTGCCAGTTGTCAGCCGCCTGACATCCATTCAGCACTACTCTCTCAAGGAAGGGAGAACAATGGCAGAAGAAGTAACCGCTGCCGTGGAGGAGGAGCGCGAGCTCGCCTCCCAACCGATTCCCGGTCTGGTGCGTAAGTACACCATCGTCACCGGCCAGGGCATGCTCGCCCAGATCATCATGGTGGTCCTTGAGGGCCTCGTGATGGGTTGGGGCCTAGGTGCCCACGGCCTGGCCTGTGTCTCGATCATTATGTCGGTCGAGTACATCAACCTGGCCTTTGGCAACCTGTTTGGCACCGGCGTGCCCGCCGTGGTGGGCAACCTTTTGGGTGCCGGCGACATCAAGGGCGCAAGCAAGGCTTTTAGCCAGGGCTTTTGGCTTACCACGATCGTGAGTGTGCTGCTTGCTGTGGTGATGGCAGTGTTTACCGAGCCCATTTGCGCATTCTTTGGCGCCACGCCCGACATCATGGCCGATACCGTTGCCGGCGTGCGCACCTTCGCCGTGCTACTGCCGCTCACGGTCATTGGCCAGATGATCACCGCTGTGATGCGTGTGGACGAGAAGGTTCAGATCCAGGCCAACCTCATGACCGTTTCGGCCATCGTCGCCATCTGTTGGCTCGCGCTTTCCACGTTTGTGCTCAAGTTTGGCGTTATGGGCGCCGGCGTGTACTACGGGCTTTCCATCGGTATCTGGGCCATCGGTATCTTCTGGTTCATCGGGGGCAAAAAGTCCCAGCTCCAGATTAGCCTGGCCGACCTTAAGCTCGACCTCGCCATCTGCGGCCAGATCTTCAAGATCGGCTTCCCGTTCTTCCTGGTCCAAGGTGCGACCTTTATCTTTAATACCGTTGCCAACTCGCTTTTGGGTTCGCTCGGCGGCGACATGGGCTCGCTCTACATCGCAGCCTTTGGCGTGATCAACGGCTACATCCTCTACATTACCATGATGGTTGCCCAGTGCTTCTCCTACGGTCTGCAGCCCATCGCTGCCTTCAACGCCGGCGCAAAGGCTTGGGCACGCCTTAAGGAGACGCTCTCCTGCACGCTTAAGTACCAGGTTGTGACGCTGGCGCTGGTCACCGTCGCGCTCTGGCTTGCCGCCACCCCGGTGTGCGCCTTCTTTGCCGGCAGCGATCCTGCGCTCGTTGAGGTTGCCGCCAACGCCACGCGTACTGTCATCCTGGCTGTTGCCCTGGGCTATCTTGCCATGACCATGTCGATGTATTTCCAGGCGGTCGAGAAGGTGGGTGTCGCCACGTTTACGGGCCTGCTTCGCTATGTGATCTGCTCGGTGCCGCTTATGTACCTCCTCGGCAACATGATGGGTGTCGAGGGCGTGTGGATCGCCCTGGTGGTGGCCGATGCCATTACTGGCATCATCTCCATTGCGCTCGCCGCGCACGAGTCCAAGCGCCTTGCTACGCTCTAGGCTCGGACATGGCTGGCGTACGATAGTCGAACAAGTTAACTTGCCTGCAAGCCACCACAATGGGGACAGCCCCCATTGTGGTGGCTTTTGTTATTTAGGGTCTGAGATTTCGGCTCTATAAATAATGCTTTTGAACTGGGTTACTATAAGATTATGGTAAACGCTACTATAAGATTATGGAGAATGAAACTATTCGATTATGGTAACAGCGTAATAAGGGGCGTTGATATGGCTGAGTTCATTAACAGGGATTTGCATGAGTTGCTCATTCGCATGGCAGGCTGGTTTCCTGTTGTGTCGTTGACAGGGCCTAGGCAGAGTGGTAAGTCTACGCTGGTTCGGCATGCCTTTCCCGACTATTCCTACGTCACGCTTGAGGACCCTCAAACGAGGCGCGCGGCCTTGGAGGATCCGGTGAGTTTTATCCGCAACCGAAAGGGCGGACTCATCATCGATGAGGCGCAATACGCGCCGGATTTGTTTTCAATGATCCAGGTCGTTTCGGATGAGCGGGGAGACGCCGGTCAATACATCCTTACAGGCTCGCAAAACTTTTTGATGATGAAAAGCATCGGGCAGTCTCTTGCCGGGCGAGTCGGGATCTTAAAATTGCTGCCATTATCGTTTCGAGAAGCGGAGAGGGGCCAGCAGGGGCAGCTGGAAGTGGATTTGTTCGCGCTCGAAGGGGGATACCCTCGCCTGCGTTCCGCCGGAATGCCGTCCTCGGTTTATTTCCCCAGCTATATCGATACCTATGTTGAGCGCGATGTTGTGGGCTTGCTTGATGTGCGCAATAAGGCGGAGTTTCATAAGTTTCTGTCCATAATTGCTCAGAGCGTCGGTGCCCTCATCAATATATCCTCGCTTTCTCGAGATACGGGCGTGAGCGTATCGACCATTAAAAGCTGGTTGTCCATCCTGGAGCAGAGCTACCTGACGTTTTCGCTGCAGCCCTATTATGCAAATGCCAAGAAGCGTCTAACTAAAACGCCCAAGCTCTATTTTTACGACACGGGGCTGCTCTGCTACTTGCTCAAAATTGGATCACTGGAGCAACTATTGGAGAGCCCTTATCTGGGGGCCGTTTTCGAAAACCTCATCGTTTCCGAAACGGCGAAGAGCCATCTCAACGTGGGCGAGAATCCCGAGCTGTATTTCTATAGGGACGACAGCAAGTGTGAAATCGATTTGCTCGACTGTACAAACTCAGGGAGTCCCAAGGCTATCGAAATAAAATCATCCAGAACGTATCACGATAAGTACGCCCGCCATCTACAGACTGTATGCGATGAGATCGACATTGCAAAAGATGCGCGCTATGTTGTGGCCCGCGTGGACTCAACGTATGAGTCGAAAGACTGTAGTGTGGTTTCGGCGCGTGATTGGCTTTTACGATAACAAGCTCGGCGCATTAACAACAGCCGCGAAGGGAACCGGCCCCTTTTGCGGCGGTTTTTTGCCTATCTGGTGCGTCTTAGATGCAAGTGAGTAGACTTATTTGGATATGCCGAGCACATCGCGACAAATGCTCAATAAAACCGCAGGTCAGAGCTGTGGCGTTTTGGGGCGTGCTTGACCTCCTGCAAAAAGCCTACTCACTTGGTTTTTTCTGTTAGAAGACCGCCGCGAGGGAAGGCAGCTCCCTCGCGGCGGCTGACATTTGCCCAGATAAAACCTGCCAAAATAAACCTGTCTACTCTTTGAGCCAGAGCCGACACTAATTCAAATGGCGAAATCAAAGGGCGTTCTCTGCATGGAGGGCGCCCTTTTTTATCGCGGGATGTTTTGCGTGGCAGTCATGAGGCCCAGGCGGTTGCTGACGCCGAGCTTGCGATAGATGGCGTTGACATGCTTCTTGACGGTTGACTCGCTTATGAATAGCTCGTTTGCCATCTGTTTGTTCGTTTTGCCGTCGAGCATGAGCCGCATGACTTCGGCTTCGCGCGGTTGGATATTGTGTTCTGTAATGAAAGCATTTAGCTGGTTTGTGTCTTCTGTCTGGGTGAGTTTAATGCCCCGAGGATAGAGGTTGGCGAGCGCGAGGCTCGCGTGCCGAGCGACTTCGAGCAGGATTGCGAGCTCGGTGTCGGTGAAGTCTCCGGCCGTGCGTTCACGAAACAGGGTGATGCTTCCTAGCGGGCTGTCGTTGTGCGCGAGCGTGGCCGTACAGCCAAAGTAGACGCCCTGCGGTTCCATCCATTTGCGATAGATGGGCGTGGCATCGCGTCGCTCGACGTCGACGAGGTCGAGGTCGCGGTAGACGCCGACCTTATGTAAGTCAAAGCTCCATGTTGTATAGTCCATCGCGGCGTAGCGGTTGTAGTAGTCGCTCAGTGCGCGGTCGTCCATTCCGCTGCTTGCGGGGTGGACGTAGCGTGGGGCATCACTGCCCGCCGCCTCGATCAGGTCGAACATGGCGATCCGATGGGGCACGAGCCCTGTCGTTCCCTCGAGGGTCTCCTTTTGCAGCTTATCGACACCGTGTGATGCGTGGATTGCAAGCGCGAGCTCGTTGAGAGCAGTCCAGGTCGTACTGTCCAACTCAATAGTCTGCTGTTTATTGCATGGGGGCATAGGGCATCCTTTCCATTGTGGAACCCAGTATGTCATGTTCTCGGCCTGAATAGAACTTTAGGTCAGCGAATGGTATACCGTCGGTCGCTGAAAGGGGCTCGAGGGACCATTGAGAACATCTCGGTGCGGCCGCATCATGGTCTCGTCAAGCAAAAGCACCGAGATTTAGGAGCTTGAAATGAAGACCATCTACGAGAGTGAGTCCACACCTAAGAAGGACGGGTTCTATATGCCCGGCGAGTACGAGGAGCAGGAGCGCACCTGGATTTTGTGGCCGCATCGCTCGGATGTGTGGCGCTGTGGTGCCAAGCCGGCGCAAAAGGTCTTTACCGAGATTATTAAGACCGTTGCACGTTTTCAGCCCATCACTGTGGGCGTCAACACTGAAGACTTCCCCGCGGTGTGTGAGATCTTCGACGGCGTTGAGAACGTGCGCGTTATCCACATGGAGTACAACGACAGCTGGATTCGCGACCCCGGCCCGGCGTTCCTCGTTAATGACAATGGTGAGGTTGCTCTTTCGCACTTCCACTTTAATGCTTACGGCGGTTTCATTGACGGCCTGTATTTCCCGTGGGACAAGGACGCTTCCATTGGCCTGCAGGTGGCACAGCTCGAGCAGGTTAACCGCTATCGTCCCGAGGATTATATCCTCGAGGGTGGCTCGTTTAACTGCGACGGCCAGGGCACCGTGGTGACCACCGAGATGTGCCTGCTCAATGAGGACCGCAATCCCCAGTACACCAAGGAGCAGATCGAGGAGAAGCTTGCCGAGTACCTGGGCATCGAGAAGGTCATTTGGATCAAGGATGGCATCGACCCGTTTGAGACCAACGGGCACGTGGACGACGTCGCATGCTTTAGTGCGCCCGGCGAGGTCTGCTGCATGTGGACCGATGATCCCAACCATAAGTTCTACAAGGAGTGCCAAGAGGCGTATAAGACGCTTTCCGAGACGACGGATGCCCGTGGCCGCAAGCTCAAGATCCACAAGGTGATTATGCCTGCGACCTCGGTATATATGACCGAGGAGGAGGCATCGACCATCGATCCGGTCGAGGGTGTGCTGCCGCGTACTCCCGAGGACGCCTTTGAGCCCAGCTACCTCAACTTCTTGCCCATCAACGGGGCGGTGCTGGTGCCACAGTTTGGCGACCCCAACGATGCCCAGGCACTCAAGGATATCCAAGCCGCCTATCCGGATCGCGAGGTCATCGGCATCATGACGCGCGAGGTCATCTATGGTGGCGGCAACATCCACTGCATCACCCAGCAGCAGCCCAAGGCGCGCTGTAAATAGCAGTTCCATGGTGAACAGTGCTTGATTGTCCGCACGCGAAAGTCCGCCGACTTCAATGGTCGGCGGACTTTTTGTGTGGTGGTTTCAGCTGAACGGCGGGCCGTGCGGCTTGGGTGTGCGGGCACACAATCTGGGGAAACCAAACAGATTGGGGCCTTATATGATCGACTCGAAGGGAAACGTGCGACCCGAGGGCATGTTTAACAGGGCGTACCTGGCCCCCGAAGCCCAGCGCGCATACGATACGCTGCTCGAGTGCGTGCTCAACGGGCAGAAGGGTTGCGAGGCTTCGGCGCATGCGGGCATGGATACCATCAAGGCGCTCGTATAGCTTTACGCTTTCGGATGTGACACATAGGACTGCGTGCGCCGCTCCCGGCTATATTGCCCCCGAGGTGCTTCAACTCATGGAGATAGCCGGCATCAGCGATTTCGAGAGCTTGGCAGCGTCCACGAATGCCCCCGTGTTTACGCCACAGACGGATGACTTTGGACTCGCGGTCCATATCTTTAAGATGCTTAACCGCGGAATACACCCATACGCTTCTGGTGAGCTGGACTTGGACATATTTGACCTGGACGACGATGACATTCCGCCTGCACCATTGATAAACAGCTGCGTGTGTAATGGGCACAGCCCGTTTGTGGGGACGTTGGTCGGATACGTTGTCCCAAAGTACGCTCTTGAGCTCGATGATTTTAGCGGCATTATGGGCGAGGCACTCCGTCGATCGCTGTATGGCAGGGCGGAGGAGCGTCTTGACGCACGCACATGGGCGCGCCTGCTCGACCGCTATCTATCCGAGACAGTTGTGTGCAAGCGTGGCCATCTCCACCACTCGTTACAGCACGAATGCCCTTGCTGCCGAGGAGAGCGCGCCTTGTTGACTCGTCTTGGTTGATGGTTTGGGCCGTCTTGTAGAAAGCCCGTGAGGCGACATGCAAGTTAAGCCTGCGTGTCGCCTCCGTACATATAGACGATAAATCCGTCGCCGGTGTCCTGGCTGTGATCCTCCAAGATGCGCTTCATGTTGAGGTGCTCGTAGAACTGCCAGTCGGAGTTGCAGTCGCTCATCAGGAAGAATTTGGTGCACCCGGCTTTGGCGAGTTCGGCGCGCGCAAGGTCGATGAGCGCACGGCCGAGCCCCTTGCCCTGCCATTCGGGCACGATGATGATCAGGTTGAGCTGGCCCTGGGCATATTCGTTGCCCGTGGCGGCAAAGCGGTCGGCTGTTGCCTTCTCGCGGCTATCGCCAAAGAGCGAGCCTTCGAGCTTGGCATCGGCGGTCTTTGCCATCTCGGTTGCCTGGACGAACATCTCGTTGTAGCAGGGCTCCCACGTGGGATTGGTGCGTGGTTTGCCGTCTTCGAAGATACCGATGCAGCAAGCGGCGATGATGCGGCCTTCAGCTTCGGCAACGAGCGCGATGGGGGAGCGCTGCAGCTGCATGGCGATGTTAAAGCGCGCACAGAAATCGGCGGTTTCGACGTCGCCTCGGTTGCGCAGCGTGTTGCACCACAGCTGGTTGTAGATGGCGGCGATGCCGGCCAGGTCATCGAGCGTGGCGGCACGCAGAGTTACGTTGTCAAGGCTCATGGGGGCTCCTTCCAAGTTGGGTCAGGCCACCCCTGAGTGTGACATGGACGCAGGACGGCCGCATCGACCATTCGGCAGGCGAGCCTCGAATCCTCGGGGACGGAGGGTCCTAAGAAGGAATGAGGGCGGATTTTCGGACACTTGCTCGATGAGAGTGGATAATCTCCCACTTTTAGCGCTGGTATAGGCCAAAAACGGGAGATTATCCACTCTCATTCTGGGTAGTCGTTGGGGACGTTCTTAAACGACCAGTCATTAAAGAACGTCCCCAATGACTACCCCAAGGAACATCCCAGACTGCTGGCAGAAAAGGAACGTCCCTAACTGCCGCATCCGGAGTAAGACAACGCCGCAGGTAGAGGACGGACAGCGAGCGGGCCGCATTTGAGACAAGGTGACGTGAAACGAAAGGGCGCTGACCTTCTGGTCGCGCCCTTGAAGTTGAACGTCAGATTGTCCAAATGCGGCCCGCGTAACTAAACCCGCTCCGCGATCTCGTGGATGAGGTAGTCGGTCTTTTCCCAGCCCAGGCACGGGTCGGTGATCGACTTACCAAAGACACCGCCATCGACCGGCTGGTTGCCGTCCTCAAGGTAAGACTCGATCATAAAACCCTTGACCAGCTTGGAGATGGACTCATTGCGGCGGCAGCTGTCGAGCACCTCCTTGCAAATGCGGTACTGCTCCAGCGGGCGCTTGCCCGAGTTGTCGTGGTTGCAGTCGATGACCGCCGCCGGGTTGGCGTAACCGGCATGCTCGGTATAGCGCTCGGCCAGGCGCTCCAGGTGCTCGTAGTGGTAATTGGGGTAGGTGCGACCGTCGAGACCGATGTAGCCACGCATGACGGCGTGCGCGAGCGGGTTGCCGTCGCACTCAACCTCCCAGTTGCGGAAGATAAAGCTCTGATATGCCTGGGCGGCGTAGATGGAGTTGAGCATGACGGTGGTGGAACCGGCGGTGGGGTTCTTCATGCCCACAGGCACCGAAATGCCGCTCGACACCAGGCGGTGCTCCTGGTTTTCGACCGAGCGTGCACCCACGGCAACGTAGCTCAGCAGGTCGACGAGGTACTGGTAGTTGGACGGGTAGAGCATCTCATCGGCGGTAAAGAAGCCGGTCTCCTCGATGACGCGCAGGTGCATGTGGCGGATTGCCTTGACGCCTTCGAGCAGGTCATCGGGCGCCTCGGGGTCGGGGTTGTGCAGCAGACCCTTGTAGCCAGTGCCCTTGGTGCGCGGCTTGTTGGTGTAGACGCGCGGAATGACGATGAGCTTGTCCTTGACCTCCTCGGCGGTCTTGGCCAGTCGGTTCATGTACTCAAGCACCGAATCCTCGCGGTCGGCAGAGCACGGGCCGATGATAAGCACCTTGCGTGCGTCCTCGCCGGTAAAGACTTTGGCGACCTCGGCGTCAAATGCCTGCTTTTTGGCGGTAAGCTCGGCAGAAAGTGGCATTTCCTCGCGGATCTCCATGGGGATCGGCAGCCTGCGTTTGAATTCCATGGCCATAGGGGTCTCCTCAATCTATAGAAAGAGCAATAAGCGTATTGTCGAATGCTCGGCATTATCCGCTGTCGCACGCTAAAGTGCAAGCCCTTGTCACCCCGAAACCTACCAAAAAGGGACAGGTTTATTTTGGCAGGTTTTATCTGGGTAAACGTCGGCGGATGCCGGGAGGGAGCGGCGCCGCGCGGGACCCTAAGGCTGTTGTCGGTTCCCTAGGAAATACCCTGTGGGCAAAAAATGCCAAATATGAGTACGGTTGCTATCTTAGTATCATATTGCCTTCGCAAAATAATAGACATAACAGCAAAATATGTTCATTAACGCAAACACATATAAGTCCGCTATGGTGCTGTTTGATCAATTTAGGGACGCGTGTAAGCCGTGGGAGCGGCATTTGAGGCGGTTTTGGCTGTTACTAAAAAGGTAACAGTACTCATATTTGCCCTTTTTTGCCCACGGGGTCTGGAAAGCACCGTCAGTGAGGTCTCAGGGAAGGCGTTTCGAGGCTCGAAGGACACAAAACGGGGGCGCAGGTTGTCCTGCGCCCCCGTTTTCTTGGCATTGCGGTTGTTTGCCGCCGGTTTTTACGCCGCTTCGTCGAACTGCGAGTTGTACAGGTCGGCGTAGAAGCCGCCCTGGGCGAGCAGCTCGTCGTGCGTGCCCTTCTCGACGATGTCGCCGTCGCGAATCACCAAGATCACGTCGGCGTTGCGGATCGTGGACAGGCGGTGCGCGATGACAAAGCTGGTGCGGCCCTGCATCAGCGCATCCATGGCGCGCTGAATGAGCTCCTCGGTACGGGTATCGACGTTGGAAGTCGCCTCGTCCAGAATCAGTGCCGGGCGGTCGGCCAAAATGGCACGGGCGATGGTCACGAGCTGGCGCTGACCCTGCGACAGGTTAGTGCCCTCCTCGTTGATCATAAAGTCGTAGCCGCCGGCGAGCGTATGGATAAAGTGGTCGCAGCGTGCGGCGCGTGCGGCGGCCTCGACCTCGGCATCGGTCGCATCGGGGCGTCCGTAGCGGATGTTCTCGCGGATGGTGCCGTTAAACAGCCAGGTGTCCTGCAGCACCATGGCAAACTCGCCGCGCAGCGCCGCGCGGTCCCAGTCGCGCACGTCGACGCCTTCGACGCGCAGCGAACCGCCGTCCACGTCGTAAAAGCGCTGCAGCAGCTTAATGAGCGTGGTCTTGCCGGCGCCGGTGGGGCCGACGATGGCAATGGTTTGGCCGGGCTTAGCCTCGCAGCTAAAGTCGTGGATGATGGTCTTGTCGGGCGTGTAGCCAAACTTGACATGGTCAAACTCCACGTGGCCGGGGCGCTTCTCGGGAATCTGCGCGTCGGCCTTCTGCTCCTCCTCGGGCGCGGCCAGGAACTCAAAGACGCGCTCGGTAGCGGCAGCCATCGACTGCATCGTGTTGCTCACGTTGCCCAGCTGCTGCACGGGTTGCGTAAAGTTTCGAACGTACTGGATAAAGCTCTGGATATCGCCGGGCGTGGCATTGCCGGTCAGCGCGAGCTGCGCGCCTACCACGACGACGCCCACGTAGCCCATGTTGCCCACCAGACTCATGAGCGGCATCATCAGGCCCGACAGGAACTGCGAGCGCCAGCCGCTAATAAAGAGGCGGTCGTTTTGACGGTCGAACTCCTCGATCGAGGCCTCGGCGCGGTCGAACACCTGAATGACGTTCTGGCCGGCAAAGTCCTCCTCGATAATGCCGTTGACGGCGCCCAGAACCTGCTGTTGCTCGCGGAAGTACGGCTGCGAGAAGTGAATCATCACGGTCAAGATAATCGCGGCGGCCGGCAGCGTGAGCACGGTGACGCCGGTAAGCGGTAGGCTGATCGAAAGCATCATGACGAGCACGCCGATAATCTGCGTCACCGACGTGATGAGCTGCGTCACGCTCTGGTTGAGCGACTGACCCAGCGTATCGACGTCGTTGGTGATGCGGCTGAGTACGTCTCCCTTGCTGTGGCCGTTGAAGTAGCTCATCGGCACGACGGCAATCTTGGCGGCGATTTCCTTGCGCATGCGGTAGCAGATCTTTTGCGTGACGCCGGTCATGAGCCAGCCCTGGACCAGGCTGCAGACAGAGCTCGCCAGATACAGGCAGAGCAAAAAGCCGAGCGTCTTGGCGATCCAGTCAAAGTCAACGTCGCCGGTGCCGTTGACCTTGGCGACCAGGCCTTCGAACAGCTTGGTCGTAACCTGGCCGAGCACCTTGGGCCCCACAATGTTAAAGACGACCGAGCACACGGCAAAGGCGACGGCGGCAAACACGGCAACCTTGTGCTGACCGATATAGCCGAGCAACTGCCGCATGGTGCCCTTAAAGTCCTTGGCCTTTTCGCCGCGGCCCATGCCACCCATGCGGCCCATGGGACCGCGCCGGCGGCTGGGCTTGGGAATCTGAGTCTTGGTCTCGTCTGCCATTAGTGCTCGCCTCCTTCCATAACGGCTGCAATTTCTTCTTGGGTGAGCCCCAGCTCCTCGGCGGAAAGCTGCGACTGTGCGATTTCCAGGTACGCCGGGCAGCTGTGCAGCAGCTCCTCGTGCGTGCCGGTGCCCACCACGTGACCGTCGTCGAGCACGATGATCTGGTCGGCGTGCATGATGGTCGCAATGCGCTGGGCCACGACCACGAGCGCGGCGTCGGTAACGTTTTTGGCCAGCTCCTCGCGCAGGCGAGCGTCGGTCTTGTAGTCGAGAGCGCTAAACGAGTCATCGAACACCACGACCTCGGGCTTTTTGGCCAACGCGCGGGCAATGGCCAGACGCTGGCGCTGACCGCCCGAGACATTGGAGCCGCCCTGGCTGATGGGGGAGTCGTAGCCGCCCTCGCGCTCGGCGATAAAGTCCTCCGCCTGGGCGATGCGTGCCGCCCGGTGCATGTCCTCGTCGCTTACCATGTCGCCGGCAAACTTGAGGTTGCTCTCGACAGTGCCCGAGAACAGGCGACCCTGCTGCGGGATGTAGCCAATGCGGCGGCGCAGCTCGGAAAGGGTCATGTCGCGCACATCGATGCCGTCGAGCGAAATGCTGCCGCCCGTGACGTCGTACAGGCGCGGAATCAGCTGCACGAGCGTGGACTTGCCCGAGCCCGTGGAGCCAATAATGCCGAGCATCTGACCGGCATGCGTGGTGAAGTTCACGCCGCTGATGACGTCGGCGCGGGCATCGGGATACTGGAAGCTCACGTCGCGGAAGGTGAGCTCGCCGCGCGGCGCGCTGGCAGCGGGCAGTTTGGGCGAGGCGGGGTCGTTGATGCTCGTGGGGCAGGTGATGACCTCTTCCACGCGCTCGGCTGCGACCTCGGCGCGGGGCAGGATGACCGAAACCATGGTGAGGATCATAAACGCCATGACGATCTGCATGGTGTAGGAGATAAACGCCATCATGTTGCCGACCTGCATCACGCCGTCGGACACGCCCTGCGCGCCAAACCAGACGATAAGCACGGTGATGCAGTTCATGACGAGCATCATGAGCGGCATCATAAAGCTCATGGCTCGGTTGGTGTAGAGCTGCGTGGTCATCAGGTCGAGCGAAGCCTTGTCAAAACGCTCGAGCTCATGCTCCTCGCGGTTGAACGAGCGGATGGGCATAAGGCCGTCGAGCAGCTCGCGGGCGGTAAGGTTCACACGGTCCACAAAGCTCTGCATCTTTTTGAACTTGGGCATGGTGAGGCCCATAAGCACGCCGACGACGGCCGAGACCGCGATGATGGCCACGGCGATGGTCCACTCTAGGCCGGTATGGTTGGCCAGGACGCGCATGACGGCGACGATGCCCATGACGGGGGCCATCAGACACATGCGGATAAACAGGGTTGCGGCCATCTGGATCTGCTGAATGTCGTTGGTGCAGCGGGTGATGAGCGAGGCCTGGCTAAACTTGCCCACCTCGGCCGGCGAGAAGTGCATAACCTTGTTGAAGGTCTCGCGGCGCAGGTCGCGGGCGATGGAGCAGGCGGTGCGCGAAGCCACGGCACCGGTCAGGATGGTGGCGACGAGCGAGATCAGGCACAGACCAAACATCGTGGTCGCCATGCGGCCCAGGTAGGCGTTCTGCACGTCGGCGGGGTCGATGCCCTGCGCCTTGTACTCGTCTTGCACATAGCTCACGGCGCGTTGGGTCACGATGGAGCCCGACATGGAGCCCATTTTGTCCGCCATATCGTTGGCGCCCTCGACGAGCTTGCCCTGGTCGATTAGGCCGCCTTCAACGCCTAGACGCAGACCCTTCATGGTGATCTTACCGCCGTCGGCATCAATCTGCTTTTGCATGTTCTGCGCCGCTGCGGCCTTCTGCTGCATCTCGGCGAGTTGCTCGGACGTCATCGCCGCCATCTGCTCGGGCGTGGGCATGGCCCGGGCGCCGCTGTTGTCTTTCTCGCCGGACGTGCCCATCATGTCGCCCATGGAGTTGGCATCGATGCCCTGGTTGAACGAAAGGACGACAGTCTCGGGCAGGCTCATGATGTCGGAAATCTTGCCGCCGTCGGCGCGCTCCTCCTCGGTGCCCTTGTACGTTCGAATGCCGTTATTGTCCGCCTTGCTAAACACGGCCTCCACAGCCTTGGCGTCCTTGGTGCTCATAAAGAGTTCGAGGTCGTCGAGCGATTCGGCACGGATGGTGTCGGGCACGGGCGACGCGATGCCGCCTTGCTGCACACCCACGTCGACGATGTCGCTCATATAGGTAGGCAGCGCCAGATCGGCGTTGCAGCTGATTACGATAAGTACGATAGCTGCGAACAGTGCCAAGATATGTTTTTTAAAGAGCTTGAGAATCCTCACTCGGCATCTCTCCTTTCTTGATTGCGGTCGATAATTTCGTTGGCACGTCTAAGAAGGCGCACCATCTCTTGGGTATCTGTTTCGCCAAGCTGCTCGAGGAAGGCCGCGGTGCGGTCCTCGAATTCTCGACGTTTGATTTCGATAACCTGGAATCCTTTGTCGGTCACCGTGACGTGTACGCGACGACGGTCGGTCTTTGAGTGCTCGCGCTCGACCCAGCCCTTGGCCTCGAGGGCGCGCAGGATATTGGCGATGCGGGCGCTCGAGACCCAGGCACGATCGGCGAGTTCGCTCGGCGTGAGCGAGCCGCCGGCGCGCATGAGGGCGCGCATGACGGCCATCTCGCCACCCAGAGCCTGGTCGGCAAAGCGCGAAACGCGCTGGTGCATGCTGCCAAACTCGGTAAAGAGCTGACGCCCAAGCTCATGGAAATCGGTATCTTCCACCGAAAACCCCTAACACTAGAAACTATTTTCGGTGAAAGATGATACCCCCGCCCAAGCATTCCATTCGGTAGATTTTTAGGCATGTCCCAAAAATCTACTTGGCCGCTAGGCAATATAAAGAGCGTATAAAGAATTAAAATAATTCAATAATTGTAGCGTTTCAAAGAATTATCATGCACGCGGTTAGGCGAGGGGTTGTCACCACCATGACGACTGGGACTCATATAATCGCCACGTGCGATGCTCCAACTTCCCGCGAGGAGACACCTTATATAAAGGGGGATGGAGTCATGGCATTTGACTTCACGGGCAAGACCGCGATTGTCACGGGCGGCACTCAGGGCATTGGCCTCGAGATCGCCAAGGGCATCGTCGCGGGCGGCGGACATGTCGCGCTCATCGCAAGGAACGCTGCTAAGGGCGAGGCCGCGGTGGCCGAGCTTGGCGAGGGCAACAAGTTCTATCAGCTCGATGTCGCCGATGCACCCAAGGCGCGCGAGACTGTCGAGCAGATTTTTACGGACCTGCCGCAAACCAACATCCTGATCAACTGCGCTGGCGTCATCAGCACCAAGAAGTTCGATGAGATCGATGACACCGAGTGGCGTCGCACCATCGACATCAACCTCAACGGCACCTTTACCATGATGAACGCCGTGTACCCGCACTTTAAGGCGGCCCATGCCGGCACTATCGTCAACGTGAGTTCTGTTGCCGGCAAGATCGGCGGCGGCCTGCTCGGCACCGCGGCTTACGCGAGCTCCAAGGCCGGTGTTAACGGTCTAACCAAGGCAGTCGCCAAGGAAGGCGGCAAGTTCGGCGTCCGCTGCAACGCCGTGTGCCCGTCGCTTACCCTTACCGATATGACCTCGATTCTCTCTGACGAGAACTCTCAGCGCATCATCAACGGTATCCCTCTGGGCCGCGCTGCCCAGGCCAGCGAGCCTGCGCAGATGGTGCTCTTCTTCGCTTCCGACCTCGCCAGCTTCGTGAACGGCGAGATCGGTGACTGCGACGGCGGCATCGTCCTGGACGGGTAATACCCCGCGACGATAATTCGGCGACGGCTCCTGCGACTCGGGACCGTCGCCTTCTTTCTGACATAGGCGCGTGCGGCTACGATTCGCATGCATCCAAAGGAGATATATATGAGTGAATCGACTGCGGTGGAGGCGCCGGCGGCAAAGGAGCCGTTCTTTAAGATGTCCTCCATCCCGGGTGCCAATATTTTGGTGCCGCTTTTGCTGGGCTGCCTGCTCAACACGCTATTCCCCGACCTGTTCAAAACACTCGGCAGCTTTACGCTCGGCATGACCCAGCAGGGCGCCGGCCCGCTTGTGGGCGCCTTTTTGCTGATTGTCGGAACGACGATTTCGTTTAAGAGCGCTCCTGCCGCCGCTGCTCGCGGTGCCATCATCATTGCCGTCAAGCAAATCGTGGTCGTTGCCGTGTCGCTGCTCATCCTTTATGTGTTCAACGACAACCTGTTTGGCATCTCTGCCATGGTGATGCTGGCCGCTTGCACCGGCGCCAACAATGCTATGTACGCTGGACTGATGGGCACCATGGGCAACGAGGCCGAGCGTGGCGCCGTCGCCATCACCACGCTCGTCGTCGGTCCTCCGGTCACGATGATTGTCCTTGGCGCTGCCGGCCAGGCTCCGATTGGCTGGTCGCTCGTGGGCGCCATTCTGCCGATCGTCGTCGGCATTATTCTGGGTAACCTCTTCCCGAGCTTTAAGAAGATGATGGCACCGGCACTTTCCGCCATCATCGTGCTCGTCTTCTTTGCCATGGGCTCGACCATGACTTTTGGCCAGCTTATCAACGGCGGTCTTCCCGGCATCCTGCTCGGCGTGATCTGCTCGGTGGTCTTTGCAATTCCCGTCATCGCGGTCGATAAGCTCACGGGCGGTACGGGTGTCGCAGGTGCGGCCATTTCAAGCTGCGCCGGAGCCAATGTGGCCACGCCTGCTGCCATGGCAAGCGTCAATGGGGCCATGTACGGTGGCGCCGTGCTCGCGACGGCTACGGCACAGGTTGCTGCCTGCGCAATCGTGACGGCTATTTTGACCCCGCTGGTCACCAGCTGGTGCTACAAGCATTTTGAGGGCCAGGGCAACGGCGATAGCAAGGCAACGACCGACAAGGCCGCCGCAGCCGCCTAATGCAAAGCGGCAATCAAAGCTAAAAACTAGCTACGCCACAGGGCGGCCACGGGGGATCCCGTGGCCGCCCTGCAGTTTCTGTAGGGTCTCTGGGACACTTTACCCTGCTAAAGCTGGCATAACAGCTAGAGCGAACGTCGTACAAAGGCAAGAAAAAATAACATACAAATCGGTGAACGGTAGTCGTTCGCGCTCGCATTTCCTGCGGGTTTGTAAAAAACGCTCTTATGATATAAAAAAAGAAACATATAACAGCCCAGATGGAGAGGGTCGCTATGTTATCCTTCTCAAACGGGTGAAATCTTGGGTTTTGGGTTGTAGTTCCAAGGTGGACAAACGTTTTTCTCTGCACCAACGTGTGGTGAAGAACGGAAGAAGCCGGTAGTGCAAGCCGAACATTCAAGAATTCAATAAGCAGCGGTGTGAGAGAGCGCCGCATTACACGTAACTAGGAGCGTGGTTACACAATGCAGGAGGCATGGGAAGGCTTCAAGGAAGGCATCTGGACGGGAGAGGTTGACGTCCGAGACTTCATCCAGAAGAACTACACCCCCTACGAGGGCGACGAGTCGTTCCTCGCCGGCCCGACCGAGCGTACCAAGGAGCTGTGGGGCGAGGTTCTCGACCTGCTGCTTAAGGAGCGCGAGCAGGGCGGTGTCCTCGATATGGACACCAAGACCGTCACGGGTATCGTGAGCCACCCCGCTGGCTACATCGATAACGCCCACCGCGAGAAGGAGACCATCGTCGGCCTCCAGACTGACAAGCCGCTCAAGCGCGCTCTGCACGTCAACGGCGGTATCCGCATCGCTTGCCAGGCTGCCAGCCAGCACGGCTATAAGGTCGACGAGAACGTTGTCGAGCGCTACACCTTCGAGCGCAAGACCCACAACGCTGGCGTCTTCGATGTCTACACCCCCGAGATGCGTGCTTGCCGCTCGGCTCACATCATCACCGGTCTGCCCGATGGCTATGGCCGCGGCCGCATCATCGGCGACTACCGTCGTGTTGCCCTGTACGGCGTCGATTACCTGATCAAGGACAAGGAGGCCCAGAAGGCTTCCACCCCGACGGTCATGACCGCCGACAACATCCGCGATCGCGAGGAGCTGCAGGAGCAGATCCGCGCCCTCGGCGAGCTCAAGATGATGGCCGAGACCTATGGTTTCGACATTTCCAACCCTGCTACCAACACGCAGGAGGCCATCCAGTGGATGTACTTCGCCTACCTCGCTGCCGTCAAGGAGCAGAACGGCGCCGCTATGTCCATCGGCCGTACCTCTACGTTCATCGACATCTACGCTGAGCGCGACCTTGCCAACGGTACCTTCACCGAGGAGCAGATCCAGGAGTTCGTGGATCACTTCATCATGAAGCTCCGCATGGTCAAGTTTGCCCGTACCCCCGAGTACCAGGCCCTGTTTACCGGCGATCCGCAGTGGGTCACCGAGTCCATCGGCGGCATGGGTGTTGACGGCCGTACACTCGTTACCAAGATGAGCTACCGCTACCTGCACACGCTCGAGAACATGGGCACCAGCCCCGAGCCCAACATGACCGTTCTGTGGTCGACCCGTCTGCCCGAGAACTTCAAGAAGTTCTGCGCCAAGACTTCTGTCGCCAGCTCCTCGATCCAGTACGAGAACGACGACCTCATGCGCGTTTACCACGGCGACGACTACGGCATCGCCTGCTGCGTGTCCTCCATGCGCATTGGCAAGGAGATGCAGTTCTTCGGCGCTCGCGCCAACCTGGCTAAGTGCCTGCTGTATGCACTCAACGGCGGTGTTGACGAGGTCTCCAAGAAGCAGGTCGGCCCCAAGTACCGCGCCGTCGAGGGCGATACGCTCGATTACGACGACGTTGTGGCCAAGTACAACGACATGATGAAGTGGCTCGCTGGCGTGTACGTCAACTCGCTGAACATCATTCACTACATGCACGACAAGTATTGCTACGAGCGCATCCAGATGGCTCTGCACGACAAGCACGTGCACCGCTGGTTCGCTACGGGCATCGCTGGCCTTTCCGTCGTGGCTGACTCCCTGTCCGCCATCAAGTACGCCAAGGTCCACCCCGTCCGTGACGAGAACGGCATCATCGTCGACTTCGAGACCGAGGGCGATTTCCCCAAGTACGGTAACGACGACGACCGCGTCGACCAGATCGCTCACGACGTTGTGCACCAGTTCATGGAGTACATCCGCATGAACGACACCTACCGCAACTCCGTGCCCACGACCTCGGTTCTGACCATTACCTCCAACGTCGTGTACGGTAAGAAGACCGGCTCCACGCCCGACGGCCGCAAGGCTGGCCAGCCGTTCGCCCCGGGTGCTAACCCCATGCACAAGCGCGATAGCCATGGCGCCATCGCTTCGCTGTCTTCGGTTTCCAAGCTCCCGTTCCGCGATGCTCAGGACGGCATCTCCAATACCTTCTCCATCATCCCGAGTGCGCTCGGCAAGGAGGACCAGGTGTTCTTTGGCGATATCGACCTTGATCAGCTGGGCGAGTAACTATTGTTAGTGCTATACTAACAATAACGATTACTGATTAGTGCGCCGGTTTCGGCCGGCGCCTATTAATCGAAGGAGACACATTATGAAGGTTTCTGAAGTTTCCGAGACTCAGGCCGATAACCTGGTCCACATGCTCGACGCTTACGCCGAGAAGGGTGGCCACCACCTGAACATCAACGTCTTCAACCGTGAGACGCTGCTCGACGCTCAGGCTCACCCCGAGAAGTATCCGCAGCTGACCATCCGCGTTTCCGGCTATGCCGTGAACTTCCACACGCTCACCAAGGAGCAGCAGGACGAGGTCATTTCGCGTACCTTCCACGACAAGTTCTAAAGGGTTCAACTCCTGTAGGATTACTGGGGTCGGTTTTGGGTTATTTCCCAAAACGTCCTCGGACATGCAAAGAGGCTCCGCTGCGCGCGTTGCGCGGCGGAGCCTCTTTGCGTCCTGCGGGATGTTTTGGAAAATAACCCAAAACCGGCCATGTGGGGTCCTTTGGAGTCACCCTTTAGGCGGAACTCTCCTAATTATTTGGATGAGTCGTTTACTTACTTGTACTGTTACCGTCTTCCCGCTCTTGTTGGGGTATGCTTTGTTCGTATGTAAACGTATGACATGTTGATGGGGGAGGGTGCTATGGCTCGCGAGAGTGCTCGTTCTAAGGATACGGCTAAGCCTGGCATCAAGGAAGTTGCGGCGGTGGCGGGGGTTTCGCCTACTACGGTATCTCGTGTGCTTAATAATCGTGGCTATATTAGCCAAGAGACCCGCGATAAGGTCCATGCCGCGATGAAGCGCATCAACTATACGCCCAACGATATCGCTCGTGCCATGCTCAACGGTCGCCTGAATCTTATCGGTATGATCGTCCCCTATGTCAGCAGTCCGTTTCATGCCCAAGTGGTTCAAGTCATTGAGCATACCCTGGCCGAAAACGGTTTTAAGATGCTGCTGTGCAATAGCGCCAATCGACCCGAGCTTGAGCGCTCTTATATCGACATGCTTCGACGCAATATGGTTGATGGCGTCATCGTCAACTCGCTTAATATCGGTGCTGAGGCGTATGCCGAGATGGGCTTGAGTCTGGTTGGTATCGACTGCGACCTTGGCGAAGCCTCTGTTCAGATTGCGAGCGACAGCTATAGCATCGGCGAACTTGCCACGCGTCGCCTGATCGATGACGGATGTTCACGCATCCTGTGCCTGCGCAGCAATAGCCGCATGCGCATGCCTGCCAATAAGCGTACCGATGCCTACCTCGATGTTGTTGAGCAGGCCGGTTTGCCCGCGCTTGTCCGTGAGGTCGAGTTCGTTAAGCCCGACGACGAAAAGAGTGCGGTCGTTGCGAAGATCCTCGATGAGAACCCCGATATTGACGGCATCTTTGCGGGAGACGACACGATGGCGGCTATCTGTCTTAACGTGATGAAGCAGCGCGGCTTGAGCGCTCCGGGCGATATTAAGGTCGTGGGCGCGGATGGTGCCCGCCGCACTATGACGTTTATGCCTGACTTAACAACCGTTCGCCAAGATATCGATCGCATCGGAGAGCTCGCGGCGCAATCCATCATTGCTCTTATTAACGGCGAAAAGCCCGAATCGAATATCAAGCTCCCCGTTGAACTCATTGAGGGTAAAACCGCGTAGTTCATCCCGTGCCAAAAGAATTCCTCAAACACCTCTGATGACCGTTCGCCGGCATATGTCAACCGTTTGCCGACGACTGGAACTGCGAAAAGACGTATTGGTGTGAAAACGTTTGACATATGAAAACGATTGACATATCTTGCAGTTGTACCGAGTTAGTATCTCGTGAGAAAGGAAGTCTCGGATGCACAAGGTGTATTACCAGCCTGAGGGAATTTGGGTAGGCGACATCATGCCGTACGGCGAGGACGGCACGTTCTATCTCTATCATCAGCGTGACACGCGAAACCCCGGACCTTTCGGAGAGCCGTTTGGCTGGGCACTCGCGACAACCAAGGACTTCGTCAATTACAAAGACTTTGGCGAGAGCCTTGAGCGTGGCGGCGACGAGGAAGTCGACCAGTATGTTTATGCCGGCACGGTGTTTAAGGTGGGCGACAAGTACCATGCGCTCTACACTGGTTGCAATCGCGATAAGGTCAAGGCACGCTTGATGAAGCAGGTTCTTCTTCACGCAACGAGTGACGACGCCGTCAAGTGGGAGAAGAACATCGCCGAGACGCTGCTTCCGCCCCAGGAGGGTTACGATGACCGCAACTGGCGCGATCCCTTTGTGCTTTGGGATGAGGAGAACGAAGAGTACATGCTCATCCTCGGCACGCGTGTGGGCGAGGACAAGCGTCTGATGACCGGTCGTCTGGTCAAGTTCACCTCCAAGGATCTGGATACCTGGGAGTTCCAGGGCGACTGGTGGAATCCGGGCCTGTACACCATGTTCGAGATGCCTGATCTCTTTAAGATGGGCGACTGGTGGTATCTGGTGTTCTCCGAGTACAGTGATGGCAACAAGACTCGTTACCGCATGTCTCGCTCCATCAACGGTCCTTGGATCACTCCTGCTGACGATTCATTCGATGGCCGCGCGTACTATGCCGCGCGTACCGCATTTGATGGCGAGCGCCGCGTTCTCTTTGGTTGGGTTCCTACGCGTGACGAGGGCGGCGACCCCAGCTCTTACCTGTGGGGTGGCACCTTTATGCCTCTCGAGATCGTTCAGCGTGCCGACGGAACGCTCGGCACCAAGCTCCCTGACAGCATGCTTGGCGCCTTTGGCGAGGCTAAGGCGGTCGAGGCCTTTGAGCTTTCCTGCGAGTCGGGCAAGGTCGAGCAGGTGCTCGCCGCGGATGCCGGTTCCACCTATATGCTCGACGCCGACATCGAGCTCGCCGGTGACGCTGCCGGCTTCTCGGTGAAGCTCGCCGAGGACGCCGAGTCCGGTCTTGCCTATGAGTTCCGCGCCAACCTGCGTGAGGGCAAGCTCGAGTTTACGGCGGCCCCCCAGTATCCGTGGTTCCAGGTCAACAACATGGGCCTCGAGCGTCCGTTGTTCTTTAAGGGCGAGGGCACTCATCATGTGCGCCTGGTCGTTGACGACGATATCGCGACCATCTTTGTCGATGATGTTGCGCTTAACGCTCGCTTCTGCAATAAGCAGGGCCAGGGTGTGGCGCTGACGGTCACCGACGGTACGCTCAAGTGCGCAAATGCAACGATCGCGTCTCTGTAATGGCATCAAAACGTCTTATGATTTCGTAAAGGAATGGAGAGGAACATGGACTACAAAGCAGTGTCTCAGCAAGTCGTCGATAACGTCGGCGGTCTGGAGAACATCGAGGGCGCCACGCATTGCGTTACGCGTCTGCGTCTGGTGCTCAAGGATACGAGCAAGTACAACAAGGCCGAGCTCGAGAACATCGATGGCGTCAAGGGCGTGCTGTACAACAGCGGCCAGCTCATGATCATCTTCGGTACCGGTACCGTCAACAAGGTCTACGACGAGTTTATGGCTCTGACGGGCGTTAAGGAGATCAGCGCTTCCGAGGTCAAGGGCGCCGAGGCGGACAAGAAGGGCAAGTTCTTCTCAGTCCTCAAGGTATTCTCGGACATCTTTATCCCCATCATTCCCGCTTTCGTCGGCGCTGCTATCATCATCGGCCTTAAGTCGCTGATCGTTGCCAACGGTCTCTTTGGCATGGAGGGCAGCCTTGCCGACCACAGCGAGTTCCTCAAGAACCTCGCAAGCTTCTTTGCCATTATCGCCACCACGTTCGACTACCTGCCTGTCCTGGTTATGTACAGCGCGGTCAAGCGTTTTGGCGGTAACCCGATTCTGGGCATCCTCGTCGGTATCGTCATGGTTCACCCGAGTCTTATGAACCGTAACACGTTCGTTATGGACCCGACGGGTGCTGAGTACTGGAACTTTGGTCCGCTCTCCATTCCCATGGTTGCTTTCCAGGGCGGTGTGTTCCCCGCAATCCTGACTGCCTGGTTTATGGCCAAGGTCGAGAAGATTGCCCAGAAGTACATCCCCGAGGTCGTCTCGTTCGTTTTCGTCCCGACCGTTACCCTGATTCTTGCTAACGTCGCCTTGTTCACCGTGTTCGGCCCGCTCGGCAACCTGATCGGCGACGTCCTCGCCGGCGTAATCGATATCCTGTACAACAGGATGGGCGTCTTTGGTGCCTTTGTCTTCGCCGCGTTCCTGCAGCCGCTTGTCGTTACCGGTACGCATCAGTTCATCCAGGGTATCGAGGCAAACCTCGTTGCCACGACTGGCTTCAACTACATCCAGGCCATCTGGTCGGTTTCCATCATCGCCCAGGGCGGCGGCGCCATCGGCATGTACCTCATTCACAAGAAGCATTCCAAAGAGCGCAACATCTGCATGTCGTCCTTTATCCCGACGCTGGTCGGAATCTCCGAGCCCGCTATCTTCGCTGCAAACATGCGCTACTCGATCATTCCGTTCATCTGCGCATGCATCGGTGCAGGCTGCGGTGGTGCCTTCGTCAAACTCTTTGAGGTGCGCGCTATCGGTCAGGGTCTGACCGGTGTGCTTGGCCTGCTCATCGTTACGCCCGAGACTCTCGTGTGGTATGTGGCTGGCAATCTCATCGCCTTCATCGTGCCGATCGTCTTGATCTTTGCCTACAACAAGGCAAAGGGCGTTCCGACCACCGATGAAGAGGGCGCTGGCGCAGGCTTCAATGTCAGCTTCTAGTTGAGCCGTTCAAAGTGATGTGCGGATAAGTCCATTTGAGGAAGGGCGTTCGGCTCGTGTGAGTCGAGCGTCCTTTCCCATAGACGAGAAGGTCAATGGCGATGTTTAATCAAAAAAACAAGGTGATGCGTGCGGACTATGAGCAGTGGCGTGCCGGACAGGATGAGACGGCGGCTCGCATCGCGTCCGACCCCGATAGGCTTTTGTTCCATGTGGAGCCTGAGCTTGGCTGGCTCAACGACCCCAATGGTTTGGTTCAGATTGGTGATACGTATCACATCTATCATCAATACGATCCGTTCGATGCTGCGCATGGCGGTCCAGTGCTTTGGAACCATCTGACGACAAAGGATTTTGTGACGTACGAGAATCACGGCCCCGTGCTGTTCCCCGATTCCGATTTGGATTCGAGTGGAGCGTATTCTGGTTCTGCCTTTGTACGTGATGGCAAGATTCACTACTTCTATACCGGGAACGTCAAGCATTTTGACCGCGATGATTACGACTACGTGTTGACGGGCCGTGAGCAAAACCAAATTCATATGGTTGCCGAGAATCCCGACGAATTGGGCGAGAAGCGCATAGCTGTTGGGCCGGTCGATTACCCCGACGATATCGGTACGCACGTGCGCGACCCCAAGATCCTTGAGCACGATGGTATCTACTACATGGTTCTGGGCGCTCGTACGAAAGACGATCGCGGCTGCGTGCTCGTCTATACTTCGGGCGATCTAGAGGGCTGGAGCTATGCGACGCGCATTGAGCTGGGCGAGAAGTTTGGCTTTATGTGGGAGTGCCCTGATCTGTTTGAGCTTGATGGCGAGCTTATTCTCGTCTGCTGTCCGCAGGGCGTGCCCGCCGATGGTTGGCGTTACCGCAATCCGCACCAGTGCGTGTGGTTTTCCATCGAGGCTGATTGGGAGGCGCCGAGCTTTAAGATCGCCGGGCAGGACATGCCTCCGATGGTCGATGCCGGCTTTGATTTCTATGCCCCGCAGTCCTTTGAGGATGCTGCAGGGCGGCGTTTGATGATCGGATGGTCGGGTTGTCCCGATGCGACGGCAGAAAGCCCGACGGTGGCACGCGGGTGGCAGTGCGCGTTGACGGTGCCGAGAGAGCTGAGCATGCGCGATGGTAAGCTCTGCCAGCAGCCAGCGCACGAGATTGAGAGAATGCGCGGCGACTGCGTTCGCGCGACAGGCGGTGAAACCGTTGAGGAGCCTGGCCGCCTGTTTGATTTTGTGGTTTCCTGTGAGGGAGCCAAGATGGTCGAGCTCGAAATCCGCAAGGGTGTCTTTGTACGCTATACGGACGGGATGCTTACTCTCGACATGGGTGACGAAGGCTATGGGCGCAACCAGAGGTCGATCGAGCTCAGCGAGCTTCGCGATTTGCGCGTGCTTTCGGACACTACGATGGTCGAGATTTTTGCCAACGGTGGCGAGGCAGCACTTACGAGCCGTACCTATTCGTCGGCGGTTCCGGCGATGGCGCTGCACGCCGAGGGCGCGGCGTCGATGGATTTCTACCGCCTCGCACATTAACCGTGCGTGGAGCACGATTGGACTTGTTGGGCGGAATGTGTCGCAGTTGCCGCGGCCAACTACCGTTTATCGCGTATAGCGACCGTTTGCGGAGTAAGTAACACTTAGTAATAAACCGTGTAGAATCTCAGGTAAGCACGGAGTTTTCCAGGGAGACGCTGTCCTTTGTTGTGTGCAAGGGGCGGCGTCTCTTTGGCGCTTGGACGCCGTTGTGCAACAGTGCGGCGGCGCGTGCCATGTATTGAAAAGCCAATGTCGAGATGGGTCGTGATATTAATGGGCAAGTACGTAATCGTGGTTGAGTCTGGTTCGGATGTGACGCCGGAGCTCTGCGAGCGCTACGGCATCGTGCGCGTGCCTATGCATGTCACGATTGGTGACGAGACCGTCGAGGACGGCTCGATCGATCCGCTCGAGATTTATTCGCGCTGCAACGAGTTTGGCGTGATGCCCAAGACCAGTGGCTGTTCGCCAGCGGATTTTGCGCATGTGTACGACCGCATCCATGCCGAGCAACCCGATGCGACTATTTTGCATCTTGCATATTCCGAGGCCACGACCTGTTCGCATCAGTCCTCTAAGATTGCGGCTCAGGGGCGCGACTACGTGTTCTCCATGGACACGCGCTTTGTCTCGGTGGGCCAGTCGCTCGTTGTCGTCGAGACCGCCAAATACATCGAGGCTCACCCCGATGCCACCGTCGACGAGATCTTTGCATTTACGAACTCCGTCATGGACCGCGTGCTGCTGGGCTTTGTTCCTACGGACCTTGCCTTCCTTAAGGCGGGCGGTCGCTTGTCCAACGTCGCGTTCCTGGGCGCCCATCTGCTCAAGATTAAGCCCTGCATTGAGGTGACGGGCGGCAAGTTCGTGGCGACTAAGAAGTTTCGCGGCTCTATGCTCAAGTGCGCCCGCGCCTTTATTGATCACATGGTTGCCAAGGGCGAGATTGACTACTCGCACATTGGCCTGGCGTATTCGGTGGGTCTGTCCGAGGAGCTGCGCGACGACATGGAAGTCTATGCGCACGACCTGGGCTTTAAGGATATTACCTGGACTCAGGTCGGCGGCGTCATCTCGAGCCATTGCGGCCCGACCGCCTTCGGCGCGGTGCTCACGCTCAAGGCGTAAGGCCTGGCGTCTATCGATATCTATTGCCTCGGCGGCGGGTGGGTTGTGACA
>CABUUB010000012.1 GCA_902494625.1 uncultured Collinsella sp.
CGTTGGCCGTATCGGTATCGGTCGCGTGTACTCCGGCGCCATTCACCAGGGCGACCAGATCCTGGTTGTGAAGAACGACGGCTCCAGCGCCACCGCTACCGTTAAGCAGCTCTTTACCTTCGACTACCTGGGTCGCACCGAGTGCCAGGAGGTCGGCGCCGGCGACATCGCCGCCGTCGTGGGTATCGACCGTACCGATATCGGCGATGTCTACACCGATCCCGAGAACCCTGTCGAGCTCGAGCCCATCGAGATCGACCCGCCGACCCTGTCCATCGTCTTTGAGGCTTCGACCTCCCCGCTCGTCGGCCGCGATGGCGACATCGTGGGCGCCCGTCAGCTTAAGGAGCGCCTGTTCAACGAGGCCGAGAACAACGTGACCATGAAGATCGAGGAGCTCGAGGACAAGAGCGGCGTCGAGGTCTCGGGTCGCGGCATTCTGCACCTGTCCGTCCTGATGGAGTCCATGCGCCGCGAGGGCTTTGAGTTCCAGGTCGGTCGTCCCCGTGTTCTGTTTAAGAAGGACGAGAACGGCAACAAGATGGAGCCTGTCGAGCAGGCCGTCGTCGAGTGCCCGGACGAGTACTCGGGCAAGGTTGTTGAGGTCTTCGGTACCTCTGGCGGCATCATGACGAGCATGGATACCTCGGGCATCGTGACACACCTCGAGTTTAAGATCCCGACCCGCGGCATCATGGGTCTTAAGAACCGCATCATGAACGTCACCCACGGCGAGGGCGTGTTCTATCACACCTTCCTGGAGTACGGTCCTTACGCCGGCGAGATCGGCAACCGTCAGAACGGTGCCATGATCTCCATGACTACCGAGAAGGCCGTTGCCTACGCTCTTGGCACGCTGCAGGAGCGCGGCCAGCTGTTTGTTGAGCCGGGCACCGAGTGCTACGAGGGCATGATCGTGGGCGAGCGCAGCAAGGCCGGCGACATGGTCGTCAACATCGCCCGTACCAAGAACCTGGGCAACCAGCGTTCTTCGACCTCCGATATCTCCGTGCAGCTGGTGCCGCCTCGCACCTTCTCGCTGGAGGAGGCGCTGGAGTACATCGCCGACGACGAGCTGGTAGAGATCACTCCCAAGAACATTCGCCTGCGCAAGCGTCTGCTCAACGCCACCGACCGCAAGAAGGCCGCCGTCCGCGCCGGCCAGGTCAACAAATAAGCGCTGGGGCTTATAACCGCCAATAAGAAAGGGCGTCGACCACAATGGTCGGCGCCCTTTTTTGGTGCACTGGGGCGGGGTTCGTTTGCACTATGGCTGGGGCGACTATCCCTCCGAGCGGCTTTTCAGATACAGTTAAGTTGTTTAAACATATGCATGAATCATTGAAATATAACCGCTTTGATACAAAACCGTTAACAGATAAATATCAACTGGTATTACATTAAAAGACCTCTTTACCAGCGGTTTACATGACTGTTATCTATATTGTATTTTATGCATTGTGGCATAGACGAACCGTCTTAGAAGTTGCCCCCAATGGGTTCTTGCAATGCGCTAGGTAGGTTCTCGTAGATGTTGGGGCTTGTGTTCGATCCGACGATTCGCCGTATTCCACACTGTGTTGTAGGAATTAAGGGACAACTATGGACGCACACCGCTCACGGTCGCTGGGTATGGCGACCCTGGTCTTTATTTTAATTAGCCTTACCGCTGCAGTTTTTCACGGCGCAGCCCCCGTGCGCGCCGAGGATGCGACGACGCCGACGCCGATTGTGATTGATGAGAATACGGCGGACGTTACGGTTGGGCTGTATGCCGATAAGGAACGTCAGCAGCCTTTCGGTAAAGAGAGCTCACCCTCGATTACGACAGCCGATACTATCTACGGTTCTATGGAGGCTCATTTTTATGAGAATTGTGGGCCTACACCTGAAAGGCTTGAGGCGATCTATACCTTTCCCAATTCGATTGCTGTGGAGAACAACGAGGGCGGTGTCTTATGGACGGACGATACCGAGAATGCACAAAGGATGGGAACTTGGTACATAAAGGATAACAAGTTCGTTTTTAATTACGATGACAGCTATCTCAGCGGCCATCCCTCTTCGCTCTATGTGCGGATCAATTTCGAGTTTACGCTCAAAGACAAAGATGTAGATGACGGCAAAAAAGCCGAACTGAAATTTCCAGGCGTTGGCGAAGCTGTGCCGATTAAGATTCAAGATGGCGCAGTTGAGGGAAGTAAATCGGGTATCTTTTCTCAGGATAGCAGTACTGGAATTGCCAAGATAACTTGGACTATTATTCTGAGTGTTACGTCGCACGCAACGGATGTAAAGCTGATCGATACGCTCGGCGACTACCTGGACTTTGACCAAAGCAGCTTCAAGCTCGATGGAAATCCTCTTGGTTCGTCCGTGAGCATCGAAGAGCGAACTGCAATATTGTCGCTAGGTAACCTTTCTCAGGGCGACCATACCGTTACCTACGAAACGACAGTTAGCAAGAACTTGTCTCTTTCTAATGGCACACCTACGCAAGGTAGGAATAGCGTACAAGCAACTTGGGGAAAAGCAAATCCCCAACAATCTCTTACGATTAACGGGGTGTCGGAACCGTTTCAATACGACATGATTCAAAAAGGGGCTGGCTCCGGAACATCGTCTGTCATCACTTGGAAGGTTGTGCTCAACAGGGGATCTCTCAAGGCCGATATGTCTGGCTACGCCTTTACCGACAAGCTCGATGGCAAGCAGGATTATATTGGCAACTACAAGGTCTACAAGGGAGAGACCGCCGATGAAAAACAAAAGATTGATGAGAGAACGCTGAGCGAGTCAGGGGATTCATTTAGCTATACGTTTAATCCAAAAGAGGGCGACCGGTATGCGACCTATTGCATCGTCTATCAAACCAAGCTGAAAGATGAGAAATCCTACGAAAAGGTAAGCAACACGGCAAGCGTGAAAAAAGAAGGTTCAGATCAGCCCTCCGGAGAAAGCACCGCATACTACAACCGTCCTTGGACGGGCAAGACCATTCGTAAAACACTGCTTAATCCGGATGAGGCATCTCGGACCGGAAAAGCAACTTGGCAATTACGCGTAGAGCTCCGTGATTACGTAAATGCGAAAAACCCAACATCCGTTCTTATCAAAGATACCATGCTGGCGGCTTGGAAGCAGACTATGGGGCCGGATACCTCCGATGGTCCTTCACATGTAATTACCATCGGGGATACCAAGCTGGACCAAGGTCCCGATTGGAAGTTTGAGGGAGGCGCAGATCTGTCGCAGAAAAGCAACCAACATAACTGCAATATCCGAATAACCAATATGGATAAAGTCAAAAAAGCACTGGATAAAGACCCTGAAGTGGTTATTACGTATAAAACGGTGACCGACGCACTTCCTGGTTGGTACTCTAACTTTGCCTCTGTTGATGGGTTTAGCGGCTATTCTGATTACGTTTTTTACTATGTTGAAAGCGAAACGAAGCCTTCGGTAGAGAAGAGCGTAAAAATAAATGAAGATGGTTCGCAGGCACGGTGGGATGAGGCGTTTGATTGGAAACCAGTTGATGGCTCGAACGACAAAGGTGCGTGGATTGTCGACTGGACGGTCTATGTCAATCGAGTTAAGACTCCTGCCGATGAATCTTATGGCGCGGGCAAGCTTAATGGTAAAGATGTCGTTGTTAAAGATGAGCTTCCTGATGGAATGAGTTATATCCCCTGTTCGGCTAAATATTCTTTGTATTCAAATCCCTACGAGACGGCGGTGCCCGGCCGCGAATGGGAACATGAGAGAGAAAAAACCGAGGCTTCGGGTGTCTTGCTGACGCCTGCCGTTGATCGTCGAGAGGTTACGTTTTCGATTCCAACGGAAAAGTTGAGTAACAATACAGGCTATGTGAAGCTGACGTATGCAACTGCTGTCAAGAGGTCAGTGGTCGACACGTCAAAGAACCTCGGCGAGCTTACGAACTCGGCGAGTGCGAGCTCGGATAATAAGGATTTTAAGGCGGGCTCTGATACCGTACAGATCAAGAACGACGTATTGTCAAAGACCGGTGCGTCAGTAAGTAATAGTAAACGAATTCACTACACGATTTTTGTTAATGAATCGGCGCTAGACCTAAAAGACGGAACCGACTACCTCGATCTATATGATGTGATGGATTCTAAGTGCACGTTTATCCCCTCGTCGCTTAGCGTATCTGAGCGCGATAACGGCGAATGGCGTGTGCTGACAAAAGAAAAATACAGGACGGCTCTTGATCTCTTTGTCGGAGGCGCTGGAAAGCAGCAGCGATTGACGTTGAGGCTTCCCGATGAGAAATATCTGAAAGTAGAATATGAAGTTCTGTCCGGTGAGTCTGGTACAGTTTCCCTTTCCAACGAGGCACAGCTTGAAGGTATTGCAGGCGGGTATGTGAAACACGAACGTGAATATGACATAGATGCCGGCGCATCGGGAGGCGGAACGGGGCACGGCATTGTGGTCCACAAAGTGGATGAAAAGGACGTTACCGCGCCGTTGGCTGACGCTACGTTCACACTCTATGCGATTGACATGGATAAGGCGCAGGACAGTGCCGGCGTTGAGGGCGCAAAGACGTTTTTTTCTGACGGAACGACTGGCCCTGACGGAAGTGTGACTTTTGGAACGAGTTCGGGAACGAGTTCGGGCGCCATGGCATCCTGCAAGCTTTACTGCCTCGAAGAGACGACGGCGCCTCCTGGATATCGCGCCGCCCAACCAACATGGATTCTGCTCAAGGGCAGCGCGGACGACGGGCAATACGAGCAAGCCATGAATACGGCGAAATCTTTGCTTGGTGCCAATACGGAGATAACGTCAGATGCAGAGATTTGGGTGTATGACGCGCCCCTTGAAGGCAAAGCGACGATAAAAGCAAAGAAAGTGCTTAAAGGCGGAACCTTCAGGGAAGGTCAGTTCTCGTTCGCGCTCAAGGACGCCGAGGGCAAAGTGCTCCAGACGGTGACCAATAATGACAAGGGAAATGTCTCCTTTGACGTCAAGTACAACAAGGCGGGAACCTATACCTACACCATCTCCGAGGTCGAGCCCGAGGGCGCCGTCGACCATGTTAAAGATCACATCACCTATGACAGGACCGTGTACAACGTCACGGTTAAGGTAACTAATGGCACGGACCAGCTCAACGTCGTAGTTACCTATGGCAAGGGCTCTCAGGATCCGCCAACCTTTACCAACAAATACTCGACCACGCTTCCCGAGGCGGGCGGGGCTGGCTTGACTATGACGTATTTGGCTGGCGCATCGTTGCTGTGCTTTGCCGCGACGTGGATGCATGCTCGCCGCCATCGCGATCAAGATCGAGGTGGTCGCCGTGAGTAGGCTTAGCCGCCGCTTGTTGACCGTCATGATGGTGGCCATGATGGCTATCCTTGCTTTTGCAGTGTCGCCCGAGACGGTCCGTGCTGCCGATGCCGGGGTCATCACGATTAGCGGCGACGTCGCGACGCAATACGATGCGTACCAGCTCTTTTCGGCAACTGTTGCCGATAAGGCCGGCTCCGATCAAAAGGTTGCGACGGACTTGGCGTGGGCGAATGATGCCGTTTGCCAGGCCGTTCTCCCTGTGCTTCATGATGCGGGGCTTGATAGCTCGGCATCGACGGCGCAAGCGGCAGCCGAATGGATGAATGCCGACGGACGCATGACGACTGCGCTGACGGCAAAACTTGCCCGCGCAATTGTCGAAGCAGGCGCCGCCTCCGTGGGCCTTAACGCGGGCACGGCGGCCGAGCTGCCCTGTGGCTACTGGCTCATCGTTGTCGACGACGACGCCATCGCTCAGGGCGAGGCCGGCACCGCGCCGATCATGGCCCTGGTCGGCGGCAGCGCCGTCACCGTCAAGCCCAAGGCCGCGACGCCCAAGGTGGCCAAGCACGTGCTGGAGGACAGCACCGCCGCATGGGGCAAGGCCGCCGACGCCACGGTCGCCGACGACCTGTACTGGCGCCTCTCTGCCACGGTCCCGGCCGGGCTCACGGCCTACGACGCCTATACGGTGCAGTTCGTCGACACCATGAGCGTGGGGCTCGACCCCTCCAAGGTCGCCACGAGCATGCGCATGTACGTGGCGGCGGGCGCGGACGGCGGCTTCGATGTGGTCGCATGTGAGGGCGGCAACGTCAGCTCGACGCCGGCTAAAGGGTGGACAGACATAACTTCACGGTGCAAGGTCTCGGTCGAGGGCAATGCCTTCACCGTGCGTACCGGCGACCTCATCGCCGCGCTCGGCGGGGCAGACGCCTTTACCTCGGGCGCCCGCGTGGTCGCTGTCTACAATGCGCCGTTGGGGGCCAACTGCAATCGAGGCGCTACCAAGGGCAATCCCAACGAGGTCTTCCTGCGTTACCCGCGCTCTCCCCTCGCCGACCAGTCCGGCGACGCCGGATTCACCCGCACGCCGAGTGACGATGCGACGGTCTACACCTGGGGACTCAGTCTGATCAAGCGCTCAAGCTCGGACGATGAACCGCTCGCGGGCGCCAAGCTGCGCATCATCGATGACCGCGGGCGCATTCTAACGACCGACGGCGCGTGGTCGACGGATGCCGGCGCGTGCGTCACCACCGGCGCAGATGGCCATGTGGAATTGAACGGTGTGGACGCGGGTGTCTACACCGTCGAAGAGGTCGCGGCTCCCAAGGGCTACACCGCCTTTGAGGGCAAACGTGCGGTGACAGTTACGGCCGAGGGCCTGGACGTTAAACAGGTAGCAGCAGCGAAGCCCGAGGTGACCGTGTCGGCCGAGAGCTCCCTACGGGTTGATACCGCCGATGCCGGGACGGGTTCGATTGAGCTGTCGGTGCTCAACACCCCAAGCAAAGAAGCAAGTCGAAGCTTTATGCCCTCGACGGGAGATAGAGCGTTGGTGCTGGTGGCGGTTTTGGCTGCCATCGGAGTGGCGGTTATTGTTGTCGCGCTCGTCATCAAGCGGGGAGGAGGTCGCCGTGAAAAATAATTGCCCCCCTTGTTCAATGGCGTACTGCCTCCGTAGCGAGTGACGCGCAGGTCCATCGGCCTGATGATCATTGGTTTTGAAAAAGTTACTAGAGAACCCTCCAAGAAAAGCGGGGCACCCGGTCGATGCGATCGGGTGCCCCGCTTCGTTTGTTGGTGCAAAGTAACCTGACCCCTTTGCACCACCACAAAGGTGCTTGGCATCTTTGTGGTGGTCGGCGGCTAAGCGGTGGGGAGTCCTGGCGTGTTAGCTGGCTGCTGCGGTTTGAGGTGGGCGTTGCGCCAGATGATTTGGATGATGTAGCCGAGTGTAAAGACGAAGGCCACGCCGCTGATGAAGTCGCCTACGAGGGGAAGCCCCGTGAGGGCGCCTGCGATCACGCCGCCCACAGCCGCCATGGCGTAGCGGTTCTGGCTGTTTCCGACCATGCGCGCGATCGCGCACCCCGCAAAGGCGCTCGACACCAGTGCGATGCCAATAACACCGCACAAGAGGGCTCCGGCAAGCGACAGACCAGCGATAGAGATAATCAGCAGTAGGACGGCGGGGACGATAGCAATCGTGCTCAGAAGACCGCTCACCCACAGGGGCATGGGGCGCTGGTGGAGCATGCCGGCGGCGCTGGCGGTCGCGCGCGGAAAGACGAGCTCGAGCAGCAGAGCGACAAAGCAGGTCGAGAGTGCCGCGGCGACGATACCGCCGATGACATCGTTAACGGTGGAAGTATCCTCGTTCTCGGTGCGGTCGATCTTGAGCGCGCCTACCTCGGCTCCTGCGGCACGCTCGGGGTCCTCGGAGACGTGCGCGTTCACGGTGCCGGTGATGTGGGCGTCCTTGCCCAGGATGAGCTTGTCGGCCCAAACCTCGACATCGCCCTCGACGGTGCCATCGATGGTCACCGTATCGCCCGCAAGCGCTGCCGACTTGGTAGAGCCGCGCAGGGCAACCGTCTCGCCTATCGCGTAAAAACAGTTGGCGGTGCTGTCGGAATTGAGCACAACGTGCTGACCGACGACCGTGACGCTGCCATCAACCGTGGTCTTGGCGATATCGATAGTGCGTGCCGCCAAGCGGACGGCGCCGCCCACCGTGCAGTCGCGGATAGAGAGGGTATCGCCCGCGGCGATGATATCGCGGTCAATGGACGCATCGTTCAAGTTGAGGGCCTGGCCGGCCCAGTACAGGTCACCTTCGACGCCGGACGAATTGGCGTCATTGTCGGTCGCAAGTACGTTGCCTGCGGTGTCCGTGCCGGCGAACGACGCCGTGGGAAGTGCGGTGAGCGCGAGCGCGATGAGCGCGAATAAGATCGTGATGCGGCCCCACGCTTTACGGCGTTGGGTCGACGGGAATTGATTACAGGGCATAGTGAATCCTTCGTCAGATGCTCGACATGCACCTAACAGGGTACCCAACGCGTGGGCGCTCTAAAAGAACCTCTCGGTTGCATTTCGAAGGATGAGCCCGCGCCACCTACTTTTTGCGGTGCAAAAAGCGTGCGATGTCATCCTCGGTGGGGCTTTTGATATCAAAGCGCAGCGACAGCCAGCGTAGTCCCATGGTCACCACGACGCAAACGACCAGTGCGACGACATTGCTGACCAAGCCGCTCATGACAAGGCAAACATAGCTTGCCGATCCGGCGATGGCCGCGATGGCATAGAAGTTGGTGCGCTGGAAGATACCCGGCACCACACCCATAAAACCATCTCGCAGCATGCCGCCGCCCACCGCGGTAAAAAAGCCCATCATGATGCACACCGCCGGCGCAAAGCCGTAGACCAGCGCCTTGTCTGCGCCGGTTGCCGCATAAATACCCACCGAGATGATATCGAGCAGGGGAATGAGCTTTTCGGGCTTGTCGACGATTGCCGGGAAGATGTAGATGATGGCCGCGGTGGCGATGGAGAGCGGGAGCGCCATCGGTTGGTTGAGGATGTAGACGTTGCCCACCTGCAGCGTCATATCGCGCAAAAGACCGCCGCCCAGTCCACAGACCACGGCGAGCGCGACGGCGCCCACCAGGTCGAGTTTGTGCTCGCGTGCGACCAACACGCCCGAGATCGATGCCGCGACGACGGCGAACATCTCGAGCCAAAACGGGATGGCAACCATGGCATCCGAGGCGTGTGCGGTAACGATCATAGCGGCGGCAACGGGCAAGATGGGGTCCTTTGAGTAACGGGTTTAGACAATGCCCGTACATAGTACATGTTCGGCGCCGATTGCGACCCTATTGCTCGGCAAACGGTCGGGACTGGGTACGGTCATAGGTTCCATGTTTGGGGATCCGGGTTGATGCTGAACGCGATGGGGGCGTGGTCGAATAGGAGGGATGTCCAAATTTTGAGCTCCGCTCAAAATTTATCCGGTCGGCTTGCGCCGACCGCGCTGCGCTAAAAACGCGCCACGGGCGCGTTTTCTTTACGCTCCGCGCCCTGGCGGGTTCGAATCCCTCCTCCTCCGCCGTATTTGCTTGTTAGGGACTCAAAACAAAAAAGCTCCCATTCCCGGGAGCTTTCTCAACCAAAATGGCGGAGGAGGAGGGATTCGAACCCTCGTGACCTTATACAGGCCAAACGGTTTTCGAGACCGCCGCATTCAACCACTCTGCCACCCCTCCGCGTGGGGTAAAAACAAAGCAGGCTCGAAGGCCTGCTTTGGAATTAACTGGCGGAGAGTCAGGGATTTGAACCCTGGAGACGCTTTTGACGCCTACACGATTTCCAATCGTGCTCCTTCGGCCACTCGGACAACTCTCCGTTAATGCGAAAGTCAGTATACACGAGGAATCGCAAAGTGCAAACAGAAAAGTTGGCATTTTTTGAAACGTTTGGCTTCGTGATGGGATCCAGGAGGCCGAAAACGGGCTCTGACCAGCAGGGCTGCATGCGGCAAATTGTTCAAAATGGGTATCTATAAACAACGTGGCAGCAATTTTAAAAATCTTTGAACGGTGTTGTGAACCACTGGTATGCATTTCGCGACCACAGCCTTGCAATTGCTGACCTGCGATTTGATTTGGTTTGTCCCCGCAGCGCCGTATCTTGTCCACAGATCCGTCAAGCATTTGGTCAGCATTTGGTTGGAAGACGCATGAAGTGCCGTGTAAGTATGGACATATGTGGAGGTCATGAGGTTGTAGCTGCATATTCTTGCGGCCTGGGAGGTTGAAAGATATTATTACCAAGTCTTTTCCTGCTTCAGGCGCACCTTCACGACCTGAAGCCACATTTGCCCAGAGGAGGTGACAATATGAAGGCTTATGAACTGCTGTTCTTTGTTGACCCGTCGCTCGACCCCGAGACTCGTCTCGCTGTTATGAAGCGTATCGATACCACGATCGCTGAGGGCGCTGGCAAGGTCGACTCCGTTGACGAGTGGGGCAAGCGCAAGCTCGCCTACGAGATCAACGACCTCACCGATGGTGACTACACCCTCATCAACTTCCACGCAGATCCTACCCAGATCGCCGAGCTTGATCGCGTCCTGCGCATCACCGACGCTGTGGTCCGCCACATGATCGTCCGTCGCGACGACCAGGAGTAAGACTGTCGTTTTGGACTGGGCTTGTGCCCCAAGAGGAAGTAGTGAGTTATGAGCATCAATCGAGTGAACATCACCGGTAACCTCACGCGTGATCCCGAGCTGCGCGCCACCGCTGGCGGAACCCAGGTTCTGTCCTTTGGCGTCGCCGTGAACGATCGTCGCCGCAACCCGCAGACTGGCGAGTGGGAGGACTATCCCAACTTTGTCGACTGCACTATGTTCGGCACGCGCGCCGAGGCCGTGAGCCGTTTCCTGGCAAAGGGAAACAAGGTCGCGATCGAGGGCAAGCTGCGCTACAGCTCTTGGGAGCGCGACGGCCAGCGCCGGAGCAAGCTTGAGGTCATCGTCGATGAGATCGAGTTTATGAGCTCCCGTGGTGGCCAGGGTGGCTACGATCAGGGCGGTTACGCGCCCGCAGCCCCTGCAGCGCCCGCACCGCGTCCTGCCGCACCGGTGGCTACGCCGCCCGCGGTCGACGTCTACGATGAGGACATCCCGTTTTAAGGGCTGTTCACCTATTTTTGAGTGAGAGGCGGCTTCGGTTCGCCGAAGTTGCCAAACGAAAGGTATTTTGACATGGCTAATGATTTTTCTGCACGTCAGCCGCGTCGTAAGTACTGCCAGTTCTGCAAGGAGAACACTGAGTTCATCGACTATAAGGACACTCAGCTTCTCCGTAAGTACATGACCGACCGTGGCAAGATCAAGCCCCGTCGCGTCACTGGCGCTTGCACGCAGCATCAGCATGACATCGCCAACGCCATCAAGCGCGCCCGCGAGATGGCTCTCCTGCCGTACACCGTCCCCGTGGTTTCCTCTCGTGGCAACCGCGACCGCGGCTAAGAAGGGAGACGCATCATGAAGGTTATTCTTCTCGATGAGATCAAGGGCAAGGGCGGCGAGGGTGACGTCGTAGAGGTCGCTCAGGGTTACGCTGAGAACTTCCTGTTCCCCAAGAAGCTCGCTGTTGCCGCCACCAAGGGCAACCTCAAGCAGCTTGACGAGCGTCGCAACAACATCGCCAAGCGCGAGGCCGTCCGTCTGGCTACCGCCAACGAGACCAAGGCTGCCTTCGAGGGCAAGACGGTCACCGTTGACGTCAAGGTCGGCGACGAGGGCATCCTCTTTGGCTCCGTTACCGCCGCCATGATCGCTGACGCCATCAAGGCTCAGCTCGGTATGGACATCGACCGCAAGCGCGTCGAGCTCGGTAAGCCCATCAAGGTTGCCGGTGCCCACACCGTTGCCATCTCGCTGTACCGCGAGATCAAGGCCGAGGTTGTCGTTCTCGTTGGCGTTACCGCCGAGGAGCTCGCTGCCGAGGCTGAGGTTGAGGAGGCCGCTGAGGTCGCCGAGGCCGAGACCGCCGAGGTCGAGACTGAGGCTGCTGCCGAGTAGCATTTGCTGCAACGCAACAATCTTGTTCTAAGAAGGGCGCTCTGGGAGACCAGGGCGCCCTTTTTGCTTTTTAGCGCGATGCGAGTGCCATGGCAGGCGTTGTGGTGAAGTCCCACATGCAGGACCGTTCATCCGTTTCGTTCGGTGATGATTGCCGGGGCGCGGCCCGTTTTGAGGCTGTGGCTGATACTATGGATGCTCGCAAGCGATATGAATGAGGATGCTCATGGCATATGACGAAAGGGAGACGGGGCTGACGGTCGAGGACCGTGGCTCCAAGTTGGGTCTCCCTCAAAACCAAGATGCAGAGGCCAATGTACTGGCCGCCATGCTGCTGTCGCCCGAGGTGGTCGAGGAGGCCCAGGTCGAGCTGCAGCCCGATGACTTCTACCGGCCCATCCATAAGACCATCTACACCGCGATGGTCGATATGTACAACAGCCGCATTCCCATCGACTCTATCTCGCTGATCGATTACCTGCGTAGTATCAACAAGCTTGATGCCGTGGGCGGCGAGGCCTACATTTTGGAGCTGATGGGTCAGACCCTGTCGCTCGTGAACTGGCAGCACCATGCCGCCATCGTCCGTCGCGACTCGATGCTGCGCGAGCTGATCGGTGCCACCAACGAGATCAACGCGCTGGCCTATAACGCCCCTACCGACACCAAAGAGGTCGTGGAGCTGGCCGAGAGCAAGCTGCTCAAGGTCACGGCGCGCGAGGTCAAGTCGAGCTATAAGACGCTGACCGAGTTTATGGTCGAGGCCTATAACGAGGCCGAGGAAGTGTGTAAGGCCGGCGGACAGGCCGCGGGCGTGCCCACCGGCTTCCCGTCACTCGACCGCATGCTTATGGGTTTCCGCGAGGGCCAGCTCATCATTATCGGCGCCCGCCCTGCCGTGGGTAAGACGTCGTTTGCTCTGAACCTGGCGCTCAACGCCGCCGCTGCGGGCTATACCGTCGGCTTCTTTTCGCTGGAGATGTCGGGCAAGGAAATTGCCCAGCGCCTGATTTGCGCCTACGCCATGATCTCGATCAGCGACTTCCGTACGGGCCGCATTAGCCCCGAGCAGTGGGCCAATATCAACGAGGCCACGCAGACCTTGTCTAAGCTCGACATTTTGATTGACGATACGCCCGGCACCACGGTGACCGAGATCCGCGCCAAGAGCCGCCGCATGCTCCACAACAAGGAGAAGGCCATCATCATCCTGGACTACCTGCAGCTGGTGAGTCCTCCGCCGGGACGTCGCTCCGAGAGCCGTACCGTCGAGGTCTCCGAGATGTCGCGTGGCTTAAAGATCATGGCCAAGGAGCTCAAGATTCCGTTGATCGCGCTGTCGCAGCTGTCGCGTCAGGTCGAGTCCCGTACCGGCAAACGCCCGCAGCTGTCCGACCTGCGTGAATCGGGCTCCATCGAGCAGGACGCCGACATCGTTATGTTCTTGGACCGCTCCGCCGATGAGGCCGAGGCCTCGCGTGACGATCGACCCGACGAGGGCGTTACGCGTATCGTCGTGGCCAAGAACCGTTCGGGCCCGATCGGTGACGTCGACCTGATGTTCCTGCCGGCATCCACCAAGTTCTATGAGCTTGATGGGGCGCATACCGAGGAGTAGGACAGGCGCCCGTTGCACGGGTATACTGGGAATGTTTTGTGCTTCTGCGTGCCAGCGTGGCGCGTAGACAGTCCATGAATGTAAGGAGTAAACATGCCGTCAACCGTTTTGGTCGGTGCCCAGTGGGGCGATGAGGGCAAGGGTAAAATCTGCGACCTGGTCGCCGGCGACTTCGATGCCGTCGTGCGCTATTCGGGCGGTAATAACGCCGGCCACACCATCGTCGTCAACGGCAAGAAGTACGGCCTGCACCAGGTGCCCTCCGGCATCATGTATTCCGACCATATGTCGGTGATCGGTAACGGCTGCGTCGTCAACCCCAAGGTTGTCCTTGAGGAGATTGACATGTTCGAGGCCGACGGCATCACCACCAAGAACCTCAAGATCAGTGGCAACGCGCACATCATCATGCCGTACCACATCGATCTGGATGGTGCTTTTGAGCAGAAGCTCGGCAAGAAGAACATCGGTACCACCAAGCGCGGCATCGGTCCGTGCTACCAGGACAAGATGGCCCGCATCGGCCTGCGCATGCAGGACATGCTGGACGAGGCGCTGTTCCGCGACAAGCTGGAGACCGCTCTTGCCCGCGTGAATCCCGAGCTCGAGCTCATCTACCACCTGCCCACCTACACCGTGGACCAGATCTGCGACGAGTACCTGCCCATGGCCGAGCGCCTGCGCCCCTACATCACCGAGACGAGCCTGCTGCTCAACAACATGATCGACGAGGGCAAGGACCTGCTGTTCGAGGGCGCCCAGGCAACGCTGCTCGACATTGACCACGGCACCTATCCGTACGTGACGTCTTCCAACTGCACCGCCGGCGGCGCCATCACCGGCTCCGGCGTCGGTATGAAGAATGTCGACCGCGTGCTGGGCGTCATGAAGGCCTATATCACCCGCGTCGGTTCGGGTCCCATGCCCACCGAGCTTTCCTATGAGTCCGAGGCCGGCCATACGCTGACCGAGGAAGGCTATGAGTACGGCGTGACCACCGGCCGTCGCCGTCGCTGCGGTTGGTTCGATGGCCCCATCGCCAACTACGCCTCGCGTGTCAACGGCCTCACCGATATCGCCATGACCAAGCTCGACGTGCTTTCGGCCTTCGATACCATCAAGGTGTGCGTTGCCTACGACGTCGACGGCGAGCGTTACACGAGCGTGCCCGAGCATCAGGTGCGCTTTGAGCATGCCAAGCCCATCTACGAGGAGCTCCCGGGCTGGAAGTGCGATATCACCGGTTGCCGCAGCTTTGAGGAGCTGCCGCAGGAGGCTCAGGACTACGTGGCATTTATCGAGGATCTGGCACACACCCGCGTGACGTTCATTGGCGTCGGCGCCGGTCGCGAGCAGATCATCAACCGATTCTGGAAGTAATCGGCACTATTCGGTTATTGCGATATACCCCTTTGCAGCCCGGACGGGCGGCTGAGGGGTATATTTGCTTGCAAAGGGCTCGCGCGGAGCGGGCCGCTAATCCATAGAGGAGGCACCCTTGAAGGCGGACACTCAAACCATCGACATCCTGTTGTTGGGCAGCGGCGGCCGCGAGCATGCTCTGGCAGCAAAACTCGCAGCATCACCGCGCGCCGGCAAGCTCTACATTGCGCCGGGTAACGGCGGCACCGCGAGCTGCGGCGAGAACGTGGTTCTCGACGATTGCGATCCTGCGGCCGTGGCGGCGTTTGCCCAGAGCCACGGATGCGGACTCGTGGTGATTGGCCCCGAGGCTCCGCTCGTGGCGGGCGTAGCCGATGCCGTGCGCGCGGCGGGCATTCCCTGCTTTGGCCCGGGTGCCGAGGGCGCTCAGATGGAGGGCTCCAAGCTGTTCTCCAAGCAACTCATGGAGCGTGCCGGCATTCCGACGGCAGCCTACGGCTCGTTCACCGACGAGGCTTCGGCTCTCGCCTACGTGCGCGAGCAGGGCGCCCCGCTGGTCGTGAAGGCAGACGGCCTGGCCGCAGGCAAGGGCGTTATCGTGGCGACTGAGCTTGCGCAGGCCGAGGAGGCCGTGCGCGAGTGCTTTGGCGGCACCTTTGGTGATGCCGGCAATACCGTTGTCATTGAGGAGATGCTGGTTGGCCCCGAGTGCTCGCTGCTGGCCTTTACCGACGGCAAGACCGTGCGCCCCATGGCCACCTCGCAGGACCACAAGCGTGCGCTCGAGGGCGACCTTGGCCCCAACACCGGCGGCATGGGCGTTTACAGCCCGGTGCCCATCGTGACCGACGAGGAGCACGCCACCATGGTGAAAGTCATGGAGCAGACCGTGGCCGAGCTTGCTGCCGAGGGCATCGACTACCGCGGCTGCCTGTATGGCGGCTTTATGCTCACCCCCGCCGGCCCCAAGGTGCTGGAGTTCAACGCCCGCTTTGGCGACCCCGAGACGCAGGTCGTGCTGCCGCGCCTCAAGAACGACCTGGTCGAGGTTATGCTCGCCTGCGCCAACTGCGAGCTTGATCAGATTGAGCTCGATTGGCGTGACGAGTGGGCCGTGGCTGTTGTCCTGACGAGCGCGGGCTACCCCGGCAGCTACGAGAAGGGCAAAGTCATCACCGGCATCGCCGACGCCGAGTCCATGGAGAACGTGACCGTGTACCATGCCGGCACCGCCGTGGTGGACGGTCAGCTCGTGACCAACGGCGGCCGTGTGCTTGCCGTGACCGCGCTGGGCGATACGTTTGAGAACGCCCGCAACCTTGCCTACGAGGCCTGCGAGAAGATTGATTTTGAGGGCAAGACCCTGCGTCATGACATCGGCCTGCGCGCGCTGCGTGGCCGCGACGCCTGGGATGCCTAAAGTCCGAGAGGGATGAGACGGATGGACGAGAAGAACGAAGAGCTCGTGGACGCGCAGATCGTCGAAGAGGACAGCCGCATGTATGGGCACGCCGAGGGCGAGCCTGGTGGCGAGGTCGCTGACGAGCCGGCGCTGGTGCTGGGCGACGACGACCCGCACGATGCCGAGCTGCACGAGAAGATTCTTTCGGAGGAGTGCGCCTGGAAGGGCAAGATCCTCGACGTCCACCGTCTTGAGGTTGAACTGCCCAACGGTCGCCGTAGCGCCCGCGATATCGTTCGCCATCCGGGTGCGGCGGCCGTTGTGGCACTGACCGAGAGCGGCAAGATCGTACTGGTGCGTCAGTACCGCACCGCCATCGACCGCGTGACGGTCGAGGTTCCCGCCGGCAAGCTCGACCCAGGCGAGGACCCGCTCGATTGCGCCAAGCGCGAGCTGCATGAGGAGACGGGCTTTAGGGCCGGTCGCATTCGCTTTTTGACGTCGATTGTCACGTCCTGCGGTTTTTGCGACGAGATCATTCACATCTACCTGGCCACCAAGCTCGAGTTCGATGCGCCCAACCCCGATGATGACGAGTTCGTCAACGTGGATTTAGTGCCGCTGCACGAGCTGATCGATGCTGTGCTCGACGGCAAGATCGAAGATGCCAAGACCGTCGTGGGCGCCTTGGCCTGCGATAGCATCGCACATAGGTTGGGCGGAGCCGAACTCTAGGTTACGCGGTTTTACCAAACCGCGTAACGAGTCGACGCTGCAAACGCCCCTAAGCGGCAATCTGCCTTTCAATCGTCGCTCGCGTACCGAAGTACGCGTCGCTCCTCTTTCAAGGCACCTTGCTCGCTTAGGGACGTTGTCGCTGACGCTGCCAGATCATTGGCGTTATGTTTGTTGGGACGCTTTGTTTTCAGCCCGACCGGTTCAACCGGATTTCTCACGCTATTTATTTCTCTCCGAGGACTGCATGTTTAGAAGGTTTTTGTCTTATTACAAGCCCCAGATGGGGCTTTTTGTTGCCGATACTGTTTGCGCCCTGGTGCTTGCCGCCATCGACCTGGCGTTTCCTATCATTCTGCGCAATCTGACCGGCGGGCTCTTTACCCAGGGTCAGGCTGCTATTATGCAGGCGATCGGTATGATCGCGGTTGGCCTGGTACTGATGTATGCCGTCCGCTGCGCCTGCCGCTACTTTGTGAGCTATTGGGGCCACGTGATGGGCGCGCGCATGGAGTCCAAGATGCGCGAGGACCTGTTCGATCAGTACGAGCGCTTTAGCTTTGCGTACTTCGATCGCAACAGCTCAGGTGACATGATGAGCCGCGTGGTCAACGACCTGTTCGATATCTGCGAGGCGGCACACCACGTGCCCGAGTGGATTATCATCTGCGGCATCGAGATCGTCGGCTCGTTTGTGATCCTCTTTGCTATTGCCCCGGTGCTGGCGCTTGCCATGGCCGTGGTGACGGCGGTGTTTGCGGTCATCATGTTTTGGCAGAACATGCGCATGCGCGAGGTCTTCAGCGACAACCGCAAAAAGATCAGCGGTATTAATGCTCAGCTGCAGGATTCGCTGGCAGGCATGCGCGTGGTCAAGAGTTTTGCGAACGAGGAAGCTGAGCGCTCCAAGTTCCGCGCCTCGAACGACCGCTATCTTTCGTCCAAGGAGAATATGTATCACGCCATGGGCGTTTACACTGCGACGTATGGCCTGCTCTCGGGCGTGTTGTACGTGATCGTGGTGCTGCTGGGTGGTTGGCTGGTGGCGCAAGGTCAACTGCAGGCGGTCGATATGGCGACCTTCGCGCTCTATATTTCGCTGTTCTGTACCCCGCTCGAGACGCTCGTCAATTCGGCCGAGACGTATCAGAAGGCCATCGCCGGCTTTAAGCGTATGGACGAGGTACTTTCGACCGCCCCGGATATCCAGGACAAGCCGGATGCCGCGGACCTGCAGGTGACGGCTGGCGCGGTTGAATATCGCGATGTGTGCTTCAGCTACGAGGATGTTGAGCTGGGCAGCAGCGAAGAGGCTCGTCCCGTGATCGACCATATGAATCTGTCCATCAAGCCCGGACAGACCATTGCCCTGGTTGGCCCCTCGGGCGGTGGCAAGTCCACAACGTGTTCGCTGCTGCCGCGCTTTTACGACGTGGCGGACGGATCCATCAGCATCGACGGCCAGGACGTGCGCGACGTGACGCAACAGAGTCTGCGCCGCGCCATTGGCCTGGTGCAGCAGGATGTCTATCTGTTTGACGGTACGATTGGCGAGAACATCGCTTACGGCAAGCCAGGCGCCACGGCAGAAGAGGTCGCCGAGGCCGCCCGCCGCGCCAATATCGATGCCTTCATTGAGTCACTGCCGCAGGGCTACGACACGGTCGTGGGTGAGCGCGGCAGCCGTCTTTCGGGCGGCCAGAAGCAGCGCGTAGCCATTGCGCGCGTGTTTCTCAAGAACCCCAAGATCCTGATTCTGGACGAGGCGACGAGCGCCTTGGATAACGAGAGCGAGGAGGCAGTGCAGGAGTCGCTCGAGCGCCTGGCGCGCGGTCGCACCACGATCATCATCGCCCACCGTCTCTCGACCATTAAACATGCCGACGAGATTGCGACCGTCGAGCATGGTCGCGTTGTGGAACGTGGCACGCATGAGCAGCTTCTCGCCCGTGGCGGCACCTATGCCCGTTACTATCGAATGCAGTTCGAAGGTGCGCGTGCGCACGAGCTCGACTGATTGATATGACAGGAAGTATATGGCTGAGAAGAACCCTTTGACTCCGGAAGAAGTGACGGAGTTATTCTCCGAGATCGACGCATCCGGCGTTTTGGATCCGACGCTTGCCAAAAAGCGCACCGAGCGCATGCGCGAAAAAGAGGCTGCTGCCAAGCGCGGCGACAAGGCGGCGCTGGCGCAGCTTCGCAGCGAAGATCGCGCAAGCCAGACAAAACAGATCGACCCGCTGTCCGAGGACGACCCTTCGGGCTCGCAGGTGAGCCATACTATTACGAAGACCGCTATGGCTGTGGTCATCGGCATCCTTGTACTGATCGTGGGCATGCAGATTGGCTACGGCGTGATGCGCCGCCTGAACACTGCCAACCTGTCCGAGAGTGTTTCGGTGGATACCGTTTCCACGGCACTGAAGGGCGGCCTTGAGTGGGGCAACGGCTTTACGCAATTCCCGCTCGACTTTACCGTCGATGAAGCCGATGAACGTACGGGCACGGTCGAGGTAACGGTGTTGGACACGTCGTCTGCCAACGAGCTCGAGCTGCTGTCCAACGGGCAGATTCAGGCTGCGGCACTTGCGACCAACGCGTTGCTCAATGATAAGATCGACCGCGTGGTGTACAACGTGCACGCCTATATCGATGAGGACAGCAATATCCAGCACGACTCTTTCTTTGGCATGTTTCCCGCACGGGGCCATCAGAGCGCCATTTTGACGTTTGTGTGGACCAAGAGCTCATCGACCGCCACGAACATCGACTGGAAGATGCATATCGTGAGCATGGACGACACGATTGCCGAGCGCATTCAAAAGCAGGTGAACTCGGTGTCGTCGCTGATCGAGGACCCGGCGGTGAGCCAGACCAAGATTACGGAAGAAAAGGCCGAACGTGATCTGGAGCATCGTCTGCATGGCCGCGAGATTTTCCGCGGCGGCAAGCCCGATCGCACACCGTCCGATCTGCTGGAGCAGGATAAATAAGACGCCATCATCCCGCGTGAGTTACAAGCCCACGCGGGATGATTTTTAATCCCCGTCCTAGAAAAATCATTATGCATAGAAAGTCATAATTATCATTTCGTAAACATTTCGATGAAATTAACGCCATGGCGCATACTTGCGGTTAAAATACCGCAAGGCCTAACTACCAACCTTTAAGCCGGTCCGGAGAGACCGGGAAGGAGAATTATGGCGAACAACCATACTGCGGGCACTGCTGTCCGCACCTTCGCGCCCAGCGAGCTTTGCCAGCGCATGCTGGCCAAAACCAGCAAGGGCACCTGCGGTCCCTGCATCCTGTACCTTGAGGATGGGACCATTTTTTATGGCCGTGCATGCGGTGCCGAGGGTACTGCGACCGGCGAGGTCTGCTTCAACACCTCGCTTGAGGGCTACTTTGAGGTCATGACCGACCCGAGCTATGCCGGCCAAATCGTAACCATGACCTATCCGCAGATCGGCAACTACGGTATCGACGAGACCGACGTCCAGTCGGCCTTCCCCGGTGATACCGCCCGCCCCGCGAGCGCTCCCGCCATGCGTGGCATGATCGTCCGCGACATGTGCGCCACGCCTTCCAACTGGCGCTCGGCCGTCAGCGTGCCGGAGTACCTGCGTGCCCACGGCATCGTCGCTATCGAGGGCGTCGACACCCGCGCTCTTGTGCGCCACCTGCGCGACAACGGCTCCAAGATGGGCATTATCTCGACGGAAATCTTTGACGTCGACGAGCTTGCCGAGCGTCTGGCCGCCGCGCCGACGCTGGTGGGCGAGAACCTGGTCAAGACCGTGAGCTGCTCTGAGCCCCACGCTTTTGCCGCGAGCGATCTGCCTGCTACGCATGACTTTGCGCTTGCCCCTGCCGTTCCTTCCCGCCACAACGTGGTCGCCTACGACTGCGGCGTCAAGCGCGGCATCCTGGAGGGTCTGGTCCGTGCCGGCTGCGACCTTACTGTCGTGCCGTGGGATACGCCCGCGAGTGAGGTGCTCGACATGAATCCCGACGGCGTCTTTTTGTCCAACGGCCCCGGCGACCCCGATGCCGTGGTGGAGACCTATGAACAGGTGCAGCAGCTGATCGGCAAGGTGCCGGTCTTTGGCATTTGCCTTGGTCACCAGATGATCAGCTTGGCGTGCGGCGCCCAAATGGAAAAGCTTAAATTCGGTCACCGTGGCGGTAACCAGCCGGTTATGAACCTGGTGAGCCGTCGCGTGGAGATCACCGCGCAAAACCACGGCTTTGGCCTGCTGTTCCCCAGTCTGGGCAAACTGATCCCGGGGCTTTCCGGCGGCGAGACCGAGCATGCGGCCGATGGCGACCTGCGCGCCTGGGTGCGTCGCGGCATCGCGCCGGTCGTGATGAACGAGCGCTTCGGCCGCATTCGCCTGACGCACGTGAACCTCAACGACGGCACCGCCGAGGGCATCCAGCTGCTCGACGCCCCGTGCTTCTCGGTCCAGTACCACCCCGAGGCCTCGCCCGGCCCCACCGATGCCCACTATCTCTTTACCGCCTTTACGCGACTCATGGACGGCGAGGAGAACTATCTGGACATCGACATCGCGAAGGACCGCCTTGCTGGCTGGAATTTCGCCGAGACCGCTGCGACCGAGACCGAGGAGAACTAACATGCCGAAACGTACTGACATCAAGCGCATCCTCGTCATTGGTTCGGGCCCCATCGTTATTGGCCAGGCCTGTGAGTTCGACTACTCCGGCGCCCAGGCCTGCAAGGTGCTTAAGAAGGATGGCTTTGAGGTCATCCTGGTCAACTCCAACCCGGCGACCATCATGACCGACCCGGGTCTTGCCGACCGCACCTATGTCGAGCCCATCACCGCCGAGTTTATCGAGCGCGTAATCAAGAAAGAGCGCCCGGACGCGCTGCTGCCCACGCTGGGCGGCCAGACCGGTCTGAACGCCGCCGTCGAGCTGGCGAAAGACGGCACACTGGACAAGTACGGCGTCGAGATGATCGGCTGCGATCTGGCCGCTATCGAGCGCGGCGAGGACCGCAAGCTCTTTAACGAGGCCATGGCCGAGATTGGCCTGGAGGTCGCGCGCTCGGGCTATGCTTACAGCGTGGCCGACGCCGAGGCCATCGCCGAGCGCGTGGGCTATCCCTGCGTACTGCGCCCGAGCTTTACCCTCGGCGGTGCCGGCGGCGGCATCGCTCACACCCACGAGGAGCTCGTTTCCATCGTGAGCCAGGGCCTGGAGCTCTCGCCTGCCCACGAGGTGCTGGTCGAGGAGTCCATCGAGGGCTGGAAAGAGTATGAGATGGAGGTCATGCGCGACCACGCCGGCAACGGCATCATCGTGTGCTCCATCGAGAATCTCGACCCCATGGGCGTGCATACCGGCGACTCCATCACCGTGGCGCCGGCGCAGACGCTCTCCGACCTTGAGTATCAGCGCATGCGCGTGGCCTCGCTCGCCATTCTGGAGAAGATCGGCGTCGAGACCGGTGGCTCCAACGTGCAGTTTGCCGTGAACCCCAACACCGGTCGCTTGATCGTCATCGAGATGAACCCGCGCGTGAGCCGTTCGTCCGCGTTGGCCTCCAAGGCCACGGGTTTCCCCATCGCCAAGGCCGCCGCGCGCCTGGCCGTGGGCTACACGCTCGACGAGATCGTCAACGACATCACCAAGGCAACGCCTGCCTGCTTTGAGCCCACGATTGACTACTGCGTGGTCAAGGTGCCGCGCTTTGCCTTCGAGAAGTTCAAGGGTACCGACCCCACGCTCACCACGCGCATGAAGGCCGTGGGCGAGATTATGGCGATCGGCCGCACCTTTGAGGAGGCCTTCGGCAAGGCCATGCGTTCGCTGGAGGACGGTCACCAGGGTATCTGCGCCGGTGGCAAGGAGGGTGCCGACAAGCTGAGCGACGAGGAGCTCGCTCAGGCCGTGGCAACCCCGACTGAGCACCGCATCTTCTTTGTGGTCGAGGCCCTGCGTCGTGGCTGGGATGTTGCGCGTATCCATGCCATCTGCGGTATCGATCCGTGGTACCTCAACCGCATCAACGACATGGTGCAGGTCCAGGAGAGCATTCGCGGCCTGCGTGTGGAGGACATTGACGCCGACGCGATGCGCCTGCTCAAGCAGTACGGCACGAGCGACGCCGAGATCGCTGCGCTGACTGGCTCCGATGAGCGCTTTGTGCGCGCTTACCGCAAGGGTCTTGGCGTGGTCCCCAGCATGAAGACGGTCGACACCTGCGCTGCGGAGTTCTCGAGCGCCACGGAGTACCACTACAAGACGTACGAGAACATCTACCGCACGAGCCCGGATGCCAAGAAGTGCGTGGCTCCCGACGAGACCACGCCGGCGGACAAGCCCAAGGCGATGATCCTGGGCGCCGGCCCCAACCGCATTGGTCAGGGTATCGAGTTCGATTACTGCTGCGTGCACGCGAGCTACGCGCTGGCGGCCCGCGGCTTCGAGACCATCATGGTCAACTGCAACCCCGAGACCGTCTCGACTGACTACGACACCTCGGACCGCTTGTACTTTGAGCCGCTCACCTACGAGGACGTCATGGACGTCATCGATGTTGAGCGTCCCGACGGCGTCGTGGTGACGCTCGGCGGCCAGACTCCGCTTAAGCTGGCGCGCATGCTCGAGGAGAGCGGCGTGAACATTATGGGCACCAAGCCCGATGCCATCGACTTTGCCGAGGACCGCGAGCGCTTCGCCGCTCTGCTCGACAAGCTGGGCATCATGTACCCGCCGGCGGGCCAGGCCACCTCGTTTGAGGAGGCCGAGGCCGTGGCCGCGCACATCGGCTACCCGCTGCTGGTGCGTCCGAGCTACGTGCTGGGCGGCCGCGGCATGATGATCGCCTACGATGCCGAGCATCTGCGCGATTACATGGCCGAGGCTGCGCGCATTAGCCCCGACTACCCGGTGTATCTGGACCGCTTCCTGGAAGGTGCGATTGAGTCCGATGTCGACGCCCTGTGCGATGGCGAAGAGGTCTACATCGGCGGCATCCTGGAGCATATCGAGGAGGCCGGTATTCACTCTGGTGACTCCGCGACCTGCATCCCGCCGTTCAGCTTTAGCGAGAGCCTGCAGACGAAGCTCCGCGAGACCACGCGCCGCATCGCGATGGCGCTGGGAGTCCGCGGCCTGGTCAACGTGCAGTACGCCATCAAGGGCGAGACCGTCTACGTGATCGAGGCAAACCCGCGTGCCAGCCGTACCGTGCCGTTTATCTCCAAGGCCACCGGTGTGCCGCTGGCCAAGTGCGCGGCACGTATCATGGCGGGCGATTCCATCGCCAGCCTGGGCCTACCGAGCGATGAGCGCCAGCTCGATTGGTTCTGCATGAAGGAAGCCGTAATGCCCTGGGGTCGTTTCCCGGGTGCCGACGTTATCCTGGGGCCCGAGATGAAGTCGACGGGCGAGGTCATGGGTATCGCTAAGAGCTATCCCGAGGCATACGCCAAGACGCAGCTGGCGATCGACTACAAGCTGCCCGATCCGAGTTGCGGCAAGGTGTTCATCAGCGTGTGCGACCGCGACAAGCGCCATATCCTTTCGGTCGCGCGTATCCTGCGCTACCTGGGCTTTGACATCTGCTCTACCGAGGGTACGGCGCGCGTGTTGCGCGGCGGCAACGTGACGTGTGAGGTCGTGGAGAAGATCAGCGGCCCGCACGACGGCGAGCGTCCCAACATCGGCGACCTCATCGCCGATGGCAAGATTGCGGTAATCATCAACACGCCGTACGGTCCGGGCTCGCGTGGCGATGGCTACCTGCTGCGTACCGAGGCCGTGCGCCGCGGCGTGACCTGCGTGACGGCGATGTCTGCCGCCAACACCTACGTGAGCGCCATCGAGGCGGTGCGCGAGGACCAGCAGGGTCACGGCAGCGCCAACGACATGGGCATGGACGTCATCGCCCTGCAGGATCTGCCGCAGCACACGGTGTAGTTGACCTGGCCGGCCGGGGCGGAGGGGGCCGAGATTTCCCCCTTTCGCTCCGGCTGCAAGCAGAGTCGCTCAGTGGGAAATTCGGCTCCCCCGCCCCGGCCTGCGGTGACTTGGCTGTACCGTGTACTGCAGAAGGGGCTTTGTGCGTCCGGTGGCAATCAGGGTTCCGGCAACGGTGGGCAGACATCCGGCGGTTCGAACGATGGCGCCCAGGCGGGAAAGCCCGCTGGTGACAAGGCTCAGGGTGGCAAGTCCGCTAACTCACTTGCGAGCACCGGTGATCAAACGGTGGCGACCGTCGCCGCGATCGGCGGCCTGGGTGCCGCGATCGCCGCAATCGGAGTCTTTCTTGCTCGTTTCCGCCGCAAGGAAGACTAGCGCGAGCGATTGACAATCGCACACGTTTCTCAAGAGGGCCGCGGTAACCGTCGCGGCCCTCACTTTACCGGAGCGGTCTGAGGACTCGCGTCTTTCGCTTCGGACTGCTGCGCAGGGTCAATCAGGCGGAGATCTCACCCGTGTCGGGTTTGCGATAGCTTGGCGAACATAATTACGCGAAATCTAGGATTTCTCAAAAACGCGAAGTAGATGATATATTGTACTTCGCGTTTTTCAGTTAATCTTAATTTTGCGAAGTGGATTGCCATGAGACTTATTAATCGCCCGTTCTACATGAGCAAGCTTTCCAAGGTGGCAGGTACGCCTGATATCAAGGTGATCACCGGAATCAGGCGATGCGGAAAATCGAAATTGCTTGAGGCGTTTGCCAGCCAACTTCATTCAAACGACCCCTCGGCCAACGTCATACACGTCAACTTCAATCTACTTGAGTTCGAGCCGTTGGCGGAATACCATGCGCTGCATACATATGTGGAAAAGCACTATATTGAGGGTTGCCGGAATATCGTCATGATCGACGAGGTCCAGATGTGTGAAGGGTTCGAGCGGGCTATCAACAGTCTTCATGCGTCAGAGAAATATGACATTTACATCACGGGGTCGAACGCCTTTCTTCTCTCAAGCGACCTCTCGACGTTGTTCACGGGAAGAACGGTGGAGATCGAGGTCTTTCCGTTTTCACTTGCGGAGTTCTCGGCGTATCACGAGATCACTTCTCCAGCCGAGGCCCTTGCTCGCTATGTCCGCGAGGGAGGAATGCCGGGTTCCTATATCTACCAGGACGAAAGGATGCGTTTCTCATACATCTCGGATGTGCTTGAAACTCTTATCCTGCGCGACATCAGACAAAAATATCGTATACGTAATGCGGAGCAGCTTAAACGTTCCTGCGAGTTCCTGATGGATAACGTCGGAAACATCTCTTCTCTCAAGGGGATGGCGGCCGAGCTTTCACGAGCGAACCTTAAGATAAGCGACAAGACGCTGGCTGTGTATATCGACTACCTGTGTAATGCGTTTGCGTTCTACCGGTTTCGTCGCTTTGACGTCTCAGGAAAGAAATACCTGTCGACGGGAGATAAATACTACCTGGCCGACCATTCGTTTCGCTACGCCGCGCTTGGCACGAAAAAGCTCGATTTTGGCCATGTTTACGAGAATATGGTGGCAATCGAGCTTATGCGCCGCGGATGGGAAGTCTACGTCGGCGTTCTCTACCAAAAGGAAGTAGACTTTGTCGCCATCAGGCGCGACCGCCGTGTCTATATCCAGGTGAGTGACGACATTTCCCAAGAAGCGACGCTGGAGCGTGAGCTTGATCCGCTGCGACGGATTCGAGACGCCTATCCCAAGTGCGTCATCGCCCGAACAGGGCACGAAACGACTGATTGGGATGGCATCAAGGTCGTCGACCTGGCACGATGGCTTATGGGTGAATCAGGCGAGCTGGCCGTCTAGCACGCGATGACGCGGGCTGAAACGAACGAGCGAGAATTTCGTCCCGCGAGGAGGCCAATACGGCCCTCTTCGAAGGACGGAATCCTCGCTCAATCTCTTGGCGGGATATTTTGCTCGGTCGATGATCAACGGTTGGTGGAAAGCGATGCCTCGTCCGTGTCACCATTCCGTGATTGCTAGTATTTTCTGCATGCTAAAATGAATGCATAAAAGACTTTATATTTGGAGGTCTCGATGCCTGCTTTAAAGATGCTCGACAATCTTGTTCCCATCAGCGATTTCAGTCACGGTAAGGGTTCGGCTGCTTTTTCGAAGGTTGGGGACGATAATCCCGTTGTGGTCCTTAAACACAATAAGCCGGCATTCGTTATTGTGACGCCCGATGAATACAGGGAGGCGAAGCAGGCGGAGGAGGACCTCGCCTTGTTGACGTTGGCCCTTAAGAGGACGGCTGCGACAAGCGATGATGAACTCGTTTCCCTATCTGATGTTATGGCAGAGTTGGGTGTGGGCCAGGACGAACTCGATCAGATGGATGAGGTCGAGTTTGAATGAGCGGGTACGAAGTCGCTTTCTACCCGGATGCTCTCAAGGATGTTAAGCGTCTGGACGGCTCCCAACGAAAGAACGTGCTTAAGGCCATCGAGAAAATCAGAGCGAATCCATTGTCGCAGAACGAAGGCGGATTCGGTAAACCCCTTGGAAACAAGGCCGGTACAGATTTGACAGGCTTTATGAAAATCAAGCTCAGAGGAAGTGGCATTCGGATTGTGTATCGCCTCATCAAGATAAAAGGGAAAATGGCCATCGTCGTGGTGGGCGCTCGCGAAGACATGGAAGTGTACCGAACTGCCCAAAGGCGAGCGGTTGATTTTGAGAAGTGGGCGGAAGAAAATCTCTAGCTTCATGGGTGAAAGACTGGTATGCGGCGATGTGCTCCAGACACACGGGTTTTGGCAAGGCTCTGGCGATTAGAGGATTCGCCAGAGCCTTTTCCTATCCGTGGGGCACTCCTCTTGGACAGTTAGTTCAGATTTGTATTTATTTGAGGCCGCGTGGAGGGCGATTTGGGCTCGATTGAGCTGTTTTAGGTGGTCTGAACTGATAAAGGCGTACGGGCAAGAGCGAGAAGGACCTATTATCGGGTCTAAAGCGGCCCAAACCAGTTTGTTAGCGCCAATTAGCACCGCCAAAAAATACATATCTGAACTAACTGTCCACCACCCTCTGTCGATTGCTCATTTAAGCCCAAAGTCAGCCAACGTACGTAAAGGTATGGTCTATGTAATACCAGATAAACAGTACATTTTTGCTTAATTGGTATTTGGTTGAAGAACCAATTGGTATGGCTTTTGGACCCCACTTAGCCGTCTACGTTCATTTTAATGCCGCTGGGAGAATTTCGAACTTGGTTGCGCAACTGCTCCCGTATGCTGATTAAACCTAATAGGTGGCTATCTGGTTACTACCAGTTGACCCCTTGGTAACGGGTGGGCCAATTATACGGAATGTACCGAACACCCCCCCGTTTGATGCGTTCGCCCATGCTGCAGGGCGCGCGTCCGCGACACTTCCGCATGTCGGAGGGAAGGAGTCCAGGTGCGTAGGAATTCCATTTTCACGAAACGGTGGGTGAAGGGAAGCGCGGTTCTCGTCGCAACAGCGGCGACTCTCGTGTTCGCCAGCCCCCAGCAGGCGATTGCCACGCCGCTCAAGGGCGTCGACTCGGCGACCGTTTCCCAGTCAGCCTCGAACGTCGTCGACATCGATTTCGCCGACGGCATTAAGGGGCGTATCACATTTCTAGAGGACGGCATTTTCCGTTACAACGTCGACCCCAAAGGCGAGTTTTCCGAGTACGCCACGCCGCGTAGCAAGTCCCACACGGCTAAGATTCAGGCCCAGCCCGACACCTCGGACACCTACAGCAAGCCGAGCGCAACGGTTGTCGACAAAGGCGACGCTATCGAGATCACCGGCGGCAAGGCGACCGTGGTTCTGGACAAGGCGACCGGCAAGATGAGCATTAAATCGGGCGACCGCGTCGTGGTCTCCGAGTCCGCATCCCTCGACCTTGATAAGAAGGGTACTGTCCAGACACTCGCCAAGGAGAAGTCCGAGAACTTCTTTGGCGGTGGCACCCAGAATGGGCGCTTCTTGCACACCAACCAGACCATCGCCATCTCCAACACTAATAACTGGACCGACGGCGGCGTCGCCTCGCCCAACCCGTTCTACTGGACGAGCGACGGCTACGGCGTGCTTCGCAACACCTTTGCCGAGGGTTCTTACGACTTTGGCTCTACGGACTCCTCGACGGTCACGACCTCGCACAGCGAGAATGAGTTCGATGCCTATTACTTCGTGGCAACCGAAACGGGCGCCTCGAACGTGGCGACCGAGATGCTGCAGGACTACTACAAGGTGACCGGCAATCCGGTACTGCTGCCCGAGTACGGTTTCTACCTGGGTCACCTTAATGCCTACAACCGTGATGGCTGGTCAACGACCTCGGGTCAGAAGAAGTGGGAGACCAAGGGCAGCAAGCCTTCGAGTGAGAAGGGCAACGTTAAATACGAGTCCGGCATGTCGACGGGCTACAAGCTCGACGGCACGCTTGCCGCCGAGACGCTCAACGGAGAGGGCCCCACGGTCGATACCGAGAACATGAAGGCGACCGATTTCGACCGCCAGTTCTCCGCCCAGCAGGTTATCGATGACTACGAGGACAACGACATGCCGCTCGGCTGGTTCCTGCCGAACGACGGATACGGTGCCGGCTATGGCCAGAACGGTTATTACAAGACCGGCGGCGTCAACTCCGACGGAACGAGTTCAGCCGAGCGCCTCAACGCCGTGCGTGCCAACGTCGACAACCTTAAGAAGTTTACCGAGTATGCTAACTCCAAGGGTGTGAGCACGGGTCTGTGGACCCAGTCTAACCTGGAGCCTGACAGCAACTCCGAGACCCCGTGGCATTTGCTTCGCGATTTCGACGCCGAGGTCAAGACGGGCGGCATTACCACCCTCAAGACCGACGTCGCTTGGGTGGGCTCTGGCTACTCCTTTGGCCTCAACGGCATCAAGACGGCCTACGATACGGTGACGACCGGTGCCAACAAGCGCCCCAACATCATCACACTTGACGGTTGGGCCGGCACGCAGCGCTTTGGTGGCATCTGGACCGGCGATCAGTACGGCGGCAACTGGGAGTACATCCGCTTCCACATCCCCACGTATATCGGTCAGAGCCTCTCGGGCAACCCCAACATCGGCTCCGATATGGACGGCATCTTTGGTGGCGACCCCATCATCTCCGCGCGCGACTACCAGTGGAAGACGTTCACGCCCTCTATGCTCGATATGGACGGCTGGGGCACCTACCGCAAGTCGCCCATGACGCACGGCGATCCCTACACGGGCATTTCGCGCTTTTACCTCAAGCTCAAGGCGCAACTCATGCCCTATATCTACACGAGCGCGGCCTCGGCGGCCAACATCGACACGGGCAACGGCGATACCGGCCTGCCCATGATCCGCGCCATGCTGCTCTCCGACAACTCCGAGTACGCCGCAAGCACCTCGACGCAGTATCAGTACATGTTTGGTGAGAACTTCCTGGTGGCACCGGTGTATCAGGATACCCAGGCAGATGAGAACGGCAACGACGTTCGCAATGGTATCTACCTTCCCAACTACGGCACCGACGAGAATCCCACCATCTGGATTGACTACTTCTCGGGTAAGCAGTACCGCGGCGGCCAGGTCCTCAACAACTACGATGCGCCGCTTTGGAAGCTGCCGCTGTTTGTGAAGGCCAACGCCATCGTGCCGATGTATGCCGAGAACAACAACCCCGAGGCCGTGAGCGACACCAACACCAAGGGTACCGACCGCAGCCAGCGTATCGTCGAGTTCTTCGCCACCGAGGGTGACGGCACCTTTACGCAGTACGAGGACGACGGCTCTTCCATCCAGAACAACACGACCGAGGACGATGCCTACGGCACGATCGACAATATCTCCTACGGCGAGCATGTGAGTACCGTCTACAGCTCCAAGGCCACGGGCGGCACCGCGACCTTTACCGCCGAAGCCTCGCAGGGTGGCTACAACGGCTACGACTCCAACCGCACCACGACCTTCGTGGCCAACGTGTCCGCCAAGCCCACGAGCGTCGTCGCCAAGAACGGTGGCTCCGCGCTCAACGTGGTTGAGGTCAACTCGCAGGAGGCCTTTGACGCCGCGAACCCCGAGGCCGGCCAGGCGGTCTACTTCTACAACGAGACCCCCAACCTCAACCACTACGGCAGTGATGCAGACAGCACCGAGGCCGAGCAGGGCGAGAGCTTCAACAACACCAAGATCACCACGAACCCCAAGGTCTACGTCAAGTTCGCGAAGACCGATGTCGCTGCAGCGGCGCAGACGCTCGAACTCGGCGGCTTCGTGAACGCCGATGCCACGCTGGCCGTCGACCGCCTCAACGAGAACCTCTCCGCACCCGCGAACCTTGCCGCTCCCGAGGATGCCACCACCCCCACGAGCATCAAGCTCACCTGGGGAAAGGTCGATGGTGCTACCTCCTACGACCTTAAGGTAGACGGTACCGTGTTCGCCGTGGGCGATGCGGCGGAGTTTACGCATGCCGACCTTGCCTACAACAGCAAGCATACCTACCAGATTCGTTCGCGCAACGCCGATGGCTACTCCGCCTGGAGTGACGTGCTCGAGGCGAGCTCCGCGCTCGACCCGTGGCGCAACGTCCCCACAGCTGAGAAGATCACTTGGGAGGGCTCGCTCTATGGCAGCCACAAGGCCGATCTCGCCTTCGACCATGAGTTCCAGTCGGGCGACGGCGGTTTCCACTCCGGTGGCAACGATCTGGGCAAGGCCCTGACGGTCGATTACGGCAAGGCCTACAAGCTTGACAAGCTCGAGTACTATCCGCGTGACGACGCCGGCAATGGCACCGTGACCAAGATGCGCATCGAGACGAGCCTCGACGGCACGCATTGGACCACCCAGGAAGTCGATTGGGAGCGCTCCGCCGCCTGTAAGACGGTGGCGTTCGACGGCGCCGTGGCCGCACGCTACGTGCGTATGACGCCGCTCGCCTCGGTCGGCAATTTCTTCTCCGCGTCCGAGATCGCCATCTACAAGACCGACGGCACGGATGGCTTCGCCGTGGGCTCCAACCTCAACAAGGCAACGATCTCCGATGGCGACTACTCCAACATGAAGAACTATCTGGGTCTCGAGAACCGTGGGTCCGATGCCTCGACGTTCAACTCGCAGATCCGCGACCACTTTGCTGACCTCAACAATAACGGCGTCTACGACGTCTACGATTACTCGTTCACCATGGCGGGGCTCGACGGCGGCACCAAGCAGAAGGGCAAGGTCGCTGGTACCCTTGCGGTGATTCCGAGCAAGACTGAGGTCGAGGCCGGCGATGAGATCACCGTCGATGTCTATGCGGCCGACGCCAAGAACGTCAACGCCCTGGGCGCGCTCGTCAACTTTAAGAGTGACCAGTTTGAGTTTGTGTCCGAGAGCATCTCACAGGATGGTTCGACCGCCGGCATGGAGAACCTGTCGCGCGAGAAGATCCAGTTTGAGGACGGCACGCAGACCATCAACCTCGCTTTTGCCAACCGCGGAGATGGCAAGCTCTACAACGGCACCGGCGCGGTGGCGAGCTTCAAGCTCAAGGCCAAGACCGCCGGCAAGGTTGAACTGCCCTCGACATCTTGGCTCATTGGCCCGGCGTGCGACGCACTTGAGTTTGCGAGCGATGGCACGGTGACGATGCCGGACGTTCCGCAGCCCACGGTCGCCGAGTACGGCCGCGACGCCTTCGACATCACGATGACCAACGACGAGCTCACTACCGATGACGGCACCAACGTCGAGAAGCTTATTCAGCAGAAGAGCTATAACGCGCTGTTCGATAATAACGAGGGCGACAACGGCTTTGAGTTCCTGTGGGACTGGAGCGGCAACTGGGACAGTGAGGGCAAGCTTCCGAGTTACGTGAAGCTTCCCACCACGATGACATTTGCCTTTAAGACGCCATCGAAGCTCGATGCCGTCGAGGTTGTCAACCGCAACGGCGGTAACGGCACCGTGCAGAAGATCAAGGCCGTCGTGACGTTCGAGGATGGCTCGACCCAGGAGTTCGCGGGCGGGGAGTACGATTCCTTCCAGGCTCGCTACGCCTTTGGTCTCTCTGCCGAGAACAAGGGCAAGAAGGCGACCAAGGTCGAGATCACGCCGCTTGAGGCATCGGGTGACCAGATGCTCACGCTGCGCGAGATCAACTTCAACTACACGCAGGGTGTCGAGGCCATCGAGGGCGTCGAGCTGGGCAAGAACCAGACCGAGTTCTTTGAAGGTGATGTTACGCTCGTCGACGCCAAGGCCACGCCTGAGAGCGCCGGCTACCCCTACGTGACGGTCGAGAGTTCCGACCCCTCTGTGGTGAGCGTCTCCGCTGTCCAGGCCGGCGATAGCGTGAACTACTACCTGCGTGCCAACAAGGCGGGCAAGGCAACGATCACGGTGGCATCGGTACTCGATCCCTCCAAGACCGCATCCTATGAGGCCGAGGTCAAGGCTGGTGTCGACACCTCTGCACTCATGGCAGCGCTTTCCAAGGCCGCGGGCTACAGCGAGTCCGTCTACACCAAGGATTCTTATGCAGCTCTCACCGCTGCGGTCGAGGCGGCTCAGAAGCTCCTCGACGGCGGCCAGGGCAGCTATAACAAGAAGGATGTCGCAGACGCCACGGCCAAGATCGAGAAGGCAATCGACGGCCTCAAGATGCGCCCCGTCGATGAGAAGAGCCTCATCAACACGCCCGAGAACCGCGAGAACGTCAAGGTGACCGGCTTCTCGAGCGAGGCCGACTACGAGGGCAGCAACGCCGTCAACGCTCTTGACGGCGACGAACAGACGCTCTGGCACAGCGACTATGCCTATAATGCCGGTATGCCCCAGCACCTGACCGTCGACCTGGGCCGCGACTACGATCTCACCGACGTCACGTTCCTGCCGCGCCAGGACGGCGGCACGAACGGCGATATCTTTGAGGCCGAGGTGCTGGTCTCCGATACCGCCGACGGTTATGAGATGGGCACCGCCACGTCGATGGGTACGTTTACCTTCGACAACGACGGCCGCGTGCTCACCGACCGTGGCGACTGGAAGCAGATGAGTTTTGGTGTCGCGCGCGGTCGCTACGTGACCGTCAAGGTGCTCCACGCCGGCGGTGGCAGCGTTGACGCCTACTGCAGCATGGCGGAGCTCAAGTTCTACGGTACGGCCGTTCCCGATCCGGTGGCGAAGGACGACCTCACTGCCGCGATTGAAAAGGTTGATGCCGAGGTTGCAGCCGGCGACCTTAAGGCCAGCGACTACACCGAGGCTTCCTGGACCGTGTTCCAGAACGCCTTGGCGAGCGCCCGCGCCATCTTGAGCGACGAGAACGCCACGCAGGACGAGGTCGACCAGGCACTCAAGGCACTCGAGAGTGCTCGCAACGCGCTCGAGAAGACCCCGGTGACCCCGGTCGAGAACCCGACCAAGAAACAGCTCAAGGCCCTGGTCAAGCAGGCGAAGGAGACTGACACCAAGGGAAAGACGGCCGAGTCCGTCAAGGCCCTGACGGACGCCATTACCTACGCCGAGGATGTCTTGGGTGATGAGAATGCTTCCGACACCCAGCTCCAGGCGGCCTATGACCAGCTCAAGCTGGCCATCGAGGGCCTCAAGGATGCCGACTCCGGCAACCAGGGCGGCTCGGGCAACACCGGAGGTTCGGGCAACCAGGGTTCCGGCAACGGCTCGAACGGTGGCGGCCAGACGAGCAAGCCCGCAGGCGACAAGGCCCAGGGCGACAAGAAGAACGGTTCGGCGATCCCCAACACTGGCGACCAAACGGTGACGACTGTCGCGACCGTCGGTGGCCTTGGAGCCATCATCGCCGCGATCGGTGCCTTCTTCCACCGTCGCAATAAGGCTGAGTAGTCCCAGCGATAACTAAGCAAACGTGCCCGCCGCTCCACCAAGGACGGCGGGCATTGCTTTTTTATTTCAGCCAACGTACGTCATAGCAATCCCCGGTAGGTCGAGGGTGCTCTGCGGCGGCCCGGTGTTTTCATCTGAACGA
>CABUUB010000013.1 GCA_902494625.1 uncultured Collinsella sp.
CCCGCCGAGGAATCGGCAGGCCCCGCTTGTACATTGTATCTCGAAAGGAGATAAAACCTTAGCGCTTGGAGAACTGGGGAGCGCGGCGGGCCTTCTTGAGGCCGTACTTCTTGCGCTCGACCACGCGAGCATCGCGCGTAAGGAAACCGGCCTTCTTGAGGTCAGCACGGTAGTCGCCAGCGTTCAGAAGAGCGCGAGCGATGCCCAGGCGCAGAGCGCCGGACTGACCGGAGATGCCGCCGCCATCGCACAGAGCGATAACGTCGAACTGACCGGCGGTGTCGGTCACCTTGAAGGGAGCAAGGGCGTTCTCAACGAGCTGATGACGGCCGAAATACTGCTCGGCGTCACGCTTGTTGATGGTCACCTTGCCGGTGCCGGGGACGAGACGGACGCGGGCGACGGCGTTCTTACGACGGCCGGTACCCTGGTAGACAACGGTGTTCTCAGCCATCTTTAAGCCTCCAGCTCAATCTTCGTGGGGTTCTGGGCAGCGTGCGGATGCTCGGCACCAGCGTAGACCTTAAGCTTGGTCATCTGGGCACGGCCGAGGGTGGTCTTGGGCAGCATACCGCGAACGGCGCGCTCGATGACCTTCTCCGGGTGCTTCTCCATAGCCTGGCGGAAGCTCTCAGCCTTGAGGCCGCCGTTGTAGCCGCTGTGGCGATAATAGGTCTTCGTGTCGGCCTTGTTACCGGTAAGCTGGACCTTATCGGCGTTGATGACGACAACGAAGTCGCCGCAGTCGCTGTTGGGCGTGAACTGGGGCTTGTTCTTACCGCGCAGGATCATTGCGATCTGGGTGGCAAGACGGCCCAGGACAGCACCATCGGCGTCGACGAGAACCCAGTTGCGCTGGACCTCGCCCTGCTTGGCGTAGTGAGTCGATTTCGAAATCACTTAGACTCCTCCATGTACAGTACGTGTTGTTACAGAGATTCACGGGGCTCTGCAAGTAACCCGTCCATATTACCCCGCTCGCCGTACGAGTCAACAGGTATTTTGGCTCCGACCAGAGTTTCTGCACATGTCATCCACGAGCCATAATTTTTCCAGCTCTTTAGCTGTTGTCATTTTTTGAGGGTTCGCCGTCGTTAGCGCTCAACGAACTCTTGGATTTCCGCGAGCAGGCGCTTTGCCTCCTGACGGCCCTGGATATACAGGTCCAAAAGCTTTGCCGGATCGTGCTCGACATGGCCGACCTCGACCGGCTTTTGCGGAGCGACGACCAACGCACGGCCCTCGCGCTCATACTTCCACAGGTGCATGCGCTGGATGTTATAGCGGTCGTGGCGCGTCTCGATAGCCTCGAGCAGATAGGGGTAGTCGGCATAGCGGGCACGCGCGGCCGGCATAAACTCGTAGGGCTTTTTCTCGTACGAGCGGTCCTGCGTGACGATGACGACCGCACGGTCGAAGCCCGCCTCCTCGAGCACATGCTCGATGGGGACCGAATCGGCCACGCCGCCGTCGACATATTTGTGCCCGTCAATCTCGACCGGCGGCGTCACCAGTGGCAACGAGGTCGATGCGCGCACGGCGTCGAGATCGAGCACGGCGCTTTTGACCGGGAGGTACGTGGCGGTTCCAAAGAGCATGTCCGTCGCGACGGCGTACATCTCGATGGGGCTCGCATCGAACGTCTCGTTGTCAAAGGGATCCAGGCGGTCCTGGACATCGTTGAAAATAAAGTCGTAACCCACAATAGAGCCCGTGGACGCAAACGATGCGGCGCCCATGAAGCGGCTGTCGTTGCAGAAAGCCAGGTTGATGCGGTTGGCACGGCCGATCTGGTGCGACTTATAGTTCACGCCGTTGAGGGCGCCGGCCGAGACGCCGTACACCGCCGGGATTTCGACACCAGCCTCCATGAGGACGTCGAGCACGCCTGCGGTAAATTGCCCGCGAAAGCTACCGCCCTCCAGGACGAGCGCGACCTTGCCGGCGTTCTTTGCCTTATCTTCTGCAGTCATGTTGACCTCCTGCGATTGCGTTTTGGCCTTCTTCTACCCAGTTTTGGGATGGCGAGAGCGCGGGTTTTGGAGCAGAGTTCGATTCTCCGCGGGTTTGGGGGTTCCGTTGGTGCGGGGCATGGCCGGCTGAGATTCGATAACATCGCATCGATATTGGGTTGGGGCTTTGCGCGGAGAATCCGCGTATTTGCTTCGCAAATCCGCACCGGCTTCGGCCGCCTGCCGGCGTCCTCGCCCGCGGGCTAAAAACGCTTACGCGTTTTCTTTACGCCCGCGCCCTGCATAGAGTTCGATTCTCCGCGGTACGGACTAGAAATAAAAAGGCAGGTAGATACGAATATCTACCTGCCTGTTACTTATGGTGGAGGCGCGGAGAATCGAACTCCGGTCCACGAAAGCCCCCTGATTGGCATCTCCAAGCTCAGTCGCTGGTTTAGTCTCGGACGCTTTGCGCGCAGCGACACGCTCGCGGCGTCCTAACCGGTTCGGTCTTAGCCTGCGCCATACCGATTACGTGCGCAGGAGCATTCCCCTAACATGACGTCGCGCCGGTGTCGGGGAAATCACCGGGTTGACGCGCCGCTATAAACTAAGCAGCGAGAGCCATAGGCTCAAAAGAAGAGTTGTTGTCAATTCAATTTGACGGTACCCCTGTTTAACGAGGCGAGGAGACCTCGGCTTGCTTCCTCTCTCAGAGCTATCGTGTCGAAACCAGTCGCCCCCGAATGTCGGGAAAGTCTGGATGGTATCGGGCCTGCAAACACCCGATAACCGTCGACTTTTCAAGGAACACGCGGGGTGAACCCCGCTCGTGGATAGCTATCTTACCACGTTCTAAAGGCAGACAGCTGTTCTATGCACGAGCTGTGAAGACCCCAATGTGCGCCGCACTTCACACTTTTGCTACCGATCGCGTCACGTATATTTTCGCCAAGCAAAATTGACCCGTCGAAAGGACCGTTATGGATACCAAGCAGCAACTCATCAATGCCCTCGCAGGCCTGGGCTCAACCATTACCGAAGCTATGGATGTCATCGAAGGCTTTGTCCCCTGCGGACATCCCGCCCTCACGATATCGAACGCACTCGTCGCGCTGGACGCTGACGATGATGCAGCTCTCGCCCAGCAGCTTGAGACCGTCGAGGGCTTTATCGACCACGTGAGTGAGAACCGCGGCGTGACCGCCTACCACAGCATCGAGGTCGAGCTCGCGGGTCCCAAAGCCGATCTGCTCGCAGCAATCCGCGAGGTAGGCGCCCTTATGCAGACCGCAGGCGTCAAGAACACCCAAGTCAACGAGTGGGTCTACCGCAGTCTGGCAGCACTCGACAGCTCCGACGAAAAGGCAGCCGAGCAGCTCACAGAAAGTCCCGCCATTAAGGCCGAGCTTTTGTAAATAGCAGACGCGGGCCCCTTGGCGCATCGTCGTCCAAGAGGCCCGCAAACAGTTCGCGTCAACCGATAGCCGCGCCGCCGCGTTCGGCCAAGGCAAGAATCGGCATCATTTGGCACGGGGTCTTTGCTGCAAGATCGGCATGTTCGAGCAGCTTACGATCGTTGGTCACCAAGTAATCGACCTGCGCGCGCTTGCACGCGGCGAGCACCAAGTTGTCCTCGTAATCGCGATGGAGCGCTAAGTATTTGTCGGCCAGCCAAAGGTCCGACGCATCAGCGCCCACGGCCGTGGCGTTTTCGATCATGTTCCGAGCAAACGCCAGCGCCGCATCGCCAATTGCACGGGCAGATACCTCGTCGAGCGCTCCCCCGCTGGCAAGAACGCTACGCTTCAGTTCGTGTTGGACAACGTACAGCACGTCCTTGGCGATATGCACCGGAAAGAACAGCAATGCCCCCGTCTCCGTCGCCTGACTAATAAACGCACGCGCGGCAAGCGACTCAGCATGGTCGACGCAAAACGAATCAACCCATACGTTGGCGTCCACCATGATCTTGAGGGGAGCCCCACTCACTGGATCATCCCCTTTTGGCGATAATGCTCATCCATGGCTTCGGAATAGATTGTGTCCCAACCGCGATCGTCGGATACGGGCGACGCAGCGATGCCCAAATCTGCATAAAGCCGGTCTGCCGCTGCCCACGACGCGGCGAACGGAGTATCGTGCGCGACGGTCTGTTGCCGGTCGTCGACGGCCGCAAGCACTTCCTCGCACTGCCCGCCACCCTGTGCGACCTTGGCCACCACCTTTTTGATGAGCTCGGGCAGTGACCTGCCCGAAAACTGCAGCGCTTCCTCCGCATGGTCCTTGACCTGGCGATCCACGCGAACGTTCACCTGCGCCATGCCGCTAACAGCACCCACGTCGATCCCGCTCCCTTCAATTGCTAGCCCTGCTAGCAACACTATATAGAGAAGCTAGCACATGGTCAAATGCAAAAGGCCTGCGCCCGGACGACACCGATGCCGTCTGGGCGCAGGCCAGATAACGTGGGCGAACACGTCAGCTAACGCAGGTAAGCCTTTGCGTTGCCCAGGCTGTAGGCGATCGTTGAGCCGTTGTGCAGCAGCGACGACGCCTGCGGGGTAATCATGCCGGTAATACCCAATGCCAACAGCGCCGAGTTGGTGAGCATCACCTTGGAATACGAGCTCGTCAGACGGTCGATGAGACCCTGGCTCATACGGCGCAGGCGCACGATCGCGGCGAGATCCGTATCGGTCAGGATGATATCGGCGGCCTCCTTGGCGATGTCGCTTCCACCGCCCATTGCCAGCCCCACGTCGGCCAAACCGAGCGCCGGCGAATCGTTGACGCCGTCGCCCACCATGGCAACGTGGCGCCCCTCGCCCTTAATGCGCTCAACATACGCGTACTTATCCTCGGGCAGCAGCTCGGCCTTAAACTCGTCGACACCTGCCTCGCGAGCAATGCGCTCGGCTGTGCGCTCCGAGTCGCCCGTGAGCATGACCACGTGCTTAACGCCCAACGCGTGCAAGTCGGCGATGGCCTCGCGGACCCCGGGCTTGAGCGGATCCTCGATGCCGAGCACGCCCACGACCGTGCCGTCGACCGCCAGGTACAGCGGCGACAAGCCCTGCATCTGGGACTCGATGCGCTCCTTGATGTCGGATTCGAGCTGTGCGCCCTCGTCATCGAACACAAAGTGAGCGGAACCGATGATGGCGCGACGCCCTTCGATGGACGAAGCGATACCATGCGCCACAATATACTCGACCGCAGCGTGACGCTCGCGGTGCTCGAGCCCACGCTCGTGAGCAGCGTTGACCACGGCACGCGCCACCGGATGCGGGAAATGCTCCTCCAAGCAAGCAGAAAGGCGCAGAACCTCGTCCTCGCTCCAGCCATCGGTGGTGAGCACACAGGCAAGACGCGGTTGCGCCTCGGTGAGCGTGCCGGTCTTATCGAACACAATGGTGTCGGCCTTGGCAAACGACTCAAAGTACTTGGCGCCCTTGACCATGACGCCCATCTTGGCGGCGTCGCTCATGGCAGTCATGACGGCGACGGAACCCGTGAGCTTGAGTGCGCACGAGTAGTCGACCATCAGCGCCGCCGAGGTCTTGATAAGGCTGCGCGTGGTGAGTGCGACCAGACCCGCAAGCAGGAAGTTCCACGGCACAATCTTGTTGGCGAGATCTTCCATGTGCGACTGGCCCTCGGACTTGAGCGAGTCGGCCGTCTGCACGAGCGAGACGATCGAGCGCAGCTTGGTCTGCGCCGTGTTGGCGCGCACGCGCACCAGGATGCTGCCGTCTTCCACGACGGTGCCGGCGAACACGTCGTCGCCTGCGCTGCGCTCGACGGCCAGCGGTTCGCCGGTCAGGGTCGCCTGGTTGACCATGGCGCTCCCCTGCTCGACCACGCCATCGATGCAGATGGACATGCCGGTGCGCACGGCGACCAGATCGCCGGGCTCAAGCTCGGTCGCGGCAACGCTTACCTCGGTGTCGCCGACGACTTTTTGCGCCTTGTCGGGCACATCGAGCAGCGAGTTGATGAGCTCGTTTTCGCTCATGGCGCGCGTGTAGTCCTCGAGCAGCTCGCCCACGTTGAGCAGGAACATCGTCTGGCCCGCGGTGTCGACATCACGCTTGACGAACGAAATGCCGATGGCCGAAGCGTCGAGCACAGGAACGGTCAGGCGCGGCTGTGCCAGCTCATGAAGGGCAGCGCGCAAAAATGCCATGTAACCGGCCACGACAAACACCGCACGCAGAGGCGTCGGCAAGAACCAGCGACGTGCGTAATGGGCGCCGACGAGTGTCGCCAGGTCCATAACGAGTTTGTGCTTGCGCGGCTCGAGTTGCATCACGTAGCCCGACTTGGCATCGGCGATAGCTTGAGCATCGAGTGCGCCCAGGGCGTCGAGCACGCTCGCACGGCGCGGCTCGTCGTACTCCAGCGCCATCTGGCCAATACGGCCATAAACGCGCACCTTGTGCACGCCGTCGATATCGCCGCTGAGCTTAAGAAGTGCGTCGAGATCGCTCTCTGGCACAGGACCCGCCAATTGAAGACGGGTCCTGCCAGGGATCTCGCTAATAATCGAGAATCTCATAATTTGTGCCTGAGAGCGTTACTCGGCTGCCTCGTCAGCAGCGGCCTCGCTCTGGGTGATGTAAGCAGCCTCGGCAACCATGTCGTCGACATTAGCCTTGGCCTGCTCGACCATGTCCTGGTAGCCGTTCTTGATGCGCATGCCGCACGCGATACCCTGCACGCAGGCGTTCTTTACCGGAGCGCTGGTGAGCAGCTTGATGCCGGCCGTACCAAGCAGAAAACCGCCACCGACAAGCAGGGTGTTAAACGTCGACTTCTTCATGTTGCTTCTCCCTTTTGCCGCACAAGCGCGGCATGGTGCCTTAGCACCCGAGTTCATTAGTTTGCTCGAGCACGCTTTTGAGACTAGTTTAGTCGAACTATTATGGTCAACCAAAGTTAACCTTTGGAAATCTTGGTCCCCTTTCCTACAGCTGCCAGGCAGCCGCTTCCTTTTGCAGCGCAACCATGCGGGCGAATTCTCCACCTGCCGCCTTAAGCTGCGCCGGAGTGCCCTGCTCGGCAACCACACCATCCTTGAGCACAACGATTTTGTCGGCATTTTCCACCGTACGCATACGGTGGGCAATAACGATAACCGTCTTGCCTGCAAGCAGGCGGGAGAGCGCCTGCTGTACCACGGTCTCGTTCTCCACATCCAAGCTCGCCGTCGCTTCATCCAGCAACACGATCGGCGCGTCCTTGAGCAGCGCACGGGCGATAGAGATGCGCTGGCGCTCGCCGCCGGACAGCTTGGAGCCGTTCTCGCCGATCATGGTGTCGTAGCCCTGCGGCATGCGGTTCACGAACTCGTCGCAGTTGGCGGCACGCGCGGCCGCAAGCACTTCCTCATCGGTGGCATCACGACGCCCGAGGCGGATATTTCCCATCACCGTGTCGTCAAAGAGCAGCACGTCTTGGAACACAATGGCGTAGTCGCGCAGGAGCACCTCGGGATCGACGCCTGCAACATCCACACCGCCCACGGTAACCTTGCCCGCGGTGACATCCCAAAAGCGCGCGGCCAGGCGGCTCACCGTAGACTTGCCAGAGCCCGAAGGACCGACCAGTGCCGTGACCTCGCCTTCCTTGGCGGTAAAGCTCACATCGGTAAGAACTTTCTCGCCGGCGCGGCCGTCCTCGCCCGCACCATAGCCAAATGCCACGTAATCGAACACTACGTCGTGGCCCACGGGCTCAAACTTCTCACTTCCCTGCGCCACGGGCTCCTCCATGATGGAGCGCATGCGCTTTGCAGACGACTCGGCGGCAAACAGCTCAGACATCAGCATTAACGCCTGGTCAAAGGGTGCATAGATACGGCTCACCATAAGCAGGAAGGCAAACATCACCAAAAAGTCGACCTGACCGGAGGCGACCATCGCGGCACCCGTGACCAGCGTGGCGGCAATGCCCAGACGCAGGATGGCAAAGGCGGAGTTGACCAAAAGCCCGTTAGCGAGCTCGCCCTTGGTGGTCTCGCGCTCCTCGGCATCGATCACGGCGTTGAGTCCCTCAAGATAATGGACCTCCTGGTTGGTGGCGCGGATCTCGCGAACGCAGTCAAGCGTCTCTTGAATTGCCTCGGTAACCTTGACCTTCTCGGCGCGTACACGGTCGAACACCGGGGTCATGGGGCCGCGTGTTAGATACAGCACGGCAAAGGCCACGGGAACGCTCCAAAACGCCGCGATTGCCAGCTGCCAGCAAAAGAACAACGACGCCACGAACACAATGGCGCTTGCGATGATGGCACCCCAAAGCTCCCCCAACACGTGGCTGTAGGCGTGCTCCATGGCCTGGACGTCGCCCATGATGGTCTCGGTTAAATCGGCCAGATCACGACGACCAAAAAACGACAGCGGCAGTTTGCGCAAGCGCTCGGCGATCTCCATACGCTGCTTGCCGCACTCCTCGTAAAAAATGCAGTAGGTGTAGTAATACTGCTGCCAGTTAGAGGCAAAGAGCATCACGAAAAAGACCAGGAGGCCGCCCACGATCGGCAGGGCATCCGGCAGGTCGGCGCCGGTGGCGAGATGTTCGACAAAACCGGCCATGACCAGGAATAAAAAGCCCATGCCGGCCATGGTAATGAGATTGGTGAGCGTGGTCCAGAAAATGCCGCGTTTTACGCCGGCGACGCCTTTATCGGATAGGAAATACTTCTTTTGGAATGAGGCGAACATTTAGGCCTCGCCTCCCTTCGTGACAGCGGCATCCGCGGTCGCTGCAGTGATTTTCCAGCTCGCGGCCTGTTCGTATTCGGCCCACATCTTGGCATACAGACCATTTTGTGACAGCAACTCGGCATGGGTACCCGACTCCTGCACGCTGCCCTGGTTGAGCACCACGATTTGGTCGGCGCCCACCACGGTCGAAAGTCGATGCGCGATCATAATGACGGTGCGGCCCGCCGCCAGCTTGCTAAAGGCGCGCTGGATGAGCGCCTCGTTCTCGGGATCGGCAAACGCCGTGGCCTCATCGAGCACCACGATAGGCGCGTCTTTAAGGATCGCGCGGGCGAGTGCCACGCGCTGGACCTCGCCGCCCGAAAGATATGCTCCGCCGGCACCGAGCATGGTATTGATGCCCTGTGGGAGCTTGGCCACAATGTCGTCGCACTGAGCTGCGGAGAGGGCCGCACGCACTTCGTCGTCGGTGGCCGTAGGCTTGGAGGCGCGCACGTTATCGGCAAGTGTTTGTCGGAACAGCTGGTTGGTCTGGAACACGAAGGCGACCTGGTCCATAAGCTCGTGCGGATCCATATCGCGAACATCCACACCGCCTACGAGCACTCGACCCGAGGAGACATCCCAAAAACGCGGAATCAGGCTTGCGCAGGTTGACTTACCGCCACCCGAGGGACCCACCAGGGCGAGGGTGCTACCCGCAGAAACGCTAAAACTCACATGACTGACAGCAGGTGCTTCGGCACCCTCGTAGGTAAAACTCACGTCCTCAAATCGCACGTCGCCGCCGGCAGGGTGCTTGGGGTGGGCGGGCACGGAGAGCTGCTTGGAATCCATGACGCTTCGAATACGAGCCAGCGAATCGGCACTCATCTGAGAGGCCTCGCCCACAAACATGAGCTTGGTCATGGCCGTCGGCACCACGGCCGAAAATATCGCGTAAAACGTGAAGTTGGCCATAAAATGCGCGAAGTCCGTCTCGCCCGGCGCCAACAGCAACGCCACGGGCAGCAGGAATGCCACAAGGCCATTGAGCGCGGTAAGGTTGAGTACCTGCGGACCTCGGCAGAACGTGCCCGCATAGCTTTGTGCCATGTCCGCGTATTCGGCAATCGCATCGTGGAAGGCCTTGAAGGAGTAGACCGTCTGCTGGAACACCTTGACCACGGGGATGCCGCGTACGTATTCGGTGCCGGTCTTGTTCATCTTGACCAGCGCTCCCATGTAGGCCTTCATGAACTCGGCGCCTTTGCCGCTCATCATGGTGGCCATGGCGCCAAGCGAAACGACGACCGAGATAAGGCATGCCACGCCCAAGCGCCAATCGAGGGCGAAAAGCAGCACGAGCAGGCCTGCGACCATGGCGGTGGCGCCGGCGATATCGGGCAGCATGTGCGCGAGCAGGGTCTCGGTGGAGGCGGCGCATCCGTCTACAATACGGCGCAGCTCACCGGTGGCGTGCGTGTCAAAGTAGCCAAGCGGCAACTTAAGCAGGTGCTCGCTCGTAGTCTTGCGGATATTGGACGCGCAGCGAAACGCAGACAGGTGCGTGCACATGAGCCCCACGAAATAAACTACGATGCTTGCCAGGGCAAAACCCACGGCCCACCAGCCATACATCGCGATATCGGTGGCTTCGCTCCAGTTAGGTGCCACAGCGATAAGGTCTCGCGCGACAAGCCAAATGCACACGTACGGGCCAAAGCTCAGCAGCTGCGAGAGCGCCGAGAGAGCCATGCCCAAATAAGTTAAGAATTTACGGTCGCCGGCATATGCAAGCAGCTCGCCGATACCGCCGCCTTCCCTTTTTGATCCCTTTGCCATGAGGTTCCCTTCTTACGCCTTGAGAGTTAACCTCAATCAACTTATCATTGATATGTTAGCCAAGGCACACAATCGAGCCAGGCGTGGATGTTTCTGCAAAGGAAGGGGACGCTTTCGAAAATGCATCGGGCCGCGACCGACATAACCGAGCTCTATGCACCACAGTTTGAGCAGTTTGGCCTGGAGCTTTCCGGCAAGGGCTCTGTCTTTACCGGCGAGGTGGCAAACGATCGGGCACACGGACGCGCATGGATCATGCCCCTCTCCCCCACCTGCATCGTCATGGAGCATTTCATCACCCCGACGCACGATATGTACCTGGCCGAATACACACCCGAGCCATACGCCTGCGTGAGCGAAGTCAGCGCGCCCACACTTACATGCATGCCCGAGGCTGGCATAACGCCCGCAAACCTTAAACCATTGCATGGACCGTGGCCAAGCAATGCCGTTTGCAGCTTTATCCAAGATAGCTGTGGCGAGGAATTAAGCCCGCTGTTTGCGGGGGAGCTTTATCACTCGCGCTCGGTGCTCTTTTTGCCTGGATATTTTAACGAACTGGAGCACCGCTATCCCACCGAGTTCGCGGGAATCTTTGAGGCGTTTGCCGAGCCATGGCACGAGGAAGCGACGTCTGCCATCTGCCACACGCTGCGCCGGATTAACGAGGACCGCGCCCGCACCGTAGGCGGACACGTCTATATGCAGGGCATCGTGGAGACCATGGTCGCGGAGCTCGCCTGTTCGCGCGCGGCCCACAAGCAGGCGCGGCAGGCGGCAGGCACACGCGTCAGCATAACCATTGCCGAAGAAGCAACGGCAATGATTGAGCGCGCGCTCGACAAAGGCAGACGTGTGGGTATCAACGAGGTGGCCGAGAGGCTCTACACAAGCCGCTCCAAACTATGTGCCACCTTTAAGGCCCAAACTGGCGAGTCCCTGGGCGCCTACATTCGCAGACGCCGCATGGAGCGAGCACAGGACCTTTTAGCCGATAGCTCGCTCACGATAGCGCAGGTGGCAGAGCGTCTAGGCTACCCCCAGCAGGCCGCCTTCGCCCAAGCCTTCAAACAATACACCGGCATGACACCCACGGCTTGGCGAAGCAAGCATCGCTAAGGCCCAAGCTCCCTGGCCGTAACGGAGCGATTAATTAGCCGCCGCCCGTCAGCTCACCCAGGATCTAAACGTCAAGATGCGCACAATCAAGCGCCTTTTTGATAAGAGGGACAGATCGATCAGCCAAATACAACGGAATGTTGAGCACCCCGTCGTCGAGCTTTAGGTTCTTAAGTGAGTAGCGGACCCTCAATGGGGTCGTCTCCGCATGCTTGTCGGCATAGTACTTAAGGCTCTTGGAATGAACGACCTCTCCCGATTTGACCTCGACGGGAACGATTTCGTTTCCGACTTGAATCAAAAAATCGACTTCGTGCTTCGGCTTCTCGTTTGTCCAATAACGCGGAGCAGCATCTAACTGTGAAAGTAATGCCTGAAGCACATAGTTCTCGGCGAACGAACCTTTGAACTCCGAAAATAGCGCATCCGAGATGGCAAAAGCGGACGCATCCAGCCTTGCCATGCGGCGCAGCAAGCCGACATCAAGACAGTAGACTTTAAATGCCTTGAGGTCATCGTACGCAGAGAGCGGCACACCACCGGCAGCATTAAGGCGAACCGCCGTGATGAGCCCAGCATCGGCAAGCCATTCCAGAGCATCCTCGTATTCTCGAGCACGAGCCCCCTCGCGCACCGCACCCCAAACGAACTTTTTGTTCTCGCGCGCCAACTGAGCTGGAATCGAGTTCCATATTTGCGAAAGCTTGGCGAACTGCGCACGGCCACCATGCTTGGCAAAATCGCGCTCGTAGGAATCCAAGAGATCAGACAACACCTTATCGACCTGAACGATATCGCCCGTCTCCACCCACCGGCCAAGAGCCTCTGGCATGCCGCCGCATGCAAAATAACGACGAAGATGCTCGACGAGACGGACATGGAAGAAATCGGGCACTGTCTCAATCTGATCCAGGCCGCCAAGGTATTCGTCGTAGTTTGCAGTGCCCTCGGCTTTCAGAAACTCGGAAAAGCTCATGGGGCGCATCTCCATGAACTCGACCTTTCCCACCGGAAAAGCACTGGTCTCACGGGACAAGCGAACGCCCAACAAAGACCCTGCGCATGCGACGTGATACTCGGGGGCCTCGTCACAGAAGTATTTAAGGGCGCCGACTGCAGAAGGACAATCCTGGATCTCATCAATAATAAGCAGCGTTTCGCCGGGCTCGATAGGCTGTCCAAGTGCCAGGGAAAGATTTGAGATGATCCGTCGAGGATCGCGCGTACCTTCGAAAAACTGAGCGTACTCGCTCTGTACCCCAGGTGACGGCTCCTCGAGCGTCAGATACACAAAATTGAGGTACGAGGTTCGGCCGAACTCCTTAAGCGCCCACGTCTTTCCAACCTGGCGCGCCCCCTTAAGGATAAGCGGCTTACGATATTCTGACGCTTTCCAAGCGTTAAGCTTGGCAATGATATCTCGCTGCATGACCGAACCTCCCGCAAAGAAACTTCCGTAAACGTGATATTTCCCACATTTTACCCTAGGTAAAACGTGACATTTATCACATTTACGGAAGTTTTAAGCTCATTTCGCCACACTTTCATCACATTTATTGCAATGTGACAAAGGGACAGTCCCTTTGTCACCCGCACAAAAATGGACGCGCCAACGGCGCGCCCATTCACTCTATTTATATCAGCCCGCCTGACCCGAACGGCCGAGTCGTCACAGAACCCGGGAGCCCCGGCAGGGCGGGTGCTTGCTCAAAATGAGTTCCGCACGCAAAGAAGGCCACTTAATGTGGCCTTCGTCTTGCGCAGGACTGTTCGAAATTTTGAGGAAGCACCCGCCCTGCCGGGGCTCCCGGGTTCCCGTTTACGAGAGCGACGTTCTCAGCAACTCGTTGAAGAGCTTCGGGTTGCCCTTGCCGCGGCTCGCCTTCATGCACTGGCCCACCAAAAAGCCGATGACCTTCTGGTTGCCGTCACGATACTGCTGCGCCTGATCGGCACAGTTTGCCAGCACCTCGTCCACGATCGGCTGCAGCGCGCCGGCATCGCTCACCTGACGCATACCACGCTCGTCGACGATCTTGTTGGGATCGTCGCCGGTCTGGGCCATGGCCTCAAAGACCTCGTGCGCCTGGTTTGAGCTAATGGCATCGGTCGCCAGCAGCTTGGCAAGGGCTGCCACCTGAGCCGGTGCAATACCGGACTCGATCAGCGAGACGCCCGCACCCTTAAGGTAGGCAATCATCTCGTTCACCAGCAGGTTTGCGACCGTCTGGGCCTCCTTGCCAGCCATTCCGGCAGCGGCGGCCTCAAAGAACTCGGCAAACTCCGGGTCGCCAGCAATCTGCTCGGCATCGGCCGCCTTAATGCCAAAGTCGGCCTCAAAACGAGCGCGCTTGGCATCGGGCAGCTCGGGGATCTCGCCACGGCAGCGGTCGATGAACTCGTCATTCAGATCGAACGGCGCCAGGTCGGGATCGGGGAACAGGCGATAGTCGTCGGCCGTCTCCTTCACACGCATGACCACGGTGCGCTTGCGGCTGGGCTCCCAGTGGCGGGTCTCCTGATAGATGATGCCGCCCTCCTCGAGCACCTCGGCCTGACGGCAGATCTCATAGGCAAGGCCGTCGTGCAGGCTCTTAAACGAGTTGAGGTTCTTGAGCTCGGTCTTGGTGCCCAACTTGGTCTCGCCGCGGCGACGCAGCGACACGTTGCCGTAGCAGCGCATGGAGCCCTTCTCCATTGAGCAGTCCGAAATGCCCAGCGTCACAAAGATGCGACGGAGCTTTTCCATAAACAGGCGGGCCTCCTCGGGCGTGCGCAAATCGGGCTCAGTCACGAGCTCAATCAAAGGCGTGCCGCAGCGGTTGTAGTCGACGAGCGACTCGGCCGCGGCGGTAATGCGGCCCTCGGCACCTCCCACATGGACCATCTTGGCGGCGTCCTCCTCCATGTGGATGCGCAGGATGCGAATGGGCACCGTGTAGGAACCGTCCTCGCGACGCTCGGGCATCTGCAGGTTGGACGCGTCATAGCTAGCCAGATGGCCGGCACGCTGATTGCCCTCGCGCATGGTCGATGTCATGGACGTGGACAGGCCCTCGGCGTTGGCCGAGGCGCTTGCCAGGCTCTGGGCCTCAGCCTCGCCAAACGCGCAATCGGGGCGCTCGGCGGCACCGCGACCGGTCACGTCCAGGTCCAGGTGGCCGTACATGGCAAAGGCGACCGGACCCTGCGTGGTCTGGAAGTTCTTGGCCATGTCGGGATAGAAGTAGTGCTTGCGGTAGAACATCGAGTGGCGCTGGATCTCGCAGTTGGTGGCGAGACCGGCCTTGACGATGCTCTCGATGGCGCGCTTGTTGGGCACCGGCAGGGCGCCAGGCAGGCCCAGGCACACCGGGCACACGTTGGCGTTGGGCTCGTCATCGTGGCTGAGCTTGCAGTTGCAGAACATCTTGGTATCGAGTGCGGTGAGCTCGGTATGGATCTCCAGGCCGATCACGGCCTCCCAATCCTGCAGGACCTCGGAAAGCTCCTTCATTACAGCTCGCCTCCCTTCCCGGCAAAATCGGGCGCGACGGAAAGCGCGGGCGCACCCGTGGCGGTATCGGCAAAGCCGCGCTCCAGGGCGCGGGCAAACGTGAGCAGCTGACGGTCCTTAAAGGCCGGACCCACCAGCTGGGCAGAAACGGGCAGCTTGCTGTCCTCGCCCAGGCCTAGCGGCACCGAGATACCGCCGTTGCCGCAAATGTTGAGCGAGATGGTGTACAGGTCGGAAAGGTACATCTGCGTGGGGTCGCTGATCTCGCCAAACTTAAAGGCCGTACGCGGCGAGGCGGGCATAAGGATGGTGTCCACCTTGGCATACGCGGCGTCGTAGTCCTGCGTGATGAGCGTGCGGGCCTTTTGCGCGGCGTAGTAGTACTTGTCGTACACACCCGAGCTCAGCAGGTAGGCGCCGAGCATCTGACGGCGCTTGGCCTCGGCACCAAAGCCGTGGGCGCGCGAGAGCGAGCTCTGGTCGGACAGGTTGGCGCAGCCCTCCTCCTGATAGCCGTAGCGAATGCCGTCGAAGCGGGCCAGGTTGGAGAACGCCTCGGCCGGGCCGATGACGTAGTAGGCGGCGATGGCGGCGTCCAGGTGCGGCAGGTCGACCTCGACCAGCTCGGCACCCTGGTTCTGCAGCTCCTGAGCGGCGCGCTGAACAGCGGCCTTGACCTCGGGCGTCAGGCCCTCGGCCTCCATAAACGCAGGGATGATGCCCACGCGCTTGCCCTCGATGCTGTCGTTGAGATGCTCGGTAAAGTCGACGGCGCAATCCTGGCTGGTGCAGTCGTACGGATCGTGGCCCGCGCCGGTAAGTGCGTTCATGGCCAGCGCGACATCCTCGACCGTGCGGCCAAAGGGGCCCACCTGGTCGAGCGACGAGCCAAAGGCAACCACGCCGTAACGGCTCACGGCGCCGTACGTGGGCTTAAAGCCCACCACGCCGCACAGCGACGCCGGCTGGCGAATGGAGCCGCCGGTGTCCGAGCCCAGCGAGAGCGCGACCTCGCCCGCGGCGACGGCGGCAGCGGAACCGCCCGAGGAGCCGCCGGGCACGCGCTCGGTATCCCAGGGGTTGTTGGTGCGGTGGAACGCCGAGCTCTCGGTGGAGCTGCCAAAGGCAAACTCGTCCATGTTGGCCTTGCCCATGGGCAGGCAGCCGGCATCGAGCATGCGCTGGACGCAGGTGGCAGTGTAGACGCTCTGGTAGTTCTCGAGCATGCGGGAAGCGCAGGTGGTGCGCGTGCCCACGAGGTTCATGTTGTCCTTGATGGCCAGCGGCACGCCCGCGAGCGGGGGCAGCGGCTTGCCTGCGGCACGGTCGGCATCCACGCGCGCAGCGGCCTCGAGCGCAAGCTCGGGCGCCACCTGCAGGAATGCCTGGACCCCGCCCTCGCGCGCCTCGATGGCGGCAAGGGAGGCCTGGGCCACCTCGGTAGCGGTAAAGTCGCCAGCGGCAACGCCCGCGGCGATCTGGGCGGCGGTAAGGGAATCGAGGCTCTGCGCCATTACTCGCTCTCCCCCTCTCCCAAAATGGACGGCACGCGGAAGTAGCGGTCGCGCGCGCTGCCGGCGTTTTCGAGCGCGACGTCGAGCGGCAGATCGCGCTCGGGCTCGCGCAGGTCATCACCCATCACGTTGGACAGGCTTCCGATGGGATGGAACGTGGGCTCCACGTCGGGCAAGTCATATTGCAAGACGGGCTCGAGCATCTGGACGGCGTCGTTCATGTAGGACGTCATCTGGGTGAGCTCGTCATCGGTCAGTGCGATCTTTGCGTACTCGGCGATGCCGCGCACGTCTTTCTCGCTGAGTGCCATAAGCGCTCCCTTCCGCATAACAGATAAACCGCTCTAGTATACAAGGCAACGCCGCTTGGAGCAGGTGCTTTACCCAAATGCAGCGAAAACGTAACGAGGGTGGCGGACTGGCAGGCGGCGGGCCGGCGGTTCTGCAGCGAAACCGCACCGTCCATAGCGAAAGCCGTCTCGCCCACAGCGAAAAGCATCCCGCCCACAACGAAAACCATCACAACATTCGACGCTTATCGCCAAAATCGCAATTTTCATCGAATGTTGTGATGGTTTGGAAGCCCCGACCACCACAAAGGTGCCTGTCCCCATTGTGGTGGTTCTGAACGATGTCTTATGCCGAGGCCTTGGCCTTGCGGCGCTTGCGGACCGCGTGGATCACGATGTCCAGCAGCAATAGCACAATGGCCACGACCACGATGAGCACGGCAAACTCGCGCTTGCCCCAGTGGCGGCCGGCCAGTGACTTTTGCTTGTCGACGTCCGTCTTGTTGTACTTGGTGCGCACGCAATGCACCAGCAGGCGATGGTCGTTCACGCCGTAGGGCGTGCAAGTGACGAGCGTTACCTTGTCGGCGCCGGGCTCGATGGTCAGCGACTCCATCTCCTCGGGCAGCACCACCTCGGAGTCCACCATCTTGTAAGCGAGCGTCTTGTTCATGGTGTGCAGCAGCACCAGGTCGCCGGGCTCCAGCGAGTGGATGTCGTCGAACATGCTCAGGTTGCGCATACCCGAGTGCGCGGTGAGCACGCAATGCGTCGAGGTGCCGCCCACCGGCAGGCTCGTGCCCTCCAGGTGGCCGACGCCCGCCATAAGGACTTCCTCGCTCGTGCCGTGGTAGATGGGCATGCTCACGTCGATGGAAGGGATTTCGACCCAGCTCATCATGGGGTCGCGGTCAAAGATGAGCTGCTGGGCGTAGGGCTCGATCTGGTCGGCGGGGAGCTCGGTGGCCTCGCCCGCCAGCTGCTCGTTAAAGGAGCGCGCCTGGAGCAGGATGCGCTCGCGTTCCTCGGCAGACAGCGCGTCCACGGTGCTGGACACCGTGCTGATCTGGTTGAACACGCCCGAGGCCTCGAGCCGGTCCAAGATCCACGGCCAGGTCATAAGGCCCACGCCAATAAGGATGATGACGATGGTGATGAGCCGGTCGGCCCAGCGCGGCAGTCGCTTGCGACGCCGTTTGGGCTTTGGTTGAGGCTTGGGCTGAGGGCTTGAGCCGCCGTTGTCCGCGGCGTTATTGCTCTTCATATGTTTGGCGCCCTGCACCATCGCCGGTCACTCCCTTACAGCTCAGGTTGTCTGAACAAATAATAGCCGAATTGCGAGCTTCTGGGCCGGATAACGCAGCTAGACAGCATCGCGCGGCACGAGCATTGGCCAGTATTTGCGTTTTCAAAATATCCCGAATCAGCGGGGCGATTCGGGATACAATGCCAATAGAAAACGACGCATCCCGCGTAAGTGTTAAGGAGCGCGGGCGGCCTAGTTTTCTAACGTGTTAAACGGCCGGGCTGCAACCCCGGCCGTTTTTATTTGCGCTTGCGGCGCAAACGCCGAGAACCGTCCGCACCGCGCGAGCGCCTACGGACCTTAAACCGAACCTCATACGAGTCGAGAAACGCGATGACGAACGTGCCCACCGCCGCGAGGGCGGCGAGCGCGTTAAGGAATTTCAGCATTTGGGGACCTCCGATCGAGTCGTCGGCCGCCCGCGCACGGGATGCGTCGCAAGGGTATTTTACTGCGAGCACTCGCACTTACAGCTGGTAAACGCAATAATTGCAAACATCTGTTCGATATTCATACGCTCAATCCCGCGAGCAACGGCGCCCCGGCTGCTATGTCCAAAAAAACGGGGCAGACTCCAGTGCGGAGCCTGCCCCGAAAAGAGAATGGCAAAGCAAGAACGTGGATGGACGAGAAAAGTGTCCGCAAGTCTCATGGCCATCGCATCCCACCTGCCAAAGGGATGGGTGAGCGAGCGTTACTCCTGCTCGGACTCCTCAGCCTGCTTACGGCTGCGGATGAGGTGCGCCACGCCGATGCACAGCACCGCGCCACCAGCGATCCAAGTGAAGGTCACGCCGTTAAGGCCGGTGAGGGGGAGGCCAACCTGCTTGGTATCGCCAACGGTGATGTTGAAGGTACCGTCGGTGTTTGTAACTGTGCCAGCCTGGGCTTCGAGCTTGTTGTCGTCCTTCGAATTGTTCGGCGTGCCGATGATGACCTGGTCTTTCTGACTGGTATTAATCTCATACTTGGCTCCAACCGGGCTTTCGCCTGAAGCCTCGCTGTCCCTGTTTGGCGTAATCGTGAAATCGAAGGGCTGCACTTTATCGTAATTAGCGGGAGCGTCCGTCTCCTCAACCGTATAGGTTCCCGCACCAAGACCCTTGATAGTAATAGCACCGTTGGTGACGGAAAGCTTGCACACATCGCCTACGAGGGTTCCATCGGACTGAACGTATTTCCCCACCAAGTTGGAATCCGCCGCTGACTTCACCTTGATAGTAAATTTAATATTCGAATCCTTAAGCGCCTCCTCGGTGCCAAGGTCAACCTTATTAAGCTTGAGACCATAGGTGTAGGTCTTGACCTCATCGGGCACCGTCGTGCCGGTGCCGGTGGTCATAGGGTTGTTTGAGTACGTAAGCGTAGCGGTGTTGGTGTTGCCTGCGTTGCCTCCAATGGCGGCCACGCTGTTGATCTTTGCCTTATAGGAGACGACAATGCAAGATTTCGAGGTAACATCCGCCACACTCTTAAGATTGCTGCAGGTCCAAGTCGTCGTCTTGTTGCCGTTTTCATCCGCATCGCCATTAACCTGCTGAAACGAATTCGTAATGTTCGACGTCGGATTCTCGCGCCTAAGATCTTTCTGCGCGTCATCCTTGCTCCCATATAAATACACCTGGGCACCATCCTGCAGCGTCAGGCCCTTGGAAATTTGATCGGAGAACTGATAGGAATACGTATCGTACGTGTCATAGTTGTCAGCGATAGTACCGTAGAGGTTGAACGTTACGTCCTGCCCAACATGGGAGTCGCTCGCATCGAGCTCTTCATCGCCCTTGGCGCTCACGATTTTCTTATCGACGGCAGGGACGCTCTTCTTGGGAGTCACCTCTTTATTATTCGTGCCATCAACGACCGCATATACAGGCGAGGTAAAAACGTCCTTCGATTTGGTATTCGAACCTTCCGCAACGCTATTGGTCAGGAAAAGCCAGTAACCAGCGGTAAGACCAGAAAGGGACGCACTACCCGCAGCCGTCGTCTCCCAGCCACCGCTGTTCTTCAGATTGGCAGCAATCTTGTTCAGAACGTGGCTGCTGCTGATTCTAGTACTTGCATCGGTCTTCTCGGTGCCTACGTTGTGTTTGTTCAGCCAATCAGCGGCATCCTGCGCGTTATTGCTATTGTAGGATTCTTCCTTTGTCTTGATGGCGTTTACGACAGCAGTTTGGACGTCGGTGCTGGCCCACGCGATGTTGCTCACAGTCGTGCCCTCGGCGGTCGTCGTAACCGTAGCCTTAAAGATTTGAATGCCCTTATAGGTCGTGGACGCTCCATAATCAGGATCGTTGAACGTCACAGTTGAGCCGCTCCCAGCCGCAAACGCCATGGTCACCGGCGCCATGACGCCGCCGAAGCTCAGCGCTGCTGTGAGGCCTGCTGTCACTGCCAGGCGTGCGATGTTCTTGTTCATGCTCATCTTCTTTTCCTCCGTTTTCCGGTTGGTTCTCATTCGATCGATCATCATCTGTCTGTGTCTTAGCATCTACTTCGCTACGTCTCGCCCCGCTCTCTGTGGGGCTGCCAGCTACTCTTTATGGCTGCCACCTCCCCGCTTGACCAGGAGCGCGACCACGATGAGCGCGGCTCCGGCGACCGCTGCGGCGGCCGCGGCGTACATTGCCATATCGCCAGTCGAGGGCATAAAGCCTCCGGTGGTAATGCTAGGGGGTGTGCCGGTGGGCGTGTTGATGAGCGACGCCTCTAGGCTGCCCGTCGACCCGTCCGCGCTGTCGGCGCGCAGGGGCGACTCGGCCGTGATGGTGAGTTTGGGCTTGGCGGCGGCCACCTGGTCGACGTCCAGGCCCTCGGCCTTGACCGTCACGGAGCGCGTGCCCTCAAAGGCGGTGTAGCCCTTGGGCGCCTTGAGCTCGCGGACCTCCAGCTTGCCCGAGTCCACGCCCGAGACGGTCACGCGGCCGTCCTCGCCCGTGGTGACGGTGGCCTTGCCATCTGCATCCCACGTGCCGTCGGCCGCTAGCGTGCGGCCGCGGTCGTCGGCGATGCTCAGGACCGCCCCGGCAAGCGGCTTGTCGCCGTCGCTGCCGCGCTTGGTGAGCGCGAGATCCCAGGTGTAGGCGCACGCGTCGTCGCTCGGCGTGCGGGTGAAGCCGCCGTCGCCGGACTGGTCGGCAAAGGGAGAGCGCGGGTAGCGCAGGTAGACCTCGTTGGGGTTGCCCTTCGCGATGCCGTGGTTGCATGCGCTGTTGAGCGGCGCATTGTACACGGCGACCACGCGGGCGCCCGCGGTAAAGGCGTCGGCCCCGCCGAGCGCGGCGATCAGGTCGCCGGTGCGCACGGTGAAGGTCTTGCCGTCGGCCGCTACCTTGGTGGCGCACTGGGCCGTGATATCGGTCCAGCCCTTCGCGGGCTCGGTGCCGACGCGGCCGTCCTTGCCGGCCGAGACGGCGTCGAAGCCACCGTCCGCGCCCGCCGCCACGTACACATGCATGCTCGCGGCGACCTTGGAGGGGTCGAGCCCCGCGCCCATGGTGTCGACGAACCGCACCGTATAGGTGTCGTAGGCCGTGAGCCCGGCCGGGACCGTAGCCGAGAGGCGCCAGTACAGGTCGTCGGCGACCGTGGCGTCGGCGGCCTTCTGCCATGCGGCGGTGCCGTCCTCCAGCACATGCTTGGACACCTTGGGGGTCGCCGCCTTGGGCTTGACGGCGACGGCGCTGCCGCCGACCTGGGCCATGATCGGCGCGGTGCCGGCCTCGCCCTGGGCGATGGCGTCGTCGTCGGCGACGATGAGCCAGTAGCCGCAGGGCAGCTCGGCCGCCGTGCCCGCGTTAAGGGCCACGGACACGGCGTCAGAGCTCTGAAGGGAACGAGCGAGCTGTGCGCTCAGCGCGCTCGTAAGGTGGGAATCGGTGTTGAGCCACTCGGCAGCTTCCTGCGCGGTGGTCTGGGATTTGGGCATGCCGGCGCTGTGCAGCGCAGGCAGCGCGGCGTCGCGCACGGCGTCGCTTGCCCAGGCGAGGTCGGTGGCGATCTTGGCGTCGCTGTCGCCGTCGACGACGTTGGCGCTAAAGATCTGGTAGGCGTCGTAGCTGCTCGCCACGGTGCCGCTCACCGTGATGGAACCGGTCGAGGTCGGCGCGGCCTGCGCGGAAGCGGGGAACACAACCGCGCAGGTGCCGATCAGGAGGGCAAGCAGCGCAAACAAAATCGGGAAGGAGCAAACTTTCTTATTCACGACGCTCACCTCCCTTCGCATTCGCCTTGCGACGAATGTGCATCCAGGCCGCAGCAGCGCAAAGCACCGCCGCGCCGGCAAGGTACGTCAGAGTGACGCCCGACATACCAGAAAGGGGCAAAGAGGTGGAGTAGGTGTTGGTGAAGGTGGGGAGGCTTTGGCCAGCGTTGGCGTCCTCACCGTACTGTTTCGGTTTCCGCTCATTCTCAGGAATTTCATTACCTTCGGCATCGACGATCTGGGTGTAGGTCACCTTCGTGGCAGTGATCCTGCCATCTTTCTGATCCGTCATCGTGACGTTAAGCTTATAGACCGACTGATCGAACTTGTAATGCGAGAAAATTGAACTCTCTTTCTTCTCGCGCACATAGTACGTGAAGGTCTTGGAACCATTTTTAAGGTCCGTGAGCTTATATGTCTTCGACTTGAAATCGACCGTTCTCACATTACCGTTTTCGTCAGTGAGATTCGCGAGACCAATTGTTGCCGTTTCTGGTTTATTGAAGTTCGGGTCGTCCTCGTTCGCGAGTTCGAATGAGAATGCCTTCATCTCGCCGCCATCGACCTTCTTGGTCACCTGAGGTGTCCAAGAGCCGCTGGAGGTGTACGGAGTGTACGTGTTGGTGAAGGTCTTTAATCCATCGGAGTTGACAATCGAATAATAGCCTTGGCCGTCATCATGCAGAGTGCCCAGCGATTTAGTTGAACCTCCGGAGTATTTAGTCACACTCGTGTTTATAAGCGTGTAGTTATGAACGCTGAGAGGTTTAAGCTCGTACTTGTCATTCAGCGTCGGAACAGACATAAGTCCAGTCACGTTATCCTTGAGCGTCCCCACAATCTCATACACAGCAGGGTCGTACTTGATGTAGGGATCATTACCAGCATCTTCAACCAGGTAGTATGTAATCTCGCCAGCCGAACTGCTCGGAGCAGACTGGTCACCAAGGTTAAACGTGATGTTGCCGTTTGCATCATTACCTGCATTTCCTACCTCAGTGCAAACGCCGCGATCGAATGTCCCATTCGCGAAAGGATCTTTCAAATCCTTGCGGTAGACCTTAAAGGTGAACTCATTCTTAGTGAGTGGTTTTTTCTTACCAGTCTGCGAATCGATTAGCTCCTTGGTCGCCTTAAGGCTTGGGTAGACATACGCGTCCGCTGGCTGACCCAAGTACAGATCACCATTCGACATGATGCCGCCACCATGGTCCCAGGAATAGTTGCCCGTGATGAAAGTTGTCGCATTATCCTGTGCATCAGTCGCCGCTTTATCCGTGGCCTCGACACCCGAGGTCAGGCCGATGCTATTTTTTACCCCAACAGCACCGTTGGCGGGAATGTTGATAGCTTCTTTAAGTTCGATGCTTCCCGAGTACTGGGCGTCTCCACCGCCGAGCATCTTACCGGTTACCACTGCGACCGGCGTATTGTGATCCCGCGCTGCGAGGAAGAAATCGGCATGACCGTACTTGCGAAACACCTCCTTCTTGTATGCATCTCTATCTTCAGTCTTATTAGTATCACCAATACCACCACCTGAAAGATGGGGTGAAACGTCATTGCCGGTATTCTTCATTGAGTCGTAAGCATGTTTTTTACTAGGATCATTAGGATGATCAGGATGATCATCGCCATCATGCTCATCTCCGGCAGACGAATTACCAAAGATTGCCGTGCCCTCAGTGTTCGTTACCAACGTCTTGCCCGTGGGGCAGACTGCAACGCCGCCGCCGTAGCCGCCAGCTGTATTGGCGCTAATGTACGAGTTGTACACAAAGAGCCTGCCAGCATTAGGTGCGTAATTCGAATCGCCCTGGACGAAGACACCGCCTCCGCCCCAGTCAAAACGAGACATGCACCAGTTGTTAGTGATGTAAACTTTGCTGCCTGGAGTGCTGCAAATCATCGCGTCAACCTTCTGGCCCACTCGGATGCCGGCACCTTCAGATCGGTAGCTCACGTTAGAGGCAATAATTCCTCCCGTAATGTTGAGCCAAGTCATTTCCTTGCGAGAACCGTCTCGCCATTGATCGGTAGCGTAAACGCCGCCGCCGGCTTCTTCAGAATAATTGCCAGTAATCTGGCCACCGGAAATGGTGACTTTCGCTCCATAGTCGGCAGCAAGGCCGCCGCCGTGGTTACCGCTGCCATCCGTGCCGCAGAATTTAGACATTCTGTTATTCGTAATATAGCCGCCGGAAACGGCTACGCTGCCGCCTCTGGCCATAATGCCGCCGCCATAGCCAGGTTGATCGCTTTCCCCATTGAGCGTCGCATTGCCCGAAATAACCGCATTTTTCGAAATAGATACGCTCGAGCCGTTCGAGTACACGCCGCCGCCATTGGGAGCGTAGTTGCCTGCGATCACGCCACCGGTCAGATTAAGGGTCGTACCTTCATCTTTGAGTTCGATGCCTGCGCCTTGGCTCCTAGAGGTTGCTCCGCAAACGTAGCCACCGCTCATATTGACGGTGGAGCCGTTCTCGGCATAGATGAGGCTGCCGACATTGCAGCCCTTTTTCTGCGTAAGCGTACCGCCCCGAAGGTTAAACTTGCCGTGATCGTAGACGTTAATGAGCCTCAACGCGGAACCCTTGGGCGCAGTTGAGACAATTGCACCCTTGATGTTAACCGTATGTGTTTCAAGCGTTTCCGCCGTGCTCGTACCGCTAGCGGACGACCTGGTTACGTAATAGGTGAGCGTGGTCGGGATGTCATCGTTGTCATAGTCGTCGACCTTGCCATTTTTGCCATACTTTTCGCTAGTAAAAGTCTGGTCTTGATTCTGCAGCGACTGAGAGCCAACGATCTTATCCTCACCCGGATTATTATCCTCACCCGGATTAAAATCCGTGATTGTAAACTCAGCACCATTGCTCACACTGAAAAGCGGCTTATCATTGATCGAGTGCTTTATCTTGCAGCCATTAAGCTTAAGGGTGATATTGCTATTGCCCCTATTGAGAAAAATCTCGTCGTTGCAGACAATGTCCTCCGTCAGCTTGAAGCTGGCCGTTTGACCCTCTAGAACACCCTGAAGCTTATCGCGAAGTTCGGTTGCACTAGCTATATCCTCGGCGGCCGTTTTAGCCTGCTCGTTTTCCGCAGCCGTAACAACGGCTTCACCATCCGAAGTCGTTGTACCCTCGTTCTGCTGCTCTTCCTCGGGCTGCTCCTCAGGCTGGCTATCGTCGCCAGCTTCGTCGCCCTCGGTCTCGTCACTATTCTGGTTTTCGGTATCCCCGTTGTTGGCGTTTTCTACACCAGTAGACTCACTTGAGGAACCCCCCCATCACAGTTTCCTCGGTAGGAACCGTCTGGACATCGTTGGCAATGGCCTGCGAGATCGGAGGCATGACGAGCGACAGTACCAGGCTCAAAACGGAGGCTCCGCACAAAACGCCTGCCAGTACACGGCGCGTCGCTTTTTTACTCTGCTTAGTTTTTTCTGAATTCGCTTTCATCGATGTCTCCTCCCCAAGAGACCGCGATCTTGCTCTTTCACTATCAAACGTATCTGCGCAATCTGTAATTACGCACGCTTGTAGTACATATTGTAACTATTGTTTGAACATCTAAGCAAAAATACCGATAGTTTTGTAGCGAATTCTCAATTCTCTTGACATTTGCTCGGATTAACCTTCGTTTATTCGCTATGAAATATCTATTTCTACTGGTAATTAAGCCAGTTATCAGTTTTTTAATAGCATTTTATTTATTTGCACAACATTTTGCTCAAGAGCAAACATCCCGCTCACGGTCGAAAATCGACCGTGAGCAGTAGGTCATTAACCGGAAGGAATACCCTACCAAACTGATGAGAATATCTTTGACCCATCGGTGGTTAGACGTGTGATGTTCAGACAACTAAATTTAAATTTTTGCGCAGATTTTCGGTATCAATTCGCCCAAATCGCCTGAGGCCACCGCAAAGGTGCCTGCCCCTTTGTGGTGGTTCTCCCCCGGCGCTACAGCAGATGCTCCTCGATAAAGATCGCGATGCCGTCTTTGTCGTTACTCGCGGTTACAAAATCGGCGGCGGCGCGGGTGGCATCGCTGCCATTTGCCATGGCCACGCCCACGCCGGCGTCAGCCACCATGCAGGTGTCGTTGTCCGCATCGCCAAACACGCAGATGTCCTGGAGTTCCATGTCGTTGAGCTCCGCCACGCGCACAAGGCCGTGCGTCTTGGACACGCGCGGATCCATGAACTCGTAGAGCCGCTGCGTGGTTTGCAGAGCCGCTGCCTTAACAGTGTCATCGGCAAACGTCGACGCCCGCTCGATGACCCGCGGCATCACCTCGGGCGCCATGGTAAACATCACCTTGGGCTGCGGCTCGCGCAAAAACTCGGCAAAATCAACCACCTGGTAGGGCACGCCGTCGACGCGCGACAGGTGCTCGACGCACGCGTTGCTCTCGGGTACGTAGAACACGCCGTCTCGGGGGCAGACGGGCGTTGCCGGAAGGTCCGCCATGTGCTTGCAGATGCGCGCGATGGTCTCGCCCGGCAGCGGATAGCTCAGCTCGTTGATGTCGTGCGCGCGGTCAATGACCTCGGCGCCACCGCAGCCCACGAGCACGTCCACCAGGCCTTCGATGCCCCAGAGCTTGTACATGGCCTCGGTCGCGTGGGCGTCGCGCCCGGTGCACAGACCAAAGAGCACGCCGCGCTCGCGCAGGGCGCGGATCGCCGCCACGGTGCGCGGGGACACCGTGTGCTGGCTCGTGAGCAGCGTGCCGTCGATATCGCAGAGTACGGCTTTAATGTGGCTGAAGGTGGTGTCCATGGGGGCCTTTCTAGGTTGTGCGGCGGTGCTGAATGTGGTCGGAAATGGTGTACATGGTATACCAAGGCGCGGGCGCGGCCTGCCAAAGAAAAAACCACCACGAAGGTGCCTGGCCCCTCTGTGGTAGCCGGACCCGCAGGATGGCATGGCGCGGGGCGCAATCCATCACAACATTCGACATTTTTCGGCAAAATCGCGATTTTCGCTGAATGTTGTGATGGTTTTACTGCCTTGCAGAACAATCGAAATGCCGGCGGCCAAACAGCAGCAACGCCGCAGGGACAGCCGTCACGACCATGCCCGCCCCGATGAGCGTCTGCTGCACACCAAACGTCGCCGCCAGCCAGGGGGCAATCGCCAGCGGGGCCACGCCGGCGAACATGTTGCCAAAGCCCATGACCGAGTTGACGCGACCGAGCTGCTCGAGCGGAGCCGTCGTTTGCACGATCGTGTTGTGGAGCGGGTTGACGACGCCCCAGGCCACGCCCAGGACAATCTGGCCGACGAGGGCTACGCCCACGTACGGTGTTCCCACGTAGAACAGGCTTCCCAGACCCACGGACATGAGCGCTACAAGCAGCGTCTTAAGGTTGACCAGGTGCGGCGGCAAGCGGAGCGCGGCCACGGCGCCCAGCACCGCGCCCACACCGCTGGCCGACGAGAGCCAGCCCATCCATTCGACACCGACGTGCAGAACATCGCGGTAGAAGAACGACTCCAGCGGGTCAAAGGCGCCATAGCCGAAGTTCGAAAGAAAGATGATGCAGAACAGTAGGGCGAGGACGCTGTTGGTAAAGACTGTCTTGATGCTGGTCGCGAAGGTTGCGCGGGTGGATTTGCTGGAGTCGGAGCTTTGACTGGCAGTACTTGCCGTTGTGCTGCCGTCCGCAGGAGTACTTTCGCGCGCGGCGACGCGACCTCCTTGCAGCCTAAAGCCCCAACCGGCGACGAGCGCCAGTACGGTAAAGATCATCATGAGCACGAACACCGCGCGCGACGACGCAGCTGCCGCGACAAAGCCGCCCAGCGTGGGGCCAACGATGATACTCACGTTTGAGAGCATGGCGATGGCGGAGTTGATGTCTTTGAGCTCGACAGGATCGTCAGTGAGGTAAGCCGGATAGGATGTGGCGATGGGCTGGGCGAACCCCATCACAAAGCCCAGGAGCACCGCGCCGAGCAGGACGATGCCGGTCGCGCTGCCAAAGGCAATAATCGCCACGCCGGTTGTCAGCGTGCCCACGATGCTCAGCAAGAAATGGTGGCGCGGGCCCCAGGCGTCGAGCGCCGCGCCACCCGCAAAGGATCCCAGGATTACAAAAACATTCATAAACAGAACGGCCAACGATGTCGCCACGACCGAGGCATCGTCCGCATAGGTGAGCGTTCCGATAACGCCGATAAAGTAGCTGGTCTGAAAACCGGTGTAGATGAGAAAGCGCATCGCCACCAGGCGCCTGGCCTGCGCGGACAGCGATGATTGAGGCTTTGAGAGAAGAGATGCGAGCATGGAGACTCCTTGTTTCATACGAATGCGGACGGCGGGCATTCGCCACCGTCTGCCAAATCAATCTATCCGCATGAAACATTAAGGACGCATCAAGCCCCTTCTCTCCGTTTTTCGCCCGTCATGAACTCCTTGTCAGATTGTAAGGCATGTCCCACACATCTACCAAAGCAAAAACCACCACAAAGGTGCCTGGCCCCTTTGTGGTGGAAACAACGTTTGCCCAGATAAAACCTGTCAAAATAAACCTGTCCCTTTTTGGCAGGTTTGTGTTGGCTAGGACAGGTCGGCGCCGTTGGACTCGATGACCTTTTTGTACCAGAAGAAGCTGTCCTTGCGGCTGCGGGCAAGCGTACCGTTGCCGTCGTTGTCCTTGTCGACGTAGATGAAGCCGTAGCGCTTCTTCATCTCACCGGTTGAGGCGCTCACCAAGTCGATGCAGCCCCACATGGTGTAGCCCATCAGGTCCACGCCGTCCTCGATAGCAAGCTCCATCTGCTTGATATGCTCGCGCAGATAATCGATGCGGTAGTCATCGTGGATTGCACCGTCCGCCTCGACCTCGTCCACCGCGCCCAGACCATTCTCGACAATCATCAGCGGTACCTGGTAGCGGTCGTAGACCTCCTCCAGGTAGTAACGCAGGCCCTCGGGGTCAATCGCCCAACCCCAATCGCTCTTCTTGAGGTACTCGTTGCCGGCACCACCAAAAATGTTGCCCTGCTCTAACAGCACCGGATCGGCCGTGGCCGTGGCGCTCATGTAGTAGCTAAAGCTGTAGAAGTCAACTTTGCCGGCGGCCAGCGTAGCGGCGTCCTCGGACGAGACCTCCACGTGCACGCCCTCGCGGCGCCACAGGCTGCGGGCCCACGCCGGGTACGCGCCGCGCACCTGCACGTCGCCGCAGTAGAAGTTCATCTCGCGCTGCTGCTTTTGCGCGGCCAGGACATCAGCCGGGTTGCAGGTATGCGGATAGCAGGCGTTACCGGCGATCATGCAGCCGATCTTGTTCTGGGGGTCGATCTGATGGCCCATGGTGACGCACTTGGCGCTTGCCAGGAACTGGTTATGCAGGGCATCGAAACGCGCCTGCGGGTCGTCCCAGTCGCAGTTGCCAAAGGCCATGGGCGTGTCGGTGGCATCGGGCACCATGCCGCCACCCATAACGCCGCCAAAGCCGCCCATGAGCAGGCAGTTGATCTCGTTGAAGGTGAGCCAGTAGCGCACCAGGCCCTGATACTCGGTCATGACGGTGCGGGCGTAGTTAAGGTAGAACTCGATGAGCTTGGGGTTCTTCCAGCCGCCGTAGTTTTTGGAGAGGCCGTAGGGCAGCTCGTAGTGGCTGAGGGTGACCATGGGCTCGATACCCTGCTCCTGGCAGGCCTGGAACACGCGGCGGTAGAACTCGATACCTGCCTGGTTGGGCTCGGCCTCGTCGCCGTTGGGGAAGATACGGCTCCAGTTGATGGACATGCGGTAGCACTTAAAGCCCATCTCGCCAAAGAGCTTAATGTCATCGAGGTAGTGATGGTACATGTCGACGGCCTCATGGCTGGGATAGTGGTACTGCGGCAGGATGCCGTCGGTGATGTGGCGCGGCTCGGAGACCGTGCCGCCGGTCATGATGTCGGGAACGCCGAGGCCCTTGCCGTCCTCGTTGTATCCGCCTTCGCACTGGTTGGCGGCAGTGGCGCCGCCCCACAGAAATCCATCGGGGAAAGCCATGTTGGCTCCTTTCGTACGTGTTTGAGGGATGCGGGCGCCTAGGCGGCGTCCGCAGGGTTATTTGCGTCCAGATCGAAGTTCGCGCAGAGTCGGCCGCCACGAAACCGGCCCATCTACTACGTTTAGTCACGAGCCCCGACCACGCCGCAATTGTCAAAAATAAAACCGCAGGTAGTTGGCTTAGCGGTTTTCGGAAAACCACCGTATGGTCGGCCCCTACCGCTTAAACGTAGTAGATAGGCCGGTTTCGCGGCAAGGCATGTTGCGGGACACGCGCGGACCGGCCGATCAAAACTATGCCGGCTTAAGATATGCGGACGGAACTGACGGAGACGACGTTTGCCCAGATAAAACCGACCAAAATAAACCCGTCCCTTTTTGGCAGGTTCAAAACTATGCCGGATTACGGGGCGGAACCGGCGCCCCTTGAGCATGCCAGAAATGGCAGGGACAAAACCGCAGGTAGGAGGCTTGCCAGCTTACGGAAAAACGGGGTATGGTCAGCGCTCACCGTTTCAGCCCCGTAATCCGGCATAGTATTGATTTTGAGCAGTCGCGCGGACGGGCGTATGGCACCTAACCCATTTGAAAACAGCCGGCGGGGTGCTCCCCCCGCCGGCTTGGTACCGAGTCTTTGTCGTTTGGCTACTTGGCGGCCTCGGGCTTGTAGGTGACGAACTCGAGCGCGAAGCCCACGGCGGCACCCACGAGCGAGGCAACGATGGCCCAGATCATATGGTTGATGCCGTTGACACCGGAGGGGTCGATGAAGGACAGCCAGTTAAAGACGCCCAGACCACCGGAAATATACACCATGGCGCCGGAGATACCGATAATTAAGCCACCCACGGCAGAGCCGATGCAGGCGTTGACGAAGGCCTTCTTGTCGGGCAGAGCGATACCGTAGATAGCCGGCTCGGTGACACCGAAGAAGAATGCGGAGATCATAGCCGGCAGAGCGATGCCGCGGAACTTCTCGTCCTTGTTCTTGAGATACATAGCGAAGAGCACGGCGCCCAGCGAGAAGGAGTGGGCAATAACAGAACCCAGGATGTAGTCATGACCAAGGGTCGTGAGGTTAACAAGGGCAATGGGAACGAGCGACCAGTGGAAGCCAAAGATAACCAGACACATCCAGAAACCACCAACGATGGTGCAGCCCAGGATGGAGCCGACCATGGGCAGGCCAAACAGCAGCGCGAAGAACTCACCGAGCAGGTTGGTGATGAGCGTGGCAACGGGGCCAATGACCAGGTAGCCAAGGGTAACGGAAACGGTGACAGTGATCAGCGGCACGAAGAACATCTTCATGGAGGCCGGAATCCACTTCTTAACCCAATGCTCGACGGCGGAACCGAACCAAACCATGAGCAGGATGGGGATAACGGAGCTGGTGTAGCCGGAGGCAGGCATGATCAGCGGCAGGCCCAGGAACGTGGTGTACCACGAGAACGAGCCGGCAAAGCCGAGCTGCACGGAGCCGACGACCTCACCCGAGGTCAGGGCGACCATGGTGGGATACACCAGGGCAAAGGCGATGGCGAGACCGTTGAACTCGCTCATCTTGAACTTCTTGGCGGCGGTGTAGCCAAGCACCACGGGCAGGAAGTAAAACATGCCGTCGGCGACGGTGTAGAGCAGCGTGTAGGCGCCGTCATTGGCAAAGCTCGGGACCAGGAAGGTCGCAAGCGCCAGCAGGCCCTTCATGATACCGGCGGCAGAGAAGGTGCCCAGCATGGGCTGGAAGATGCCAGAGATGAGGTCGATCACCACGTCGGCAACGCCCTTGGGAGCGTCATCGTCGTCATCGGCGTCCACCGTACCGCCGTCGGAAAGGCCGCCGACCTTAAGAATCGCGTCGTAGACGTCCTCGACGATGTTGCCCACGACAACCTGATACTGGCCGTTGGCGTGCATGACCTTGATGACATTGGGCAGTGCAGAGATTGCCTCGTCATTGGCCTTCGACTCATCCTTGAGCTTAAAGCGAACGCGGGTAATGCAGTGCGCGACGGACTTGACGTTGGACTTGCCGCCGACCAGCTCAACTACCTGGGCAGCAAGATCGTCGTATTTACCTGCCATGATATGTCCTCTCTTTTCCAAATTTCGACAAAGCTATCCCCCACCGCGGGCCGGTACCTTTCCCGCGGTTAGAAACCAAAATGAATTGTTGCGATTGCCGCCGGGTCGGCGGCCCTACTCACTCGATCTGCGAGTTGGATCGCAGACGGTTGATATGCATCATCAGATACAGGAGTTCCTCGTCCGAGCAGCTCTGATTGAGCTCTTTTTCAAAGACGCGGTTGATGGCGTATGCGCACTGGTAGGCCTCGGGAAAATCGCGGGCGGCCTGTATGAACAGCGATGAGTTCTCGGTCTGAGTGCAGCTGCCCTTGCAGAGGCGACGAACCAAAAAACGCAGGTGCGCAAGAAAGCGAATGTAGCAGTACGACGCCGTGTCGAGCGAGCAGCCGAGCTGCTTTTCCACGGAATGAGTCACCTCGTCGAGCACGCGGGTGCTCTTCATGATGAAATCCATGTCCTTGGCGCGACCCATGCCATCGACCTCGGCGTTAACGATGTGGAGCGCGATGCACGTTGCCTCGTTCTGACTCAACTTAACGCCGGTATGCTTTTGCACGATGTCAAGGGCGACCTTGCCAACTTCGAGCTCGCGAGGGTAGATGAAGGCCACCTCGTGCGCGAGCGGATTGGGAGCGTTGATCTGATCGTCATCGCGCCGGACGGCAAACTGCAGGTGATCGGCCAGGATAAAGGGCAGGCCGCCGGATAGCTTGCAGCCAAGCTGCTGGGACGCGAAGCAAGCGATATCGCCCGCCGCGAGCAGCACGTCGTCAGGAAGGGTGCCAACCATATCCTGCAGGCTCTCGGGAACGTTATAGAATTTGCGCTGGATGAGCGACTCATCGGAAAGCTCGTACGGCATCTCGTGAAACCCGATGCCCTTGCCAAAGACAACAACCTCTTTGCCGTCATCGCTGGCGGCAAGAGCAACGTTATTGTTGATCTTCTTTAAAATGAGCATGAAAAAACTCCTCGGACATCGGCGCTAGACGACGGGGCGTTATTCCTCGTCTTCTATTATGCGCAAGTGATGCCTCCCGAGGAGTAACAAACTTGTGAGCACGGCAACGATTGTAGGATGAAACTTGCATATCGCGTAAGCCTCGACTGCCCAGCATCCCGCCGAACGGTAGGAAAACGTCCGCAAACGGTAAAACCGCCACAAAGGGGACAGGCACCTTTGTGGCGGTTTTGGCGGCTACTCTCGTGGGGTGCCATAGGGGTTGTAGAGGTCTGCAAAGGCAAACGTGCTGGTAGTAGGGTCAAAATCGAGCTCGAGCACACAGCAGTTGCCGATACGGTTCTTCATTTTGAGCGGATCCACGCCCACGGCGCGCATGACCTGAGCCGCTGCGGCGCCATGGCTCACGCACAGCACGCTCTCGTGCCCGGGACGCCGCATGAGCTCGGTGATGGTCGCCATCATGCGCTCGCGAAACTCAACCTCACCCTCACCGTCATACTGCTTATAAAAATCACCGTAGGGCAGGCGCGGATTCAAATCCTCGCTCGCACCCTCAAACTTGCCAAAGTTCCATTCCTTAAGGCCTTTGACACGCTCATAAGGCTGGCCGGGAAATGCCAGCTCAAGCGTATCGCACGCGCGCTCGGATGTGGAACTGTAGGCATGGTCGAACGTAAGGCCGCGTTCGCGCAGCGTTGCGCCCACGGCCTTAGCCTGCTCGATTCCCAATTCGGTAAGCGGCGAATCGCACCAGCCCTGCTTACGGCGAAGTAGGTTAAAGAGCGTCTGACCGTGGCGCATAAAGTACAGCTTTGACATGGGACCTCCCTGAAAAGTGTTTTCCCAAGAGATTATGGCACCTTGAAGCAGCTCCAAGTCAATACCACCACAAAGGTGCCTGGCCCTTTTGTGGTGGAAATGGCGTTTGCCCAGATAAAACCCGCCATGGCAGCGCAGCGAGCCGATTCCAAGTGCCCCAGGTCGCCCCGAAAGAGGAGCGACGCGTTTTGGTACGCGAGCGACGGCTTGAGGGGCGAGATGGGGTGCTTGGGGCCGGCGCAGCGTCAAGCCTGAAGGTGGTCTTGGATGAGGTCGCAGATGGCTCGGGCGTCGTTGATGTTGATGGCTCGGGTCGCAAAGCCGGCGTCGAAGGCCTGACGCGCCAGGGCCTCGTTGCAGGCAAGGGCCAGCGTGCGACCGTCGACAAGGTCGAGCGAGCTCTTGCCGCGCAGACGGTCGACACCGGAGCGCGCGACCACGATATTGTCGAAGCCCTCGGTCTTGTAACCCTCGATGATCACCACGTCGACATCGTTGTAGCGCGACAGCAGCTCGCGCGCGGGCATCTCGTCCTCCTCGCGCGTGTCGGCGTACTCCGCCCAACGCGTGGCGCAGATGAGGCCCACGTGCTTGGATCCGGCCTGGTGATGGCGCCACGTATCCTTAGCGGGCACATCGATATCAAAGCCGTGGTGCCCGTGATGCTTGAGCGAACCCACGCGCAGGCCGCGGCGGGTGA
>CABUUB010000014.1 GCA_902494625.1 uncultured Collinsella sp.
GGCCCGTGACATGGGCCTCGACCGCTCCATGATTCTGGGCTATGGCCACGACGACCGCGTCTGCGCCTATCCCTCCATGCTCGCCCAGATCGACGTCGGCAACGTGGGGCGCACGAGCATCACGCTCATCGTCGACAAGGAGGAGATCGGCTCCGTAGGTGCCACCGGCATGACGAGCCGCTTCTTCGAGAACACCGTCGCCGAGATCATGACGCTCGCCGGCGAGGATAGTCCGCTGGCCCTGCGCCGCGCGCTCGCCCACAGCCGCATGCTTTCCTCCGACGTGTCCGCCGGTTTCGACCCGGGCTATGCCGGCAAGTTCGAGACCAAGAACGCCGCCTTCATGGGTCGCGGCCTGTGCTTTAACAAGTACACGGGCAGCCGCGGCAAGGGTGGCTCCAACGACGCCGACGCCGAGTACGTGGCCCTCGTCCGCGACATCATGGACGAGGCCGGCGTGGACTTCCAGACCTGCGAGCTCGGTCGCGTCAACGCGGGCGGCGGCGGCACCATCGCCTACATCATGGCCAAGTACGGCATGAACGTCATCGACTCCGGTGTTGCCGTCCTGTCCATGCATGCCCTGTGGGAGGTCGCCAACAAGGCCGATATCTACGAGGCCTATCGCGGCTACAAGGCCTTCATCGAGCGCGCCTAACCAACCCTTCATCAGTTGCGGTGAAATACAGATTAAACTGGCCAATAAACGGCCCAAACAGACCGTATTCCACCGCAACTTCCTTTTTGGCAGAGGAGAGTCCATGCTGCAGGTCATCATTTCGCCCGCCAAGCAGATGCGCGCGGCCCAAGATGCTTTTGAAGTCCTGGGCATTCCACCTTTTGCGCACGAGACGGCTCGCCTCCACCGCGCACTGCTAGATATCGAACGAAATGAAGGCAGCGTCGGCCTGCAGGCGCTGTGGAACGTGAGTGACAAACTGCTGGGGCCTTGTCTCAACACCCTGCATGAGTTCGGGCCCATCCTGAAAAACGGCGATCTCGACAATCCCGCACTCGCCCGTCACCTCTCCCCCGCCGTCATGTCCTATCACGGCATCCAATACCAAAGCATGGCGCCCGAGGTCATGGATGCCGCACAGCTCGACTGGCTGCAAAACCATCTCTGGATCCTCTCGGGCCTTTACGGATGCGTACGCCCCTTTCATGCCGTTGAACCGTATCGGCTGGAGATGGGCGCGAAACTTGCCATCGACGGTGCCCGAGACCTCTACGCGTTTTGGGGCGACAAGCTCGCACGGGCTATCGCTCCGGCAGGCTCCAACGCTACGATCGTCAACCTTGCCAGCGTGGAATACGCCAAGGCCGTTCTGACCCGCCTCACCACCGACGTCACGGTCGTCACGTGTCTCTTTGGCGAAGGCGTCCGCAACGGCAAGCCCATCCAGCGCTCGACCGCCAGCAAAAAGGCGCGCGGCTCTATGGTGCGCTGGATGGCAGAAAACAAGCTCGAGGATGTAAGCGAACTCAGCGCGTTCGACGTTGGTTATCGTCACTTTCCCGAGCTTTCAAATAAAAACACTTTGGTCTTCCTGAACGAACAGGCCTTGTTGGACCACCGCTACTTTTGAATGTGCTGCCTAGGCACGGCGTCTATTCCGCCAAGCCGTCGGCTTTGGCAATTTCATTTGTCGAGCCATCCTGATAGGTAATTTTGACATGCTCCACCTCGGACACCTTGATGCCCGACGGGGGCTCCAGGCGCCATTCCGTCAGCGCGATATCCATCGTCGTGGGCACATCCCCTTGATCTTTGAGTTTAACCGTAAGTGTTTTGAGCGCCGCATCAAACGTCACGCGTTCGATTTCCTCGCCAGGAATAGACCCGCCGCTCAGCTGCAGTTGCATAAACTCATCGCGCGGATACCAATAGTCGCCCGGCGCGGCAACGGTATTGCCGCCCGCGACCTTCACCGTCATGATCGGCAGGGCCTCGTCGGCCTCAAACTCCCAGGCAGCGCCGCCGCGACCGCCAAACGTCCAAATACAAAAGGCAATCACCAGCACGGCAAGCACCGCAAAGCCAATCGCGACCAACCCATGGTGCGCACGGCCCTCCTCGGCCGATACGTCCCATTGTGTCTCTCGATATAGATGCTTGTCTTCCATGTTCGCCTCCCCACAGGCACGCTCGTTGGCCCAATCGTACCCATTCAGGCTATACTTGAGCCCATGACATAACGGGGAGCTTGCAGGACAAGACGGCAGGCTGAGATTGGGCGCGCCCGCCCTGACCCGCAAACCTGATATGGGTAATGCCAACGAAGGGAGCCGTGCCAATGAGCACACAGACCGAGCCCAAGCTCGTCACGCAAATCGACTTCGCCCGCGCCGGGCAGATCACACCGCAGATGAAGGAAGTCGCCGAGCGCGAGCATCGCGACCCCGAGTACATCCGCGAGCGCGTGGCCGACGGCCGCATCGCCATTCCCGCCAACATCGTGCACATCAAAAAGGGCATGCGCGCCTTTGGCGTCGGCGAAGGCCTGTCCACCAAGGTCAACGTGAACTTGGGCATCTCGGGCGACAAGGCCGATGCCGCCGAGGAATGGAAGAAGGTCAAGATCGCCGAGGACTTTGGCGCCGACGCCATCATGGACCTCTCCAACTCGGGCAAGACACGCCAGTTCCGCCAGCAGCTCATCGACGAGACGCCGCTCATGGTGGGCACCGTCCCCATGTACGACGCCATCGGCTACATGGAAAAGCCGCTGGTCAAGCTTACCAAGGACGACCTGCTCGAGGTCGTGCGCGCGCACGCCGAGGACGGCGTGGACTTCATGACCATCCACTGCGGCATCAACAAGTCGGTCATCAAGACCTTTAAGGAGACCGGCCGCCTCATGAACATCGTCAGCCGCGGCGGCTCGCTGCTGTTTGGCTGGATGGAGGTCACCGGCAATGAGAACCCCTTCTACGAGTTCTACGACGAGGTGCTCGAGATCTGCCACGAGTACGACGTGACGATCTCGCTCGGCGATTCCTGCCGCCCGGGCTGCCTCTACGATTCCAACGACGCCACCGAGACCGCCGAGATGATCGAGCTGGGCAAGCTGTGCAAGCGCGCATGGGCCGCCGGCGTCCAGGTTATGGTCGAGGGACCGGGCCACATGGCGCTCGACGAGATCGCCGCCAACATGAAGCTGCAGAAGCGCCTGTGCCACAACGCCCCGTTCTATGTGCTGGGGCCGCTGGTGACCGATATCGGCGTGGGTTACGACCACATCACCGCAGCCATCGGCGGCGCCATCTCCGCAAGCTCCGGCGCCGACTTCCTGTGCTACGTGACGCCGGCAGAGCACCTATGCCTGCCTAACGCCCAGGATGTGCTCGACGGTCTCATGGCCACTAAGATCGCCGCACATGCCGCCGATATCGCCAAGAAGGTGCCGCACGCCCGCGACATGGACGATAAGATGGGCCAGGCACGCCGCAAACTCGACTGGGATGCCATGTGGAAGTGCGCGCTCGACCCGGTCACTGGTAAGAAGCGCTACGAGGAATCCCCCGCCGCCACCGAGGGCACCTGCACCATGTGCGGCAAGATGTGTGCTGTCCGCACCGTCAACAAGGTGTTCGAGGGCACGACGATCGATCTTGGCATGGAGGATTAGCTTTTTTCGAAGCAATCGCCCGCAAGCCTGCTGCGGGGCCCATCAATTGTTGACGTGTGAACATTTGCTAACATTTGCGTAAAGATTGCACCACCAGCCCGGGATCGGCATACAGCCGGCCCGGGCAACTTTATAATGCAGGTAGAAGACCCATTTGAATCCAACCGAGCAAGGGAGCGAACATGGATCGTAGCAAGGTACCTGCCGTCCTGTCCATCGCAGGATCCGATTCCAGCGGTGGTGCCGGCATTCAGGCCGACATCAAGACCATTACGGCGCACCGCTTGTATGCCGAGACGGCCATCACCGCCATCACCGCACAAAACACGCTCGGTGTCACCGCTGTGCAGAATATCTCCCCCGATATCGTCGCTGCGCAAATTGACGCCGTCTTTGACGATATTCGCCCCAACGCAGTCAAAATCGGCATGGTTTCGTCCACCGAGATTATCGAAGTTATCGCCGATCGCCTGAGCGCATGGAACGCAACCAACGTGGTCGTCGACCCCGTTATGGTCGCCACGTCGGGCGCTCGCCTCATTGCCGAGGATGCCGCCGAAGCGCTTACGCGTCGCCTGTTCCCGCTGGCGACCGTCATCACCCCCAACATTCCCGAGGCCATGGCGCTGCTCGACTACGAGGTCGATTCCGAGCGCACACAGCAAAACGCTGCCATGCTCCTCACCCGCCGCTTTGGCTGCGCGTCCCTCGTTAAAGGCGGGCATTTTGTCAACGAGGCCAACGATGTGCTCGCAGAGCCCGCGTCGCTCGATGACGAGGGCAACCACCTGGGTGATCCGCTCACCACGTGGTTCCGCCACAAGCGCATCGAGACCGGCAACACGCATGGCACCGGCTGCACGCTCTCATCCGCCATCGCCTGCGCGCTGGCCCAGGGCATGGAACTTGCCGACGCCATCAACGCCGGCAAGGCCTACCTAACCGGCGCTCTCGCCGCCGGCTTTGACATGGGCAAAGGCTCCGGCCCCGTCAACCACATGTGGCAGTACTAAGCCCCGTCCCAAAACCACCGCAAAGGGGACAGGCACCTTTGCGGTGGCTTGGGGTCGCGCTACTCACCGAGCATCTCTTGGAGCTTGGCTGCCACGGCGTGACCCAGGCTCTCGTGGCTTTCGGGCATCATATGCAGATAGTCGATATCGCCCGGCTCGGCAAAGTCGGCGGCATTCAAAAAGTCGCAGCCAAACTGCTCAGCCACATGTGCGTAGTACTCACCAAAATGTTCCGAGGCCTCGACGGAACGCTCGTCAAAATCGGTCATATATACATCGGCGATTTGCGGCTTGATCTTGATAGGTGCCATCAGCAGAATACGCGGGCAGGGTGCGGCATTGGTCCAGGGAAATGCACGCACCGCGCGAATCAGCGCCATGGTGCCACGGGCAATATCGGAGGCCGTCACACCAAAGACCGTCTTGCAATCGTTAGTTCCCAGCATAATAACGATCGCATCCAGCGGCTTATGGGCCTCGAGCAGCATCGGCAGCGCGCGGATGCCGTTAAGATTGGTATCCAGATGGCACATGTCGTCGCGTACCGTCGTGCGGCCGTTGAGGCCTTCTTCAATTACATGCCAGCCCTCGCCTAAGTCACGTTGGGCCACGCCGCACCAGCGCACATCCTGCGCATAGCGCACCGCGGTGCCGTCGCGCATGCCCGCCGGATCGTAACCATAGGTGTTGCTGTCGCCAAAGCATAGAACGTTTTTCATCGTAAGCCCCTCGCTCAGTAAAAAGCCGACGGAAGAGCCTCTCCCGCCGGCTCGACCTATCTGTCAGCACGTACCGATTACAGGTACTTGCGCCAATCGTCCTCGTCCTCATCATCCTCGGTAGCAGCCTGGGCCTGCTCGGCGGCGCGAGCTGCCGCAGCGCGAGCGGCAACCTGGGCATAGGACTCCTCGTTGCGCTCGGGGAAGTTTGCCAGCACATGCTCGAACTTGGCAAAATCCTCATCCCAGCGCGTAGAAGGCACGGCAAAGAAGACTTGCTTGACCTTAAAGTCGCCCGACGCGAGCTCCTTGCGGAAGAGCTCGGCCACGGCCTCGGCGTCAAAGCCGTTGTTGTCGCAGCCCCATGCGCCCAGCACGAGCTTCTCGCGACCCAACTCGTCGCAGATAGCGAGCACAAAGCGAATGCGGTCGCGCAGGGCATCCAGCAGAGCATCGTCGCTCACGCGATACTCCTGGCGGGCGCGCTTAACGTTGGGCGCGGCGGCCAGGATCACGTCGGCGTATGCATGCACGTGGTTGCGGTCGAAGCGCACCGCAGGCACCACCAGCGCACGGTTTCGGTAAAGCTCGCAGTTGATGTTGCGGCGACGGTTCTCGCCGTACCACTTACGCTGTTTATCGAGAACGTTGTACAGATACGAATCGGCGCACAGCGTGGCCTCCTGGCCCAGATAACCCTGAATATAGCCACCGCCCGGGTTGGTGAACGAGGCAAAGGCGAGCACGGCCATGTCGCAGAACTGCGCATAGCCACGACCGTTGTCCAGGATGGCCTGCGTGGCGGAGGCATCGAGCACAGTGACCTCGGGCAGAACCGGAGCGGGCTCCTCAGCAGGCGCGGACTCAGCTTCAGCGATTTCTTCGGCAGGCTCCTCGACGGGCTCGGGCGCTGCCTCAACCTCGGCAGCCTCCGCGCCCTCGACGTCCTCGGCAGCTTGCTCCTCAGCAGCCGCCGCCTTCTGGGCCTTGGCCTTCATCGCCGCGACAAAGCCGGCAGGCATACCGTCAAACTCGCGAACACCGACAAGCGAACGCTCGATATCCTTGGCGCACGCTTCGGATACAGTTGCCACGTGACGCTCGGCGGCCTTGGCACGGGCCTCGCGCTTGGGATTGGGCTGACCCGCTCGGTTGGACCTGCGGTTACGGTTCCTGTTGTCGACGTCTGCCATAAGTGGTCACCTTTCCTGTCGCTGCCGCTATCGGCTTTTCCCATCCATGATACCCCGCCGCGTACAAAAAAGACGGCCCCGAAGGACCGCCTTTCGCATCGATTTACACGCACGGCAAGCACCGCCGCAATTCGCCACTAGTCGCGACGGCCGAGGATGTTCAGGATGCGCAGGAACACGTTGATGATATCCACAAATAGATTGGACGCCATGAGCACGGCGTTGGGCAGCGTAGGCGGCACCGTCGTGGCAACATAGGTGTCGTAGCCAATAAAGCCGGCGAACACCACGATCACGATCAGGTCGGTGATGGTCTGCGAGACGCCCATGAACATCAGCACGATCTCAACCAGAATAGTGGCGAGCAGAATGCCAAAACCGATGCCATATACGCGCTGGAAGAACTTGGGGAAGGTCACGCCCAACGCGCCAAAGACAAAGGTGATGGCGGCCGTGGCGATAAAGGCAGTGTTGATGGTGGGCAGGTCGTAGTTGGCAAGGCCAAACGACGCGGTCAGGCCAAAGGTACTCGCAAAAATTACATAGCCCACAAGGGACAGGCCCACGGACTGCTTGCTGGCGGCGGCCGACATCATGACCATGCCGACGATGGTCAAAACAAACGAGCCAAAGACCAGCGGCAAGGCGGCGCCGCTTATCATCATGCGCGCAAACGACATGGTGCTCGTAAAGTAGGCGCCGGCGCCCATGGCGCAAAAGCCCAAGAAAATCAGGGCAGACATGGCGAGATTGTACGCGCGCGGCGACATCTCCTTGGCGCGGCTTGCGCCGCTCTCGACGGGGCCGTTCTGATAGCCCTGGATATCGTTCATAGGTTCGTCCTTTCAAAAAGCGCCACAAATAACGGCGCAGTAGCTGACAAGATTCCTGTCATTGTACCCGAACGCCGTGCGTCCTTACCTACGGCGCTCGCCCTCAAGCGTACGATCAAACGCCCAGACCCACCAACGCATCACGTGGGCCTGCGAGCCGTCCGGCCGTCCGCACGCCTGGTCCTCCAGATACAACTCGGTCGCATGCCCGCCAAAACGAACCTTATACGTTGCCGTACGAACACCGTGAACCGTTAAGCCAAAGCCCGTGGACGAGACAATCTCGTCAATTGTAAAGCAGCGACCGTCGACCCAGCAGACGGTAACCGGCACGACTTGTCCGCCCGCAAGGATGCGGGCCACGACGTCCACATACTGCTTGTGCACGCGCCGAGTTTTGCCATCTGTCTGTCGATATTCCATGCCCCCATTATCGAACGCATGTTTGTATATTGTAAAGCGAACAGACTGTGGTTTTGGAGTGTCGGAGCGAACGCGCGTGTCCGCATGGCGTGATAGCAAAAAGAACACCCACGGTCAACAGGGCTAATATTCAATTTTAGTGCCAAAAAATTACTTCTCCCATCAGAACTCGGCAAAGAAACCCGCAGGAGGTGATACGATTTATCATGTTTTTGTAACGTGTCTGCAAACTTCGAGAAAGCCCATATATGGACGTAACGTTCTCAACCTTCCTCGGCCAAATTGTGTCGAACCCAGTCCTTGCCGTCACCGTGATCCTCGCGCTCGGCGCCATCTTCGTCAATGGATGGACCGACGCGCCCAACGCCATCGCGACCTGCGTCACTACGCGTTGCATGCCCGCCCGCGCCGCCATTCTCATGAGCGCCGCATTCAACTTCCTCGGCGTGCTCATCATGACGCACTTTAACGCGAGCGTCGCCAACACCATCTCACATATCGTCGACTTTGGCGGAAACAGCACCATGGCGCTCGCCTGCCTGTGCGCGGCGCTGTTCTCCATCGTCGTCTACGGCGCCACAGCATCGCGTTTTGGCATCCCCACCTCGCAAAGCCACAGCCTTATCGCCGGCCTGACCGGTGCCGCTATCGCCCTCGGCGGCGCGAACAGCGTCAACGTCCACGAGTGGATGAAGGTCATCTACGGCCTGGCGCTCTCCATCGGCCTGGGCTTTGTCATGGGCTGGATCCTGTGCAAACTCGTCTCGATTCTGTTTGCCGCCGCCAATAGGCGACGTGCAAACGTCTTCTTTAAATACGCTCAAATCGCGAGCGCTGCGGCCATGAGCTTTATGCACGGCGCGCAGGATGGACAGAAGTTCATCGGCGTGCTCTTTTTAGGCGTGGCCTTCGCCAACGGCCAGACGAGCGTCGGCGATGCCGGCATCCCCATCTGGATCATGCTGCTGTGCTCGGCCACCATGGGCATCGGCACCAGCGTGGGCGGCGAGCGCATCATCAAGTCCGTCGGCCAGAGCATGGTCAAGCTCGAGAAGTATCAGGGCTTCTCCGCCGACCTCGCAGGCGCCGCGAATCTGCTGCTTGCCACCCTTACCGGTATCCCTGTGTCCTCCACCCACATCAAGACCTGCGCCATCATGGGCGTCGGCGCCGTCAAGCGCCTTTCGGCTATCAACTTTGGCGTGGTCAAGGACATGATGTTCACCTGGTTCTTCACCTTCCCCGCCTGCGGACTCATCAGCTTTGTCATGGCCAAGCTGTTCATGATGTTCATCTAGTCAAACCGAGCGTCCATCCGGACCGTAATACTTCGCCCACCCGTCTTCGCCTCGAAAGGACCCACTCATGGCAAAGAAACCCGATTCGTTCTACTTTGACAACTACGTCGCCTGCGCCGACCTTGCTGTCCAGGCCGCAGAGTTGCTCATCAAGATTTTCGAGAACTTTGATCCCGCGCAGATCCACGACATGCTCGAGGAGATGCATGCGATTGAGCATGCGGCCGACAAGAAGCACCATGAGCTCGAGGATGCCCTGCTCACTGCCTTTATCACCCCGCTTGAGCGCGAGGATCTGGACCTGATGAGTTGCTCGCTCGACACTGTGCTTGACCGTATCGAAGGCGTCGTGCAGCGCGTCTACTTCACCAACATCCAAAGCATCCATCCCGATGCCATCGTGATCGCCCACAAGGTGACCGACGCCTGCCGCGCCATGAAGGACCTGATGGTCGAGCTGCCCAACTACCGCAAGTCCAAGACCCTGCGCGAACTCGTCATCCAGATCAACACGATCGAGTCCGAGGCCGACGAGCTCTACATCAACGCCATGCGCAACCTGCATGTCAACGGCAAGGATCCGCTCGAGGTCATCGCCTGGCGTGACGTCTACGCCTTCCTGGAGTACTGCGCCGACTGCTGTGAAAATGTGGCCGATGTCGTGGATTCGATTGTCATGAAGAACAGTTAATTGGGGGTACGTGTCCCGGCGGTCGCGGGCCCGACCACTAATAACCTTTTTCACTCCGGCTGCAAGCAGAGTCGTTCAAAAGGGTATTAGTGGTCGGGCCCGCTCCCTTACGTACCACCATTGGAAACTTTGGCTGATACTTTGAAAGCGATGGGGCTTTTGTTGGCAGGGCCTTGGGGCCCGATCGGAAACTTTGGGACCGCCTTAAACGTTTGGCTGAATGTTGCTTTGGGTACCCTTTTGCTTAGTTTTGGGTTGTTTTATTAGCTTTGGAGGCTCGTATGGGGTATTTGGATTTGGCTCGGACTCGGTATTCTTGTCGTTCTTTTGAGGATCGGCCTGTTGAGCAGTCGGTGGTGGATGCCATTGTTGAGGCGGGGCGCATTGCTCCTTCTGCTTGTAATAATCATCCAACCCGTGTGATGGTGCTTGATACTCCGGAGTTGTTGGAAAAGGCTGCTGCTTGTCAGCCGCGCTTTGCTCGTGAGGGGTCTATCTTTGGGGCTCCGCTTATCTTTCTTATTTGCAGCGTTACTGACGATGCTTGGGTGCGCCCTTATGACCAGATGAACTCCAGTGCCATCGACACCTCGATTGTTTGCGATCAGATGATGATGGAGGCCGAGGAGCAGGGCCTGGGTACGTGCTGGGTGTGCCATTTTAAGCCCGAAGTGGCCTGTGAGCAGTTCAGCCTGCCCGAGGGCATCTATCCCTATCATATGCTCGTCTGCGGCTATCCTGCCGACTATATCGCCGACCCCGAGCAACGCGAGGCCCGCACCATTCCCCTCCCCGACTTCCTCCTCAAGTAGATTTTTGGGACATGCCTTAAAATCCACCTTTGACCGCTCACCGGTTCGCCGAGTCCTGTGCCCTCAAACGCAGGACTCGGCGTTTTATTTTGCAGACTGCACACAGCCACAAAAAAGGACCCGCAAGCTGCGGGCCCTTTCTAGGCGCTACATGATAGCTGGATGTTAGTCCAGGTCGTCGGCGGCGAAGTTGTCGATCGGTGCGAAGGGATCGGCAACGGGGATAACCGGCTCGGCGACGGGCAGCGGCTCGGCAGCGGGAACGGTCACAGCCGGAGAAGCGGCGGAACCGACCGGCGTAGAAGCCATGAGATCGGACGGGAAGGAGTTCTGAGCATCGTCCATGAAGTGCTGGATGAGCTTGAGGTACTCGGCCTTAAACTCCTCGCGGGAAGCCTTAAGACGGTCGATCTCCTCAAGCTCGGCCTGCTTCTCGGTCAGGGCCTGGCGGATGACCTCGCGGGCCTTGGCGTCGGCCTCGTTACGGATACGGTCAGCGTTCTCGTTGGCGTCGTTGACGATGCCCTCGGCGGTCTGCTGGGCAGCAATCAGGGCAGCGGAAATCTGGCGCTCCTGAGCGGAGAAGTCGGGTGCAGGAGCGGCCACAGGGGCAGCGGGAACGGCCTGTGCGGCAGCGTCCTGAGCCTGAGCAAGCTGGGCCTGCGTATCGGCGAGCTGCTGCTCGGTGGCGGTCAGACGACCCTTAAGATCGACAATCTTGGCGAGCATGGCATCGACCTCAGAGGACAGGGTCTCCAGGAAGACGTCGACCTCGGCGGGATCGTAGCCGCGCTTGGCCTCAGAGAAGGTCTGAGCCTGAATGTCAGCAGGGGTAATAGCCATAACAAGTTCTCCTTTATCTTCGCCTTGGCGCCGTGCGCCCGACGTGAGTTACTAAGCCAGTTTTATATGAGTATACCTATAAGAAGTTGCAGAACCAGCTTCTGCACCAACTGCAACGCAATAATCGCAACGACCGGTGAAAAATCGACGCCGCCCATGGGTGGGATAAACCGGCGGAACAAATTGAGCCACGGGCCGCACACGCTATCGAGGACGGCGGCGATATCCTGTAGCAATCCGCCCTGCTTCATAGGGATCCACGTCATAAGGCAGTAAACCACGATGAGAGTGGAGTAAAAGTTGAACAGCGTATTGACCAGCTGGACAATGGTGTAGATGTTGATGAGAATCTCCTCGTCTTGTCTTTACTTAAGGTAGCCGTCGGCACGGAGCTTTTTGAGGTCCGAATCCTTGACCTCGCAACCGGCGGGCAGCACCATAAACACGCGATCGCCCACCTCTTTGACGGTGGCACCCAGGCCGCAGGCAAAGCCGTAGGAGAAGTCCAGGACGCGCTTGGCGACCTCGGTACGAACGCCCACAAAAATCAGCGCGACAGGCTGCTTGGTGCGCACGCGGCGCACGACGGTCTCCACGTCGTCATAGCTCTCGGGGCGCAGGACATAAGCCGGCAGCTGCGGCGTAGCGTTGATGATGTTGCTCGCATACGCCGAGGCATCGCTCGGTGAGGGAGCAGGTGCGGGGGCAGCAGCGCGGGCGCGTGTGCTCTCGGCATAGCTCGACGGCGTGTCGTACGCACCGGGACGATAACCGCCCGCAACCGTCTCCTGCGAGCGCGATGGCGGGTTGTAGGTCGTAGCATGGCGAGAATCATCGCCGACCAGCTGACCGGAGCGTGTGTACACGGCCACCGACTCGGCCTCGCCGCGGCGCGTCTGACCCAACAGGCCGTTGCTCGGCTCATCCTGGGTGTAGAAGCCCTCGCCCGAGGCACCGCTGTAACCGTTGTTCTGGTAGCCGTCGTCATAGCCATCATCGTAGCCGTAGTCGTCGTCCTGACCATAACCCTGGTCGTAACCCTGCTGGCCGCCCAGGTGCATCTTATTTTTAATCTCGTCAAGGAAGCCCATGGTTGTGTCCTCTCGCGGTTTAGTGCAGGCGCTCTGATAATCAGTGCGCACTTCAGAGCCTTATTTTACTGCAAACTCCGGGCTAAATACTACCCTGCCCAGGCGAACGAGCGTAGAGCCTTCCTCAAGGGCAGGCTCAAAGTCCTCGCTCATGCCGCAGGAAAGTTCGGGCAGGCTCAGGTCGGAGTGCGTCGCCTCAAGCTCATCCCTTAGCTCGCGAAGTCCGGCAAAGGTGCGGCACGCCACATCCTTATTCCCCCGGGGTGCCATAGTCATAAGGCCCTGCACACAAATTCCCTCAAGCTCCGCAAGCTCACCTGCGGCGTCTCGGACCTCGTCGGGCGAAAAACCGCCCTTGGACTCCTCGCCGCTCACATTGACCTCGAGCAGCACACGCTGGGGGCCGGAGAGCTCGCCCGCCTCAATCTTGCGGACCGCACGGCTCGAGATAGCCTGAGCCAAATGCAGCGATCCCACCGAATGAATCAGCTCAGCCGAGCCCAGAACCGCATTGATCTTGTTGGTCTGCAGGTTGCCGATCATATCGAAGCGCACCTCGGGTAGCTCCGGATGCTCTGCGAGGCCCGCGAGCTTGCGAACGAGCTCCTGCGGGCGGTTCTCGGCAAAATGGCGATACCCCGCCTGAATAGCGGCAACGGTCTCATCGACGCCAACAGTCTTGGAGACGGCAATCAGGCGCGCGGCATCGTGGGGACGGCCCGCGCGATCGAGTGCCGCATAAAAACACTCCAGAATCTGCTCGCGGCGAGCGCGCATCAAGTCCAAATAGTTATCCATTGCCAATCGCCTCCGCAGACAGCCATACAAGTAGTCCCATGCTAACGCAAGAGCGCGGCCCTGCATGTGCAAGGCCGCGCTCACTTAGGTATTTACAATCTTTCGACGAACGAAGCTACCCTACTCCTCGTCATCCTCGGCGTCGTCCTCGTCCTCGAGGTGCTCGAGCAGGTAGCGGAGACCCTCGCTCACCTCGTTAGCGGGCACTTTGGCAACATAGTGTGCATCGACGGCAGGCCTCATGATGACACCCTCGCCCGAAGGCACGCGCATGCTCTCAAGCTCATCCTCGTCCGTACGGGCGATATCGCCGGCAGTCATACGCTGTCCGGTCAAAAGGAAGGTCAGACGGCAGGCGGCATCGATCGAAATCGAGGCGATACGATCGAGGTAGCGCGAGACCATGATGGCGCGGCGCAGGTCGTCATAGTTGCTGTCGTCGTCCATAAAATCGCCCGTGTCCATGCGGTTAAAGGTGCGGAAGAACTTCTCGTAAGCCGCATGCACCGGCTCGTCCTCGCCGGCCAGGTTGCAGATGATGGACATGTCGTTGGTGACGAGCGCAGAAAGTGACGAACCCAGCACCTGGTAAACAGCCTCGGCCTCGGCCTCGACCGTAGCGACGAGTTCCTGGGGCAGCGAGATGTCGGCCTTGACCATGTGACGCGTGGCGCGGCAGATCTGGCGAACCTTATCGGTCATGCGCTGCAGGTTAAAGTCGACGTAGATGATCGTCTGCAGCAAGCGGAAGTCGGAGGCGACCGGCGACTGCGTAGCGATCAGGTTGTAGCACACGGCCTCCAAGTTGGCGCAGCGCGCATCGATCGAGAGCGTGCGCTTCTTGGTCTTGGTGGCGAGCTTGCGATCGTCGGTCACATAGGCCTTCACGGCGTCGTGAAGCGCCAGGTCTACAGCCTCGTAGATGCTCAGCATCTCGTGACGGGCTTCGATGAGCTGACGGGAAAACAGTTTGCGCATGGTTCACTCCAATCAGTTGGGTGCGGTCATGCCGCCCGCACAGTGAATACGCACCGGACCAGGTCCGATCGGCTTGGGACTAGTCGCACCGATCAGCCAAAGCGGCCGGTGATATAGTCTTCCGTCCGTGAATCCACCGGGCTGGTGAAGATCGCGTCGGTTTGACCATACTCGATGAGCGTGGCGGGCTCGCCGGCAACTTCCTGCAAGAAAAATGCGGTGTAGTCGCTAATACGAGCGGCCTGCTGCATAGAATGCGTGACGATGATGATCGTCATCTCGGGCGCCAGCTCGGCCATCAGATCCTCGACCTTGGAGACGGACGTGGGGTCGATGGCGGAGCAGGGCTCGTCCATCAGAAGGACATCGGGCTGCACCGCAAGCACACGCGCGATGCACAGACGCTGCTGCTGACCGCCCGAGAGCGCCAAACCGTCCTTGTTGAGCTGATTGGATACCTCTTTCCAGAGGTTGGCGCGCTTGAGCGATTCTTCCACGATGTCATCGAGGTCGCTTTTGCTAGTCACGCCCTGCAGACGAGGGCCAAAAGCGACATTCTCGTAGATGGATTTGGGGAACGGGTTGGGCTGCTGAAAAATCATGCCCACGCGACGGCGAAGGTCGACCGGGTCGACGCCCTCGGCATAGATATCGTTGCCGTCGAGCGTCATGGTGCCCTCGACGCGGGTGCCCTCGATCAGGTCGTTCATACGGTTGATGCAGCGCAAAAACGTCGATTTGCCGCAGCCCGAAGGACCGATAAACGAGGTGATGGCGTTTTTGGCGATGTTGAGGTCGAGCCCCGTCAGCGCATGAAAGTCACCGTACCAAAAGTTGAAATCCTTGGCCGTGATGGCCGCTTGCTCCGGCGTGGGAGCGGACTGATAGACGGACATGGGACTCCTTAACTAGCGGCGTTTGCGCGACAGATAACGCGCAAACAGGTTGAAGGCCAGAATAATCGCCATCAGCAAAAGCGCAGTGCCGTAGGCTGCGTTCATGTTGATGCCGTCATTGGCAAGCAGATACAGGTGAACGGTCATGGGACGACCGGAATCGAGCGGCGAAATAGGCAGGTTGATGGCCTGACCCATGGTGTAGAGCACCACGGCGGTCTCGCCGATGGCGCGGCCGATGGCAAGCACGATGCCGGTGGCGATGCGGCCAAAAGCCGAAGGAAGCACGATCTTGGAGACGACCTGCCACTTGGTGGCGCCCAGGCCATATGCGCCCCAACGGATATAGCGCGGAACGGCGCGGATTGCCTCCTCGGTGGTGCGCATGACGATAGGCAGCATCAGAAGCGCCAGCGCCAGCGCGGCCGAAACCATCGAAAGGCCCAGGCCCATGGCCTCGACAAACAAGGCGTAGCCAAAGAGGCCCATAACAATGGAGGGCACCGAGGCCAGGGCATCGGCAGCATAGCGAATGATGTCGACAATCTTGCCCTGCTTGGCGTATTCGGCCAGATAGACCGCAGCCAGGACGGCAACCGGCGTGCAGATGAGCATGGCGAGCGCCGTCACGTAGATGGTCGAGACGATCGTGGGCCAAATGCCGCCCTCGGCGTTGACGCCCTGCGGCCAGCCGAAGATAAAGTCGAGCGAGATATGCGGCAGGCCGTTGATGACCACGTAGGCGATGATGGCGATCAGCACCAGCGTGGTGATATAGGCCGCGGCGCGAAACACGCCGAGCATGATCTTGTTGGACAGATCCTTGTTGATGCGGCCCTTCTTGCCATGGGAAAGGGCACGCTTGATGCGCTCACGCGACGAGGTCGTATCGACCGTCGTGTCAACGGAATCGGACATAGCCTACCCCCTCTTCTTGGAAATCAGGCGGACGATACCCACCAGTGCAGCGGAGATGATAAACAGGACAACGCCCATGCCGAACAGAGCCGAGCGGTGCAGGCCCGAGGAATAACTCATGTCGAGCGCAATCTGACTCGTGAGCGTCGAGATGGGGCTCGAGATGCTATCCGGAATGACCGGGGCGTTGCCCACGACCATGAGCACGGCCATGGTCTCACCGATGGCACGCCCCATACCCAAGACAATCGCATCGACAATGCCCAGCCTGGCTGCAGGAAGCACGACCTTGTAGATGGTCTGCCACTTGGTGGCACCCATGGCATAGGACGCCTCGCGAATGCCCATGGGAATGGAATTGAGGGCATCTATGGTGAGCGTGGTGATGGTAGGGACGATCATGATGGCGAGCACGAACCACGCCGTCAGTGCGCCAAATCCAAGGCCGCCGGTCAGCTGGGCGATAAACGGGCGGATGATGATCATGCCGAAGAAGCCGTAGATGATGGAGGGGATGCCCGCCAGCAGGTCGACAGCGGGGCTAATGAGCCTGCGCACGCGCTTGCTGGCGATCTCGACCAGATACACGGCTGTGCCCACACCCAACGGCACGCCCATGGCAAGGGCACCGACCGTCACCAGGCCAGAGCCCGCCAGCAGCGACATGATGCCGTAGTGACCCTCAGAGGGCGCCCACGTAAAGCTAAAGAAGTCCACCAGACCGATGTCGGTAAAGACCGGCAGCGCCGAGTACGTGGTAAAGACAAAGATCAGGATGACGGTGACGACCGCCAAGAACGCGCAGGCAAAGAAGATCCACTGCAGCGCCTTCTCCTTAAGATAGGTGCTGCGTGACACCAACGCCAACTCACGCTTTTTGGGCACCTGCGCCTCATGCTCAATCTGGGGGGTTTCCTGTGCTTCCACGCTACTCACTCCCCTTTCCGTCGTTGGTGACGGGAATAAAGCCCGCCTCGCGAATCTGCTTGTCCATCTTCTCGGATGTCACATAGTCAATGTAGTCCTGCGCCTGCTGCGAAGGCGTACCCTTCACAAAGAAGTAAAGGTCACGCGAGATGGGATAGCCGCCACTTGCGACCGTCTTCTCGGATGCCTCGACATGGTTGACTGAAACGGCCTTAACCGAGGTCTTGGCGTTGAGGCTCTCGACAAAACCCAGCGAGATGTAGCCAATAGCGCCACGTGAGCGGGATACGACATCGCGTACCTGGCCCGTACCCGAAAGAACAGCCGAGCGGCGATCGAACGGCGCGCCGTCCATCACGATAGTGCGGAAGGCCTCGCGCGTACCGGACGCCTCGTCGCGGTTGATAACCTGAATCTTCAGGTCCTCTCCGCCGACTTCTTTCCAGTTGGTGATCTTGCCGGCGTAAATATCGCGGAGCTGCTCGGTCGAGAGATTGTCGACCGGGTTGTCGTCGTTCACGATGACTGCAATGCCGTCGTGTGCGATAACGATAGGCGTCAGGCCCAAATCCTGCTCGTCGGCATTGAGGCCACGAGACGAGCTGGCGATGTCGGCGGTGCCGGCGCTAACAGCTTCGATGCCAGCAGATGAGCCAAGGCCGGAGACGAGCACGTCGATGCCGGTCTCTTCCTTAAAGCCCTCGGCCGCAATCTCGGCAATGGGAAGGCAGGTGGTCGAGCCGGCCACGGTAATAGAAGACGTAGAAGATCCCGAGGAGCAGGCGCACAGCGTGAGCGCGAGCACTGCTGCACTCAGGACCGATGCGATCTTTCTCATAGCATCACGCCGATCGCAGCATGGCGCCCACAGGTCCCGCCCTCGTTGCGATAGGAATAAAAGCGGTCGTTTTGACGCACGGTGGAAAGTTTGGTGTCCACAATGCCATTCACATCGACACCGGCATCCACCAGCGCCTCGCGAATGGCGGCGGAAAGATCGAGCATACGGGAAGCGGTAGCATCGATGCACGCGAACTCGGCGGCAAAGCGATCCATAAGTTCTTGGGACACCTCATACTCGTCGCCCAGGATATGGGGCCCAATATAAGCAGAGATGTCCTCCGGCGTGCAGCCAGCCGCCTCGCAGAGTGCTTGGCAGGCCTTGGCGGAAATGCGTGCAATCGTGCCCTTCCAGCCAGAATGCACCACGGCAAAGCCGCCGGGAGCCACCAGCACCACGGGAACACAATCGGCAAAGCAGAGCATCACGGGCACCTTATGCGCCGTGCAGACGAGGGCATCACAGCCCTCGGCAATCTGCTCACGAATGTTCTCGAGATCTTCGGTGCCGTTCGAGGTCACCGTCACGACATGGTCACCGTGTACTTGATTGGGGACAAGCAAGTTGTGCTCGCACTCGGCGGCACCCATGGCCTCGAGTACGCGGCGACGATTTTCTTGAACGGTAAAGGGGTCATCGCCAACATGCGAGCCCAGATTGAGCGAGGAGTACGCATCTTCGGAAACGCCACCGGTGCGCTCGGTAAAGGCAAAGCGGACATCGTGCGTCGCGCCCTCTACCAACGTAACTCCATCATGGTCGACACGCGAAACGTTGTCCGCACGTGCTGCCATACTAAAGCCTCCTAATAACACAAGTATCGCGGCGAAGCCGCAGCAGTCCGTGTCATACGGCTGCCATACTTGTTTAAAAGGATACCCGCAGCGGTAGGGACCAAACGTAAAGGGAACGTAAGGAGATTGGAGGCTTTCGTTTACAAACGAGAAACAAAAAGGGCGCATCCATACGGACGCGCCCCTGTGCAAAACAATGCGAAGAACGACTTAGAAGCTGCCGCGCTTGAGGAAGTCGGGAAGCTCAAACTGATCGTTGCCAAAGTTGGGCAGCTCGGTACCACCGACGTTGCGAGTCGGGGCAGCCTGAGCGGGGCTGGCAGCCGGAGCGGTGCGCTGCGGCTCAGCAGAAGCAGCGGCCTTGCTCTGGGACTGCTGGGCAGCGAAGAGCTCGTCCTGACGGTTGACGTTGGAGTCGGAGAAGCCCGTGGCGATAACGGTGATGCGCACCTGGTCGCTCAGGGACTCGTCAACAACGGTACCGAAGATGATGTTGGCCTCGGGGTCGACGGCATTGGCGACAACGTCGGCGGCGTCGCTGATCTCCTGGATGCCCAGGTCCTTGGAGCCGGCGATGGAAAGCAGGACACGCGTGGCGCCATCGATGGAGCTCTCGAGCAGCGGACTGGAGATAGCCTGCTGGGCAGCGTCGACGGCACGGGTGTCCCCAGAAGCGGTACCGATGCCCATCATGGCGGTACCGGCCTGCTTCATGATGGTCTTAACATCGGCGAAGTCCAGGTTGATGATACCCGGGACGGTGATGAGGTCGGTGATGCCCTGGGTGCCCTGGGAAAGAACGCCATCGGCAATCGCGAACGCCTCGAGCATAGTGGTCTTCTTCTCGGCGATGTCGAGCAGCTTGTCGTTAGGGATAACGATCATGGTGTCGACGCAGTCGGAGAGGGTCTTGATGCCCTCCTCGGCGCTCTTCTTGCGCTTGCGACCCTCGAAGGTAAAGGGCTTGGTCACGACGGCGACGGTCAGCGCGCCGACCTCGTTCATCGCGATATCGGCAACGATGGGAGCAGCGCCGGTACCGGTACCACCGCCCTCGCCGCAGGTGATGAACACCATGTCGGCGCCAGCGAGCGCCTCGGCGATATCGTCGCGGGACTCATCGGCAGCCTTGCGGCCAACCTCAGGGTTGGCGCCGGCGCCTAGGCCGCGGGTAAGGTCGGTGCCGATGTGCACCTTGATATCGGCATCAGAGATCGCGAGCGCCTGAGCATCGGTGTTGATGGCAACAAACTCGACGCCGCGGATGCCCTCTTCGATCATTCGATTGACCGCGTTGGTACCGCCGCCGCCGACGCCGACCACCTTAATGACGGCAAGGTAGTTGTTGATCTCTGTCTCGTGCATGTCGGTCCTCCGAACAAAGGTTATAGCCATAGCATGGGTTGACCCCTGCGCACATTAACCTTCAGGTTGAAAGTAAATGCAAAGGTTAACCGTATTATCTTTGCACATTATGAACGTATCAGTCAAATAATTGACCGTGAAAACCAAACAAACCAGATAAACGGCGTGGTATGGCCCCTCAACAAAGCCATTTAGCATGCTAGGCGGTCGGTGCGTTCCTAAACGTGTAGTTGCCCGGAGAGCGTACATTGATATAGGTTACGCCCTCTACCTGCGAAAGTAGCTTGGTCACGATGCGTTCTTTCTTGGCGATATCATCCGAATCGCCCAGCGACACCTCGACGCCGTTGTCGAGATTTGCCGAGATAGCCTCAACGGAAGGCGTGGAAATATCCTTCACCTGGTCCAAGAACTCGCTCGAAAAACCGCGTGCGTAATCCAGGCCGGCCTTGACGGCCTTGGAGCTCACCGCCCGACCCGAAACCGGTGCGACATCGGCCGAGACATCAGTCAACAGCACGGCGCCGTAGTGCTTGGCAAGCGCCAGGGCCGCATCGATGCCGGTCAGGGTGTTGGCACCCTCCCCCGATGTAATGACGTTTCCCTGGTCGTCCACCTCGACAGACGTCGACAACGGAGCAATCCAGGTGTCATCGTCTCCGATAGCCCAGGCAAGGTCGTCGGAGCTGATATACGCAATGGCGATAACCTTACGCTCCGTCGGCGTGATGATAAGCGTATGGGGAAACTGGCGCTGGACATCCACACCCGAGACCCACGGGTTTTGCTTGAGGCCCTCGGTAATCTGATCGGGATCCACGTTAAAGAGCGACGTGTTCTCGGGAAGACTGATGAGCTGCATGGCGTCGTGCTTGGTCACATGCTCGCTGCCATGAATCTGAATATCGGTGGCGGCGAACAGGCCAGAGTTGATGACGACGATGGCAATAATGGCAAGTACGGCCACGGCTGCCAGGATGCCGCCCGCGATCTTGCCCTTACCCTTCATGGCAGAAGCGGCGTCGGTCGCCTTACCCGCCATGGCACCGAGCGATGACAGAGGATTGATGCCCTTTTTTGCCGAAGACGCCTTGGCGGCGGGTACCGATGTCAGTGAACGCGGCTTAGTGCCAGCCAACGTACGGCTGGCATGCGGCGCACGAGCTCCCAGCGAAGGCTTGGGCGTCGCCATGGATCGGGAGGTCTTGGTGCCCATCGCCGGCTTGGGCGTCACCGAAGGACGCGGAGCCGGACGACTCGTCATTTTAGAAGCGGGGCGTCCTCCCAGCTGCGAGCCGACGACCGGGCGCTTGGCAGGACGAACGGGCCCAACAGACTTGGAGGGCATGGCGGGCTTATGTTGAGGCTGGGCAGGTGCGCCGGAACGCCCTCCGGCGCGGCGGAAGGTTGGTTTCGATGCTCTAGAAGCCGAGGAATTTAACTTCCGGTCTGAGCTCGATGCCATACGCCTCCCTCACCTTTCCGTGCACATGCCTGATAACCGCGGCCACGTCATCGGCCGAGGCGGTTCCGTTATTAACGATAAAATTAGCGTGTACGGGCGAAACTTCCGCACCGCCAACCGAAAAACCCTTTAATCCACAATCCTCAATCAACTTGCCCACGCTTGCGTCGGGCGGGTTGCGAAAGACCGATCCGCAGGATGCACGGCCCATGGGCTGCGTGCGCTTGCGGCGCGTCAGGTACCGCTCCATACGCTCGCGAATGTCTGCCTTGGGCGCGGGCTTGAGTTTAAGCACGCACTCGAGAATAATCTCGTTACGCGGCAAGCTGCACTCGCGATACCCCCAAGCGATCTCGGACCCTGCATAGTGCTTAATACCGGAAGCCGGATCAAACGTGACCACGTCCTCGATAAGGGAGCCGATCCACTCGGTCCGCGTGCCTGCGTTCATGGACACGGCGCCGCCGACCGAACCGGGAATACCGACCGCGAACTCAAGGCCCGAAAGCCCACGCGACAAGGCGTCGTTGACCAAACGCGCGAACATCACGCCCGCACCAACGGTCAGCGTGCAGCCGTCCTCGGCAACAACCGTGCGCTGAAACTCACGTCCCAGCGAAATAACGGCGCCGCGATAACCGGCATCGGCAACCAACAGGTTGGACCCTTTGCCGATAATCACCCACGGCACCCGCTCGCGGTCAAGCACCGCCACGGCGCGACGCAGGGCATGGTAGCTATGGCACGTCACAAAAAGGTCGGCCTTGCCGCCGATACGATAGCTTGTATGGCGTGCAAGACGTTCGTCCTCGACCACGTCCGTGTCGATCATGCCCGAAAGCGCCATGACGGCGTTAAACAGACCCATAGAGGTTAAGCGTCTTTCTTGGCAGTCAGATACTCGATGAACTCGGGGCCGACGGTCGTAACGTCGCCGGCACCCATGGTGAGCAGCAGGTCGCCCTCGCCCACGAGTTTCTCAAGCTCCTGGTTGAGCTCAAGACGGCTGGAGCAGTACACGACCTCCTTGCCGGGGTGCTTGGCGCGAACGGTATCTGCGAGCATCTTGGAGGTAACGCCCGGAATCGGCATCTCGCCGGCGGAGAACACATCGATCAGCAGCAGCTTATCGGCGTTGGCAAAGGCATCGGCAAAGTCATCGCACAGAGCCTGCAGGCGCGAATAGCGGTGCGGCTGGAACACGACGTCGACATGCTTGTAGCCCAGCGAAGAGGCAGCAGCGAGCGTCGCCTTGATCTCGGTGGGATGATGGCCGTAATCGTCAACCACCGTGATGCCGTCGATATCGCCCACGTGGGTAAAGCGACGGCGGACACCCTCAAAACTCGAAAGTGCCTTAGCGGCGGCGTCGATATCGAGACCCAGGACATGGGCGACGGTCAAGACGGCCGTGGCGTTGAGCATGTTGTGCCGACCGGGGTTGCTCTTAATCTCGACAGCGTGCTCGGTGCCGTCCTCAAAGCGAACGATAAAGTCGCTCTGGATGCCCTTGACATCCGGATGCACGCAGACGATGTCGTTGTTCTCGGCAAAGCCATAGGAAAGCACATGACGGCCCGTCGACTTGGCGAGCTCGACCAGATGCGGGTCCTCGCCGCAAACGATGACGGTGCCGTCCTCGCCCACCAGCCCCATAAACTTTGCAAAGGTGGCCTCGATCTCCTCGATACCCGAGTAGTGATCGAGATGGTCGGCCTCGACGTTGGTCACGATGACCACGTTGGGGTTCAGGAACAGGAACGAGCTGTCGGACTCGTCGGCCTCGGCGACAAAGTAGTCACCCGAGCCGTTCTTGCCGTTGGTGTCGTAGCCCTCGACGATGCCGCCGATTAAAAAGCTGGGGTCCAGACCCATGCGATCGAGCATCGTGGCGCACATCGAAGACGTCGTGGTCTTGCCGTGCGTGCCGGCAACGGCGACGGTGGTGTAGCCGTGGCCCAAGGCCGAGAGCATCTTGGCACGGGGCCACACGGGAATACCGAGCTCGCGGGCACGCACGAGCTCGGGGTTGGACTCGGGAATTGCGGTGGAGACCACAACCACGTCAGGCTTGACCTCGTCGATTGTCGAAGCTTCGTGGCCCACGTGGACCTTCACGCCGGCGCGGGTAAGCTGGCGAATATAGCGCGACGTCTTAAGGTCGGAGCCGGTAACGGTGTAACCGCGCTCGTGCAGGACGAGGGCGATGCCGCTCATGCCGGCGCCACCGATACCGATAAAGTGGGCGCTCTTGAACTCGGGCGCGGAGGTTGCAGTCTGGGAATCAGCCATGTGCTCGTGTACTCCTTGCGTAAACACTGCCTGTAACCCGTTAACTGTACCGCACCTACCGCATCCGCGCGAGGGCGACCGGCGATATCCCGTCTAACTAACGCAATCCCTCTACCGCGTCGGCCAAAAGTGCGGCGGCACGGTCCTGAGCCAAGCCACGCGCCGCCTGACGCATGGCATCACGCGCCGCGGCGTCATCGATCAGGTGCAGCAGCTCGTCGGCAAAGGCAGGGGCATCGATATCGGCATCGGCGCAAAGCACGCCGGCACCGGCATCGACCAGGTAACGCGCATTCGTGGTCTGGTGGTCGGCCGTGGCGTGCGGATACGGCACGAGCACCGAGGGCACGGCAAGCGCGGCAATCTCCGCCACGCTCGAGGCACCGGAACGCGAGAGCACCAAATCGGCCGCAGCCAGCATATCGCCCATGTTGTCGATGTAGGGCTGGACTCGATAGCGCTTCGCCTCCTTGGGCGTCAGCGCCAAAGCGCGCTCGGTCTCCTCAAAGCCGTCGGCACCCGTCGAATGCAAAATGTAGAGATTCTCGCGGGTCAGCAGCTCACTCTTGAGCGAGGCAACGCGCTCGTTGAGATGCTGGGCACCGAGCGAACCACCAAAGACGAGCAGAAGCGTCGCGTCCTCGGGCACACCGAGCGTCTTGCGACCGCGAGCGCGATCGCCCTCGATCACCGAACGACGCACAGGATTGCCCGTCATGAGCACATGGTCGGGGTCGCCCTCGCGCTCAAAGACCGCGCGGGCCGCAGGTACCGAAATGCACACGCGGGCGGCATGTGAGTTCATCATCTTATTGGCCAGACCCGGAACAGAGTTCTGCTCGTGCAGCAGATACGGAACGCCGGCGTCCTTGCACCAACCCAGCAGCGGGACCTCAACGTAAGCACCAAAGCCGATAGCGGCATCGGGCTTACCGACCTTCGAGAAGTGACGGGCAAGCGCACGCTTCGCCTTGTTGACGCGCCACAGCGAGGTCAACGCCGTCCAGGGACGGGAGCGATCGAAGCCCGTGACCGTGATGGGCACAAAATCGAATCCGGCCTCGGGAACCAGACGACCCTCGAGCTTGCGCGATTGGCCCACGAACACAACGTGATGACCGCGGTCTCGCAGCTCCTCGGCCAAGGCGAGCGCGGGGTTGATATGTCCTGCCGTGCCGCCAGCTGCAATAGCAACGGTCATCTTATCGGTCATGGTAATCCCTTCGTACACGCGGCCCCTGGTCATCGGTGCGCAAACGCGCCGACGGGTCCGAATTCAAATCGATTCGATTATATCCGCCGCCCGCATTGCGGGGAGTGGGGCGCTGCGGACGACCTTGCGGCGCCGTTCGCTGACGCGGACGGGCTGCCGGCTCGGTCGCAGAGCCATCCAGGACGGTAAAGCCGTTACGCGAAGATCGCTCGCCGCGCACGTGGGGCACGCCGGCGGTACTCTCATCCATAACGGCAAAGCTCTCGCGGCGACGGTCGTACTCATCGCGACGGGCGCTCTCATACGAAACGCGCAGGATCAGACCGGCGAGCATAAGCGACACGATAATCGACGAGCCGCCGTAGCTAATAAACGGCAGCGGCTTGCCCGTCATGGGAAACACATTGAGAATGCCCAGCGCGTTGATCAAAAACTGCACCGCAAGGATGACCGCGGAACCCGATGCCATAAGTGCTCCGCGACGGTCGGTCGCCTGCTCGGCAATGCGAAACGCCGAGTAGATCAGCATCGCAAACACCAAGAAGAACAGCACGGTTCCGATAAAGCCAACTTCCTCGCCGATAATAGCCAAGATGTAGTCGTTATGCGCCTCGGGCAAATACGAGTACTTCATGGTGGAGTTACCGATACCGCGACCGAACAGGCCGCCCGAGGCAAACGCCATGATGGCAAGCGTGGCCTGATAGCCGTCACCATATTCGTCTGCCCAAGGATTCCAAGCAACCTCGACACGCGTCATACGATACGGCTCGGCGATAAGGGCGATCGCAATGACGGCGATGCCGGCAACGACCGTCCAAACGATATATTTGGGGTCCAATCCCGCAAACAACGCCATGCACATGAGGGTCAACAAGATGATCAGAACGGTGCCAAAATCGGGCTGAACAAAAATCAGAAAGAGCGAAATGCCCAGGTAGACGCCCATCTTGCGAAGAAACTCGTTAATGTTGCCGCCGGGCGAAAAGATGCGGTCGAGCATGATGGCCGAATAGGCGATGGCGAACGGCTTTAAAAACTCAGACGGCTGGAACTGAATACCGGCGATGTTGAGCCAACGCGTGGCGCCACGACTGCCGCTACCCATAAAGAACACCAGAACCAGTAGCCCTATCATGCCCATGAGGAAGATCTTGAGCACGTCTTCCCCAAACCAACTGTCCGGCAAGATGCGCACGATGGCAACCATAGCCAGCACGCCAACTCCGGCAAACGCGGCTTGTCGAAACAGGAAAAACGTCGCCGAACCATTCTCGTGCAGTGCCTCGACCGAAGATGCCGAGTACACCATCAGCAAGCCAAAGCAAACCAAGCTAAACAGGCACGCCATAAATATCAAACGGGGGCGCATGATGCGGGCGGGGACGCCGGCAATATAGCGCTCACTGAACGTCTGCCCGCCGCGTCCGGAACGCGGCGTGCTACGCAGCGAGGAAGCACGGTCCGAGTCGGGCCTCCTCATATCACTTCGGGGGCTCTCCTCTCTCACCGGCAACCCCTATTCCGTTTGCGATTTCGCTGCTGCGGCAAGCTGGACAACGTAGTCCTTAAACACGCGACCGCGCTCCTCGTAGCCCGAGAACTCGTCAAACGAAGAGCAGGCGGGCGAAAGCAGGATCACGTCGCCGCGGCTCGAGAGTGAGCGGGCAACGTCAACGGCATCGCGCAGATCATCGGCCTGAGCGATATCCACGTCACCATCGACATCGGCCTCGTCCATAGCGGCGGTAAAGCGCTCGCGCGCATCGCCAAAGCAAACGACCGAGCGCACGTTGTCCATAACGACGCGGGCAAAGTCCGCAAGCGGCGTACCCTTATCGTGGCCGCCGAGCAGCAAAATCACATCGTCGTCGGGAAACGCCGTCAGGGCCTTTTCGACCGCATCGGTGTTCGTTGCCTTGGAATCGTTAACGTAGCGCACGCCATCGATCTCGCCACAAGGCTCAACGCGGTGCTCCAGCGGCTGGAACGATGCCAAACCGCGGCAAATGCCCTCGGGATCGGCACCGACGGCCAGAGCAGCCGTGGCGGCACATAAGGCATTGATGACATTGTGATGGCCCGAGATCTTGAGCTCAGACGTGGCGACAAGCTGAGTCTCGACGCCCTTCAGGCGAACGACCATCTTGCCGTCGCGCACAAAGGCGGCGTCTGCACCCTCGGGCTCGTCAAAAGCGACCTTGCAGATACGGCGACCCGGTGTGTAGATGTACTCATCGAACTCATGGATGCCGGCATCCTCGACGTCGATAACCACGAGGTCGTCGTCGACCATATTCTCGAACAACTTGATCTTGGCAAGCGCATAGTTCTTGTGGCTCTTGTGCCAGCCCAGGTGGTCGGGCGTGATGTTGAGCAGCACCGCCACGCGAGGATGAAGCTCGGCGGTCGTAGCAATCTGATAACTCGACAGCTCGGCCACAAACCACTCATTGTGTGCGCGGCCGTCGATCTCGTTCACCGGCGGCTCACCGATATTGCCGACGGCCACGCTGGCTTCACCGGCGGCCTTGAGCAGATAATCGGTCAGCGACGTGGTAGTTGTCTTGCCATTGGTGCCCGTGATGGCGATCCAATTTTGGGGAGACAGGCGATAGGCAAACTCGGGCTCGCCCATAATCTGAGCGGCATGCTCACGCCCAGCCTTAAAGAAGGCCGAAAACTCCGAGATACCCGGGCATGTCACGCACACGTCATAGGCACCCTCGACCTGCTCGGTGCCGTAGACAAACGACACGCCCTGCGCCTCGAGTGCACGCGTGGCGTCATTGGGCTCGGAGGTACCGCCGCCATACACGGTCGTGGCGCTCACGCGCTCGGGGTGAGCCAGCGCCCAACGGGCGACATCGAGACCGGATTTACCCTGCCCCAAAACAAGCAGGCTAAAGACATCAGCAAGAGGCATGAAAGACCACTATCCCAACTGGAAGAACAGGGCGAGGCCAACGGCGCCAAAGGCCGCGGCGATAATCCAAAAACGGATAACGACCTTGGTCTCGGCCCAGCCCTTCTTTTCGAAATGATGATGGATGGGCGCCATAAGGAAGACGCGCTTGTGCGTAAAGTGGAAATAGACAACCTGGATCATGACCGACAGGGTCTCGACGATAAACAGACCGCCGATGATGAGGGAAACGACTTCGGTGTTGGTCATGATGGAGGTGCAGGCAAACGCGGCACCCAGGGCAAGCGAGCCGGTATCGCCCATAAAGATGCTCGCCGGGTAGCAGTTGAACCACAAAAAGCCCAGGCAGGCACCGGCGCACGCCGTGCAGAAGATGGACAGGTTCACGTCACCGTGCAAAAACGCCATGGCGGCCATGGCGAGCATGGCGATCATGGAAGTGCCGCCGGCAAGGCCGTCCAGGCCATCGGTCAGGTTCACGGCATTGGAAAGACCAGCGATCATCAGCCAGCAAAATACAATGTAGAGCCACGGAAACGAAAGGCCGCAGATGGTGGTCGAAAGAACACCGAGGTCAATCGTCAGGCCGCCGGGAAAACGAATCTCGGGGGCGACGCCGCACCAATTGACGGCGAGCACGGTAAAAGTGACGCAGATGATGGTCAGACCGATCATCTTGGCGTGAGGCGTCAGGCCGAGCGAGCGACCATGCGTGACAGAGGTCAGGTCGTCGATGAGACCCAGAACGCCGGTGGCCAACGTGGCAAGCAGCACGAGCACGAGCTCGGTGGTGAGCTTGCCCATCAGCAGGCAGGTCAGCGAGATCGCGACAAGGATGATGACGCCGCCCATGGTCGGCGTACCCTGTTTAATCAAATGACGCTTGGGGCCGTCGGCTCGGACCTGTTGGCCGATACCCTCGACCTTCAGCAGCTTGATCCACCACGGCATAAGCAGCAACGCAATGGCGGCAGCGATGCCAAGTCCCAAAAAGGCCTGATACGTAGGATACGAGGGATTGCCGAACATGGGCTAGCACACACCTTCCACAAAGCGGTCGAGCTCAACAAAACGGGAACCCTTGACCAGTACAACATCATGATTTTCAAGCGCGCCGCCCATGCGGTCGAGCACCTGCTGATAATCGGAGAACACCTGGATGCGGTCCTCATCCATACCCATCATACGTGCGGCATCGGCCATGAGCTGAGCCAGCTCGCCGCCGACGCACGCGAGCATGTCGAGCTTCTTGGCGGCGGCATAGGCGCCCACGAGCTCATGCATGCGGGGAGCCTCGTCGCCCATCTCGCCCATCTCGCCCAGGATCGCCATGCGCGAACCGCCACAGATGAGCGAACACAGCAAATCGAGGCCGGCAGCCATAGACTCGGCACTGGCGTTATAGGAGTCGTCGATGATGCGCGCTCCGCTCTTGGCGCGCTTGATCTCCTGACGGTGACCGGTGATCGTAAGGCCCCTAAAGGCAGCATCGATCTGCTCGGGCGTCACGCCCAGACGATAGGCGACCGCGGCGGCCTTGACGGCATTGGGCACGGACTGCACGCCGGGAATGGCCAGCATGGTATCGACCGTGTCGCCCTGACCAAAGTCGAGCGTAAAGACCGGACGGCCCTCGTCGTCGACGCGAATGTCGCGTGCGCGGACCTCGTCGTCGTCCGAGACACCGGCCAGCATCACGTCAATACCCGCAGGCTGAGCGAACGTATCGCGAATGAACGGCGTAAAGTCGTCCTCGCCGCCCAAAACCAGCAACGGCGAGAAGTCGTCGGCGGCGCACATGCCCTGGACAATCTCGGACTTGGCGCGGGCGATGTTCTCGCGGCTGCCCAGGATACCGATGTGGGAAGTTCCGATCTTGCTCACGATGGCAAGATTGGGGTTGGCGGACTGGGACAGGCGCTCAATCTCATGAAAATGGTTCATGCCCATCTCGAGCACCAGGACCTCGGTATCGGCCGGAGCGGAAAGCACCGTGAGCGGCATGCCGATCAAGTTGTTGAAATTGCCCTTCGTGGCCCAGACGCGATAACGCTTGGCGAGCACGGCGGCGAGCACGTCCTTGGTCGTCGTCTTGCCAATCGAACCGGTAATGCCGACGACCAGGCAGCCAAGCTCCAAGCGATATACGTGCGCCAGGCGCAGCAAGAACTCCACGGGGTCGTCGGTCAGCAAGATGGCGCATCCCTTGTCCTGCGCCAGCGAAACCAGCTCGGCATCGGGCTCGCGCGTCATCACGACGGCACCGGCACCCGACTCGATGGCACGGGAGGCAAAATCATTGCCGTCGACCTTTTCGCCAGGGAAGGCGACAAAGATCGTCCCCTCCTCGACCTGACGCGAGTCGATAACGCACCCGCGGCATACCCGGTCGACTTCTTCCGTCACGGTTCGGGCCCCCGTTGAGGCCGCGAGGTTGTTGACGGCGATCTCTATCATTGCAGCTCCCCTGTAAACCTAATAATGCTATCGGCGTATTGTATCCCAGTGCCATGCGCGCGTGGTGCAGGGCATGTGAACACCCTTCAGAACAAAGGGCAGACCACGCTCAAGATTGTAACCCCCTACTTCGTGCGCGGGATACCCAGCACGTCGAGCGCGTTGGCCATAATGGACTGGAATGGCACCGCGGCGGCATCCGAGCCGCTCGGCGTTCCATCGAGTGTGATATAGCACAGCACCTTGGGCGATTGTGCCGGCGCAAAGCCCATAAAGGACGACATGTAGTTCTCCTTGAGGTAACCGCCGTTCTCGTCAGCACGCTCGGCCGTACCGGTCTTGCCCGCCACGTCATAGCCATCGACCGCACCGCCAACGCCCGTGCCTTCGGACACGACCGTCTGCATGCACGATGTCACCTGGGCGGCAGCGTCCTCCGAAATCGCACGCTCGCCTTCGCCCCAGTCCTTCTCATCGCCCTTGCTGGACTTATAGAAGTGCGGAGTCATCATCACACCACCGTTCGCGATGCCGCCCACGGCACGTGCGACCTCAATCGGCGAGACGGACAGCGCCTGGCCAAAGCTCATCGAGCCCAGCGTGGCGCCGTCGTACTGGTCGCGCTCCTTGACGATGCCCAGGCTCTCACCCGGAAAATCGACACCGGAGCTATGACCGATACCCCACTTGTCCACATAGGTGGCAAAATCATCTGCACCGATCTTGCGTCCCACCAGGACAAAGCCCACATTGGACGAACGGCGCATCATCTCGCGCACGTCCATGGTCATGGTGTAGTCGCGCTTATCGGCGTCGGTAACGGTGTCGTCGCCAACCTTAATGCTCGCCGGCACCTCAAACGACGTGCTCGAACGCACGGCACCCAAGTCGAAGCCGGCACCGGCCACGAGCGTCTTAAAGACCGAGCCGGGCTCGTAGGCATCGGTAACCAGACGCAAGTTCATGTCCTCGGTCTTGGCGTTTTCCAGATCGGTCTGGTCATATGTCGGATACGAGCATGCCGCCAAAATCTCGCCCGTCGTGGGATCGGTGACCAGGGCCGAGCCATTCTTGGCCTTGGTCTTTTCGACCGCCTCGGCCAGGGCGTCCTCGGCGGCACGCTGGATATTGACATCGAGCGTCGTCACGATGTCCACGCCGTCCACCGCGGCAACCTTCTTATAGGCGCCGCCCGCGATATAGCTACCGTCCCTCGCCCGCTCGCGCACCAGCGAACCGTTGGTTCCGGTCAAAAGCTTGTTGTACTGTTTTTCGAGGCCCGTCAGACCGTCGTTGTCCACGTTTACCACGCCAAGCACCTGCGATGCCAGGTTGCCGTAGGGGTACACGCGCTTCATGGCCTGCTCAAAGAGCACGCCTGGCAGGTTCTTCTTCTCCAGCGCCGCGGCATCGTCCTCGTCCACCTGACGTTTGATATACACCCAGGTGCCATCCGACTCAACGAGCTCGCGACAGGTCTTTTTATCGATTCCCGTAGCTTTGACCAGCGCCGATACCGTCTTGTCAACGTCCTCGATAAGCTGAGGATTCACGGCGATGTTGCGGCATTCGACCGACGACGTCAGCACGTTGCCGTTACGGTCGTAGATGGTACCGCGCTTGGCATACAGCGTCTGCGCAAGCAAGCGACGTGCATCGGCACGGTCGCGTAGCTTATCGGCTTCCACAATTTGATAGTCGGCAAGGCGAAGGACGCCCAAACCCAAGCCAAACCCGATGAAGCCCATGACGGCTTTGCGACGGGGCAGCGGCGTGCCCGTGAGCCATTCGGTCGACGAGCTCTTGCGCGGTCTGGTGTTATGCATCTGAGGACCACTCGAGCCACGGAGACGCGACGCGGGGTCGTTGCCATAGGACGGCCTCGCGTTGTAAGATGGCCGACCCGTTCCTTGATAACCAGAACGTCCCCGCGATGAGGGACGTCCAGAACCGCGACCCCCGTCGGAGCCGCGGCGATAGTCATTTGTCATACTCAGCTACCGTCTTGTTACTGAGCGGTCGCGGTCGAGCTAGCGCCCGCGGCTGCATCCTGCGAAAAGTCAAGTGTAACGCTCTCGCTGGGCTCCACCATGCCATAAGCGCCCGCAAGGTCGCGAATGCGCGTGTCGGCACCATAGACCGAATGCATGACCTCCAGGTCGGAGCTCTCATCGGTCGCCTTCTCGAGCGTGTTGGTAAGCGCGGCGTTGCTGTTGAGCACCTGGGCCGTAACGCCGGCGAGCGCCACACGGGCGACACCGATCGTCATGAAGATGGCCGCAATGATGCAAAACGTTTTAAGAACGCTCATGAAAACCGGGCTTACCGCCTGGTTTGCCTGACGGCCCGCGCCCGTGTAGACATCAAAGCGCGGCGTGCGCTGCTCGCGGGGAGCAGCGGGAGCCTGCGGTGCCTCACGATAGGCGGGCATGGCGTTCATATCATAGGCGAGTGCTGCGTTTGAAGTGTTGTAGCCCATGATATGCCGCCTCCCATCCCGAGTACGTTGGTAGTGTGTTTAAGCTTCGTTTGTGGTACGAGCGGGAGGTCCAATATCGCGCGGTCGCGTCTACAGACGCTGCGCCACGCGGATCTTGGCTGATCTCGCCCGAGGGTTGCGCGCAACCTCATCGGGTTGGGCAACCAGGGGTTTGCGGGTGATGACCTTGAGTATCGGCACGTTGCCGCACACGCACACCGGAATCTCCGGCGGACACGTGCACCCCTGGCTCATCTCCTTAAAGTGGTTCTTTACGATACGGTCCTCGAGCGAGTGATATGAGATGACGCAGATGCGTCCGCCCGGGTTGAGCCACCTTGTGGCGGCGTCAAGCCCTCGCTCGAGCACATCGAGTTCGTGATTGACCTCGATGCGAATGGCCTGGAAACTCTTCTTGGCTGGATGTCCGCCATGCCGACGAGCGGCAGCGGGGATACCAGCCTTGATGATCTCGACAAACTGACCGGTGGTTTCGATCGGCTCATGCTCGCGGCGGCGCACGATCTCGCGCGCGATCTGCGAGGCAAACTTCTCTTCGCCATAGACGCGTAGAATCCGGGCGAGGTCGTGTTCGTTATAGGTGTTGATGACCTCAGCTGCGTTTAAGGTGTTGTTACCCGGATCCATCCGCATGTCCAATGGGGCGTCCTCGTTGTACGAAAAGCCCCTGCCAGGGATATCGAGTTGCGGCGACGAAACGCCCAAGTCGAACAGGAAGCCATCGACCCCGGGCACCTCGGCCGAGCAAAGCAGCTCGTCCAAGTCGCCGAAGTTGCCCTTCAGCAGCTGGTGCGGGACGCCGGGAACCTCGCGGTCCAGACGGGCGCCAGCGGCCTCGAGGGCCATGTCGTCCTGATCGACGCCGAGCAAAAGGCCGGTCTCCCCCACCTGCGCGGCCATCTTTACCGAATGGCCGGCACCGCCAAGGGTGCAGTCGCAGACGACGGAGCCGCTCTTTAGCTGCAGCGACTCAAGCACTTCGCCGGGCATGACAGGTTCATGCCGATATTCTTGTGTCAAGATCCCACGCTCCATCCGTTACCCGTGCCTTGCCCTTACGAGAAGAAGAGGTCCAGCAGGGCCTCATCGTCATCGTCCTCATCGGCCGCGGCGCGATCCCAAACCTCAAGGTGGTCGTAGTTGCCCACAACCGTGACCTCGCGGTCGAGGTTCGCCTGCTTGCGGAGAGACTCGGAAAGACCGATACGACCGGCGCTGTCCACGTCCATCGACGTGGTGCGCTTGTTGATCGCCCTCATGAGCTTCTGGTCATTAATGTCACGCGGGTTAAAACCCTCGTGGCCCTCACGACCCGCGAAGAGTCCTTCGACCCACTTATCGAAGGCCTCGGCAGAGAACACGTACAGAGCATCGACATCCAGGGCTTTAAACACGCGAACGTGCTCTCCAAGCTCCTCGCGAAGGGGTGCAGGCAGGGATAGACGACCTTTTGCATCGAGATTGCGCTCGTATGCACCAGTCATTCCCATGTGCGCCCTCCCCTCGGTTACTCAGATGGCACGTACGCGGGGAACCACCCCGCCTGTCGACGTCATCAATAATATGGGGAACCGCCCCATTTTTCAACACCTTTCCCCACCC
>CABUUB010000015.1 GCA_902494625.1 uncultured Collinsella sp.
AGAACGCGCCGCCAAACCAAGGCGCGCCGCCACAAACGTGACGACGCGTCCCTAGCTGCCAGGTGGCGAGGCACCCATTTAAGTCCGTCCCCAATGAGTGGTTTCAGTCATTTAAGTCTGTCCCCAATGACTAGATGCCGTACTTGACTTTAACTCTGCTTTAACTGGTACCATCCTCTATGTCTGTAACGCCATATAGACCGAGGGGATAGATCTATGACCGCAACTGCACCCGCAGCACCCGCCAAGGTGTACTTCACCAACCTGCGCACGCATGCTCGCGAGAGCCAGCTCGACAAGCTCAAACGCCTCATTCGCCGCGCCGGAATTGAGCAGATCGACTTTGAGAACAAGTTCGTCGCCATCAAGATTCACTTTGGTGAGCTGGGCAACCTGAGCTTTTTGCGCCCCAACTACGCCCGCGCCGTCGTGGACGTGGTGAAGGAGCTGGGCGGCAAGCCCTTCCTCACTGACTGCAATACGCTCTATGTCGGTAGCCGCAAAAACGCGCTCGAGCACATCGACACCGCCTACCAGAACGGCTTTACCCCGTATGCCACGGGTTGCCAGATCATCATCGCCGACGGCCTCAAGGGCACCGACGAGGCGCTCGTCCCGGTCGAGGGCGGAGAGTACGTGCACGAGGCTAAGATCGGTCAGGCGCTCATGGATGCCGATATCGTGATTAGCCTCACCCACTTTAAGGGCCATGAGCAGGCCGGCTTTGGCGGTGCCATGAAGAACCTGGGCATGGGAGGCGGCAGCCGTGCCGGCAAGATGGAGCAGCATGCCGCCGGCAAGCCGAACGTCGCGACCGAGCATTGCGTTGGCTGCCGTGCCTGCGAAAAGATCTGCGCGCACAACGCCATCTCGTTTGACGACACCCGCGAGCGCGAGCTTGCCAGCGGTGCTACTCGCACGGCGCACGTGGCCACCATCGACCACGATCGCTGCGTGGGCTGCGGCCGCTGCATCGGCGCGTGCAACCAGGACGCCATCAAGCCCGTCTATGACGCCGCGGCCGACGTGCTCAACTACAAGATCGCCGAGTATACGAAGGCCGTTGTCGACGGACGCCCGAGCTTCCATATCTCGCTCGCCATGGATATCAGTCCCAACTGCGATTGCCATCCCGAAAACGATACGCCTATCGTCAACGACATCGGCATGTTCGCGAGCTTTGACCCGGTCGCTATCGATCAGGCCTGCGCCGATGCCGTCATGGCATCCGAGCCGCTGCCCAACACCGAGCTCACCGATAGCGCCGCCAAGATGGAGCACAATCACGAGCATCTGGAGGGCGAGCAGGCGCGCGACCCCTTCTGCATCACGCATCCCGACACCGATTGGCGCGCGTGCATCGCGCATGCCGAGAAGATCGGCCTGGGCACGAGCGAGTACGAGCTCATCGAGGTCAAGTAGCACCTGTCTATTGGACATATCAAGCGCTTTTGTAGCGAAACGTTAGTAAAAACCGCCCGTGGGCACAGCGCCCACGGGCGGCTTTTTGGAAGTGCTAGGGGTCAGATAGACCAGTAAACCGTACTATTTGCCTAAAAATACTCGTCGAGGAAGTTGTTGACTGTGTTCCAGTAGAGCTCGGGGTCAACTTGCGCACTCTTGGCGTGGGTGGCGCCATGGATGGTGAGCTTTCGCTTGACCTTGCTGGCGCACGCGTCGTAGTTTTGGTCGAGCATGTCGTACGGCACAAAGGTGTCCTGGTCGCCGTGGATAAACAGCATGGGAACCGTCGCGTGTTTGAGTTGCTCCACACTGCTCGCCTTATGAAAGTCGTAGCCCGCGCGCACGTTGCACACCAAGTTTGCTACATCGAGCAAGGGAAAGCTGGGCAGGCCGAACACGTCCTTGAGCTGCAGAGAAAACTCGTCCCAAACACTCGTATAACCGCAGTCCTCGATAATGCATTTCACGTTTGCGGGCAGAGATTCCCCCGCGACGTTCATGGCGGTTGCCGCCCCCATCGACTCGCCAAAGACCAGGATGCACGCCTGGGGGTCAGCCTGAACGATTTGCTCGATCCATGCGACGATATCGAGGCGCTCGGGCCAGCCCATGCCGATATAGTCGCCGCCGGAGCGCTCGTGGGCGCGGGCGGCAGGCGCGAGCACGTTCATGCCGCGGTCGTGGAAGCGCTTGGCGTATCGAGCCATGCCGATGGGCTCGTTGGTATATCCATGCAGGCAGACGGCGTAATCGTGGGTGTTCTCCGAGGCAGCAAAATACCAGGCGGCGAGCTCGGTTCCGTCATCTGCGGTGAGGCTGCTGCTCTTGCGGTTCTCTTTAAACCATGCCCGCGCCTCGGTATCCTCGGCATCCGGCTGCTCACCTTCTTTGTCGTTCTTGCTATCCTGCATCATCTTCATGGTGTATGGCGCGCGGGGATTCAGCGCGAAGTCAAACAGAAAGTTGCCGGCAAATCCGAGCAGCGCAACGACAGCCACCAGTGCAACGATGCCGGCTATCTTGAGCTTTCGATGGGAACGTGCGTTTTGAGACATAAGAAGCTTTCCTATAAGATGTTAATACATCAACATTTAATGCAAGCGCATTATGGACGTTCGCCGTTGATGCGTCAACAGACAAAGAATGGGTAAACAAAGGGTCACGTATGGTGCAAATTTCGCACGTACCTAGACGCTTTGATATAGTGTTGAGAACTCTTTACGTTGGAGGATGTAACCGGCATGTCCGATTCGAGCGACAGTTCTAAGCCGCGACCCAAGACCGCGGCCGTTCCACACTACACGGTGGGCGAGGAGATCATGAACTCCGTCACCCATGGTGTCGGCTGCCTGCTGGGTATCGCGGGCCTGGTGCTCCTGATCGTATTCGCCGCCCTGCGCGGCGGAGGCCCGGCCCACATGGCCGCGGCAATTGTCTATGGCGTCAGCATTATCCTCGAATACCTAGCCTCCACGCTCTACCACGCGATTCAGCCCGCGCGCGCCAAGCGCGTGTTTCGCATCATCGACCACAGCTGCATCTACCTGCTCATAGCCGGCAGCTATACGCCGTTTTGCCTCATCACGCTCGCAAACGACGGCGGCGCTGTGCTGTTCTTTGCCGTATGGGCCATCGCCATCATCGGCATTGCCCTCGAGTGCTTCCTGCGCGAGCGCCAGCCGCATTGGGTAAGCGGCGTGGTCTATCTGCTGATGGGCTGGCTCGTCGTCTTTAAGCTGCCCGAGCTCGTGTCGCTGCTCAACCCCGTGGCACTTGCCCTGCTCGCTGTCGGCGGCGTGTGCTACACCGTGGGCGTGCCGTTCTACATCGCCAAAAACGTGCGCTACCTGCACAGTGTGTTTCACCTGTGGGTGCTCGCCGGCAGTATCTTCCAGTTCATGGCGGTGATCCTCTTCGTAATCTAGCGATCGCGCCTGCGCCCGCGGGCCCGTCCGGGCGCCCGCCGGGTGCAACTGCCCTATCCGCCATCAACGTTTTGACCTGACGTCCCGAATCTTGGAGGTTCGAGAAACTCCCGATGGACATAACCATCTCCCTTATCACCACCCTCGTTTTGACCTTCATCAACGGCTACTTCTCTATGTCCGAGATGGCGCTCACCACGGCCAAGCGCGCCGTGCTGGAGCACGAGGCCGAGGAAGGCGACAAGCGCGCCGAGCGTGCAATTAAGCTGGCTGCCGACTCCGACCAGCTGCTCGCCACCATCCAGGTTGCCATTACGCTCGTGGGCTTCGCCTCGTCCGCCGTCGCCTCGACGAGTCTGTCCGACCCGCTCGCCACGTGGCTCATGAGCTTTGGCATCGCGCCGCTCTCCGCCATCGCGCGCGGCCTGGCGCCGGTCATCATCACCGTCGCGGTCGCCTTCGTGTCCATCGTGATTGGCGAGCTTGTGCCCAAGCGCATTGGTCTGGCCAATGCCGAGGGCGTATCCAAGCAGGTCGTGGGCCCGCTTTCCGTGTTCCAGAAGATCGCCCGTCCGCTCGTGTGGCTGACTGGCGCTTGCTCCGATGGCCTGGCCCGCATCCTGCGCATCAAGAGTGCCGACGACCGCCAGAACGTCTCGGAAGAAGAGATCAAGTACATGGTCTCGGAGCAGGACGACCTGCTCGACGAGGAAAAGCGCATGATCCACGAGATCTTCGACCTGGGCGACACCGTTGCCCGCGAGGTCATGGTGCCGCGCGTGGACACCACCATGTGCGAGGACGACGAGACGGTCGCCGACGTGTTGTCCACCATGCGCCAGACCGGCTTCAGCCGCATTCCCGTCTATCACGAGGACCCCGACAACGTCGCGGGCATCGCGCACATTAAGGACCTGATTCAGCCCGCGCTCGACGGCAAGGGCGACCAGCCCATCGCCGGTTTTTTGCGCGACGCCACCTTTGTGCCCGACACCAAGGACATCCTGCCGCTGCTGTCCGAGATGCAGACCTCTCACGACCAGATCGTGGTGGTCGTGGACGAGTACGGCGGCACGGCCGGCATTATCACCATCGAGGACATCGTCGAGGAGATTGTCGGCGAGATCGAGGATGAATTCGACCCCGACAACAAGTACCTCACGCGTCTTTCGCGTCGCGAGTGGCTTGTCGATGGGCGTTTTTCGTGCGATGACGCGATTGAGCTTGGTTGGCCGCTCGAGGAAAGCGATGATTATGAGACCATCGCCGGCTGGATTTTGGAGCTTTGCGACTCGGTGCCCGACATCGGAGAGGTGTTTGAGGTTGCGGGGTACAAGTTCAAGGTACAGTCGATGCGTGGCCAGCGCATCTCGCTCATTCGCGTGATCGCTCCGGCCGAAACCGATAAGAAGGATTCCGAGTCTTCGGCAGAGAAGCCGGCGGCGTCGGGTGCGGGCTCTGTGGATCCGCACGATGGCGACGAGTAGGGCAAGGAAGAGTAGGGGAGAGTTATGGCAGGCCTGTTCAACATCCTTAAGGTCACCGTCAGCGAGGACAAGATCTGCGCGCATGTGCTGGTGAACCCCGGCATGCCGCTCATGACCTCGGAGGATATCGAGGCCACGGCGCGCGTGTATTACCTGGTGCCGGCGATTGCCAAGCACCTGTGCCTGGGTGATTCCGGTCGCGAGTTCCAGGACTGCATGGGTCAGACCGAGCTTTGCCATCTGCTTGAGCATGTGACGGTCGAGCTCATGAACGAGACCGGGCTTGCCGGCAGCATCTCGTGCGGTCGCACGCGCGTAAGCGAGCACGACGAGCGCGTCTTTGAGGTCGAGCTTTCGTGTCCCGACGACGCACTGGCCATCGGCGCGCTGTCTTCGGCCACCTTTATGATGGACTGGGCGTACCTGCACGCCGACCAGCCTGCCCCCGACGTGGAAGGCACGGTCGCGGGCCTGCGCAACCTGGTACTTGGCATGCGCGCCGAGGCCGAGGGCAAGGATCCTCACGAGGCCGTCGCCGCCGCGAACGGCGAAGATACTGCCGAGGACGAGGGCGCTGACGAGGGCGATGTGCCGGTCGACGCCGAGCCCGTTGCCGATGCGACCGTCGAGCCCGTTCCCACCGAGCCCCAGGGCGTCCCCAACTTTGACGACGAGCCCCAGGTGGCGATTGATACCGAGGGCGCGGTTGCCGAGAACCACGAGGCCTCCGCTGCCGTCTTTGGCGGTGCGGCGACGGTTCCGGCGGGACCTGCGCATGAGGGCGGCCTGCCGCTCGTGGACGGCGCCGGCGAGGACCCGGGTGCCACGGTAGCCATGCCGGCTATGCCTCAGGTGTAGGCCTACGCGTTTATCACCATCACGTACCTGCGCCTTTGCCGTACGCAGATGAGCGGAGCGGCAAGTGATGCGCTGCGGGTATAATGGACAGCATTCAAACGGTGGGCACCGATGTGCCCGCAGGAGAGGAATGATCATGGGTAAGACTTTCAGCTTTGTCTCCGGCGCACTTTTTGGTGCCGCTGCCGGCGCTATTGTCGGCGTTGCTCTGGCCCCGCGCTCGGGCGCCGAGACCCGCGCCATGGCTGCCGATATCGCCAACGACGCTTGGGACAATATGCGCGACACCTACGAGCACAGCGCCGAGGAGGCCCGTGCTGCGGTGAATGACTTTGGCCCGATGGTCGACGCCAAGACCGACGACCTGCGCGCCAAGGTCGACCTGGCCCGCGAGCGCATGGACCAGCTGCGCGAGCAGCTCAACGACGCCATTTCGGGCGGCAACGTGACGCCTGCCGCCGACGTCGTGGTCGAGAACGCCGTCGAGGCTGATACCGAGGCTGCGGAGCCCTCGACCGAGGCATAATGCGCGCCGGGGATTTTGTCGGCGCCAAGATCTATCGCAAGCCTACCGAGGACAAGCGTACCAAAAAGGACGGCACACCGCGCAGCCCTAAAAAGCTCGGAAAGATTCACTTTCCGGTCTTTACCCCGGGCGGTACGCGCGTGGTCGGCTTTATGGTCCGCCAGTCCGATATCGCGGGCATGATCGAGCGTCCCGACCGATTCGTAGCGCTCGACGCCATTGGTGTCTACGAGGGCGCCATCGCGGTCGATGACGTCAAGGACACGTACGATACCGCCGCCGCCAAGCGTCTCGACATCAACCTGGACGATTGCATCATCTGGGTCGGTATGGACGTGCGCACGGAATCAGGCGACGTCGTGGGCTATTGCTCGGACGTTGAGTTCAAGCCACGCTCGGGCATCGTGCAGGCATTCTATGTGACCGCCGGTGCTGCTTCGAGTGTTTTGGTTGGTGACACGCAGGTGCCGCCGACGATGCTGCGCGGCTACGAGAACGGCGCGATGGTCGTCTCGGACGAGGTCAAGTCGCTCGGGTATTCGGGCGGTGCGGCTGCCAAGGCCGCCGAGGCCAGCGTCGTGGTGGGCGACAAGGTCAAAAAGGGCGCCAAGGTGCTCGACGATAAGGGATCGGTTGCCGTGGACAAGGGCAGTCGCGCGCTGGGCAAGCAGCTCGGCAAGACGCGCGGCATGTTCAAGGCCTTTAAGGACGAATACCAAAAGGCGAGCGGAGGCTCGTCAAAAGCTACAAAATAGCGACGTACCAAATGATGGGAGGCAAGCCGGAGACCTGTTGCTCCGGCTTGCTGTGTTTATGGGGGAGGGCACATGCGCCAAAACGGATCCAACTTAAACGGGCGTTCGGGCGCGCGTCCGACGGCGCGCCGCGATCTGGGGCAGCTACCCAGCGGTCAGCGCCGCCGTCGCCGTAAGCCCGGCGCGATGTACCTCAACCATAGCCGCGGCTTTAGCGACCGCAGTGCGCGCATCGGCAACAGCCGTACGCCCCGTCGTTCGTCTCGCCTGCCCTATGCGCTCATTGCCGTGGGCTGTGCGCTCGTGCTGTTTATCGCTGCCGTCGTGGGCTATGTCAACCGCAGTGTGGACGTGGAACTCAACGGCCAGAAGACCGCGGTGCGTGTGGGCTCTACGCTGCAGAATCTCATCGACGACCAGGAGTTGACTGACACCTACGACGCAGGCGACCTGCTGGCCGTCGATGACAGCGTGCTCAAGCGCCATGGGGGCGAAAAGCTGTCGGTGAAGGTCGACGGCAAGCGCGTGAAACAGGGCAAATGGGATAGCCGCGAACTTGAGGGCGGCGAGAAGGTGACGGTCAAGGATGGCCGTAACACCTACGAGAAGCACGAGGTTCAGGCTACGGTTATCGAGCCCAAGCTCAAGGTCGAGGGCACGGGCGCTATCGAGTATGTGCAGACATGGGGTGTCCAGGGCCGATCCGAGGTGTGGGTTGGTGAGCAGTCGGGCAAGACGCAAGACCGCGGCGAGGTTGTGCCCGCCACCGATTGCGTTGTTGCGTGCGCCAGCGTGGCGCCCAAGGGCAACAAAAAGTACGTGGCACTGACGTTTGACGAGGGTCCGAGCGGCGCCACCAAACAGATCTTGCAGGTGCTCAAGGAAAAGGGCGTCACCGCGACGTTCTTCCTTTCGGGCGATGCGGTCGAGGCCTCGCCCGCCACGGCCAAGGCGATTGTCGATGCCGGGTGCGAGATCGGATCCAACAGCTACAGCGACGATTCGCTCAAGGGTCAGGACCGTGAGGCGGTACGCGAACAGATCACGAAAGGCACCGATGCGATTAAGTCGGCGACCGGCGTGAAGACGATGCTGCTGCGTGCTCCCTACGCTGCCTTTGACGAGCAAAACTGGATTGATGCGATGGACCTGGTCTCCGCCGTGGTCTCGTGGAATATCGACTCGGGCGACTGGCTGCTAAACGGTGCCGACGAACAGGTCTCGACGGTGCTCGATTCGGTGACGCCGGGCAATATCGTGCTGCTTACCGATAGAGACGAATGCGCCGAGCAGACGCTCGAGGCGCTGCCGCAGATTATCGACGGCCTCATTGCCGACGGCTACAAGATCGTGACGCTCAGCGACCTGGTCAAGACGGACACGTCGCTGAGCAAAAAGCTCACCTCGCTGACGAAGGTCGCCATGCCCAAGGACGCCGTGTTTCCTCAACTTGCCGAGGACGACGACACCACAGAGTAGTCATTGGGTAGTCATTTAAGAACGTCCCCAATGACTATGTCACGGATGCGTCAGCGTTTGGTATGCCTGCAATGTGCAGCGCATAAATTCGATGCCGCAGGGCGATGCTGATGCTATAGTTACTGCGGTTAATGAGGGTCAAGAGAAAGGTTACAGGTGAAATCCAAACCTCGACCATACAGTCGATGACCCCATGCAGGTGCTTTTTGCGCATGCACGGGGTGTAAGCGTCGAGCGGCGTGCCGCCCGCGCATGCGTATACATATCCAGAAGCCCCCGGACGCCGCACGCGCGGCCGCGTCCGGAGGAATAATGATGGGGAGCACCATTGAATTATCTGAGTGAGATGCTCAAATTGCCGGTCTTGGACGTCGACGGCGAAAAGCTCGGCGTGGTCAACGATTTTGGCATTGCTACCGGCGAAGTTTTTCCGCACGTGACGTCGCTCGCGTTCCGCGGCCCCGGCAAGACGCCGTTTATGATCAGCTGGCGCAAATGGGTCGACCGTATCGACGAGACGGGTGTACACCTTAAGACGTCGGCCACCGAAATCCGTTTTTCGTACCTGCAGCCGACCGAACTCCTGCTCGCCCGCGACGTGCTCAACAAGCAGATCGTCGACACGCAGGGCATGAAGGTCGTGCGCGTAAACGACATCAAGTTTTCCATGTCGGGCGAAAACCAGCTGCGCCTGCTGGGCGCCGAGGTCGGTGCCCGCGGTCTGCTACGCGCCATCAGCCCCGCGCTCGAGCATATCGTCGAAGGCTTTATGAAGCACCTGGGCAAGCCGCTCAGTGAGGACATCATCGCTTGGTCCTACATGGACCTGCTCGACCGCTCGACCAAGAACATTCAACTCTCGGTGTCGCACAAGACGCTCGGCGAGCTGCACCCTGCCGACATCGCCGACATTATCGAGCAGCTCGACCCGCGCCTGCGTGCGCAGGTGTTTGCGCAGCTCGATACTGCCCAGGCTGCCGAGGCCATCTCGGAGTTCGATGACGACGAGCTTATGACCGAGATGCTCGAGGGTCTGTCCGACACCGACGCATCGTCGATGCTGGCCATGATGGACCCGGACGACGCCGCCGATCTGATCGACGAGCTCGATTACGAGAAGGCCGAGAAGCTCCTGCGCCTGATGGGCGTCAAGGAGGAGAAGGCGATTCGTAACCTGCTGGGGTATGAGGACAACACCGCCGGCCGCATCATGACCTCGGAGTTTGTCTCCCTGCCCGCTACGGCAACGGTCGGTGACGCCATCGAGGCGATTCGCGAGCTCGACGAGGACTTCGAGAGCGTCTACTACGTCTATACCGAGGATCCGAGCGGCATGCTGACCGGCGTGCTTTCGCTGCGCACGCTGATCGTAGCCGACCGCGACGCCACGCTGGGTCAGCTGGCCTATCGCGACCTGGTCTATGTGTCGCCCGACGAGGACCAGGAAGACGTAACGGACGAGATGACCAAGTACGACCTGGTCGCCATCCCTGTCTGCGACGAGAACCGTCATATCCTGGGTATCGTAACCTTCGACGACGCCATGGACGTTATCGCCGAGGAGCATCAGGAGGACCTGCAGATCGCCGGTGTCGGCTCGGGCGATAGCGCGTCGGACGACTCGACGAACGTGCTCAGCTGGTTCGTGCATCGCCAGTACTGGGTTGTTGTATGGGGCATCGCGTCGTGCATCATGGCGACCGTGCTGGGGACGGCGCTCGGCTCCGCTCATCTGGTGGTGTTCCCCATGTGCGCCATGCCACTCGTGCTGCTGGCGGCCTCGCGCATGGTGTCGTTCGTCAAGAACTACTTCCTGGAGTATGACGGTCACGACGACGAGCCCAAGCCGTATCTGGGGTTCTTCTTCCAGAGCACGGGCATGGGCCTGATTCTGTCACTCGTGACCTATCTGTGCGCCCAGCTGGTGCGCACCGCCGCGTTCCCCGATGCGCCCATGTTTGAGGAGCAACTCTTTACGGGGTGCTTTAATATCGCTGCCATCATTTGCCTGGTTGGCAACATGAGCGCCGTGATTTACCTGATGGTGCTGTTCTGGCGTGACGAGCATGACCTCAACACGTCGGGCACCGCCATGAACGTTATTGCCGTCATGATCTCGTGCGTAGCGTACTGCGCCGCTGCGGTGCTGCTCACCATGTCGGTCATGGGTTAGGTGGTCGCGTGCAAAATACCAAGCAAAAATCGGGCACCAAGCAAAAGTTGACCATCGCGGCCATCTTTGGCGCTATGGGTCCCGGTCTGCTGGCGGCGCTTTCGGGCAATGACGCCGGTGGCATTGCAACGTATTCCAGCGCAGGCGCCAGCTATGGCTACAAGATGCTCTGGATGCTTCCCGTCATGACTGTGCTGCTCATCGTGACGCAGGAGACCGCGGCGCGCTGCGGCTGCGTCACGGGCAAAGGCCTGGCATCGCTCATTCGCGAGCGCTTTGGCGTGCGCAAGAGTGTACTTGCTATGGCGGCGCTGTTGATCGCCAACACGGCTGTGACCATTTCGGAGTTTGCGGGCATCGCCAGCGGCCTTGCTCTCTTTGGCGTGCCGGCGAGCATCTCGGTGCCGTTGGTGGCGCTGCTGGTGTGGATGCTTACCATGTCGGGTAGTTTCCAGCGCATCGAGAAGATTTTGCTGCTGGTGAGCTGCGTGTTCGTGACCTATATCGTCGCCGCGTTTATGGCTGGCCCCAACTGGGGTGAGGTTGCGGTCGACCTGGTCGTGCCTAACATTCAAAATGACCCCAGCTACGTGTCGCTCGTGGTCGCAACGATCGGTACCACCATCGCGCCGTGGATGATCTTCTTGGCGCAGAACAACGTGGTCGATAAGAACGCGGGCGAGGACGATATCGTGCTGCAGCGCATCGATACCGTGAGCGGCTCGCTTGCCGCCGATGTCATTGCCGGCTTTATTATCATCACGACCGGTACGGTGTTGTTCCCGGCGGGTATTCAGATTAGCGATGCCGCCGATGCTGCCCGCGCGCTGGAGCCCATTGCGGGTCAGTGGTCCACGGTGCTGTTCGCCTCGGGCCTGGTCGCGGCGAGCTTTTTGGCCGCCTGCGTGCTGCCGGGCGTTACGTCGAGCGCTATCTGTGAGGCATTTGGCTGGGAGCGCGGTGCCGACCGCAGCTGGGACGAGGCCCCGGTCTATCGCGGCATCATTACGGCCATCATCGGTATCTCTGCCGTGCTGGTGCTTATGCCCGGCGTCGATCTGTTCCAGATTATGATGACCTCGCAGGTCATCAATGGCGTGCTACTGCCCGTGGTTCTGGTGTTCCAGGTGGTTATTGCCGCCGACCGTCACATTATGGGCACCAACCGCAACGGCCGCGTGTGGAATGTGCTCACTTGGGCGACTATCGGCGTGATTACAGTGCTCACGGTCGTCATGTTTGTGCTGCAGGCGATGGGTTACAGCGCTTAGCGCCCCTTTTGGACTCCAAACAGGCCGCAGCGATGGGCTGCGGCCTGTTTTGCCCGCGACCTCTTGGGGCCGGCTCGAAAAGAGTGATTTTGGGTTGTTTGCTGCAAGTTACTTGTCGGTGCCCAGCTTGTGCGGCTTGAGAGCGAGCGCATTGACGAGCGCGTCGGTGGCAGACTTGACGGCTGCCGGTTGCGGATCGTTGACGTGATCCTCGGGATGCACGGGCAGGTCCTTCTTGACGGCGTCGTGGATCAAGTTGAGGTACTCAGTCACGCCGGTGGTCGATAGGTGCGTGCCATCGCCATCGAACAGGTCGTTGCGGTTGGCACTATATCCGTACCAGTCGATAACGCGTACGTTCTTGTAGCGCGTAGCGGCGTTGGCAATGGCCTGGTTGGTAGAGCCAACCCACGGCTGCGGGCTGCGCGTGTTCACAAACACCACAATACGCTTATCTCCCGCATCGGCCATGATGGCGTCGATCTGGTCGTCGGTTACCAAGCCGTTGGTGCCCAGCGCAAAGACTACGATCTTGCCGGCAAGGTTCTGTTGGATATAGCCCTCAAATGTCGCACGGCCCGCATCGAACTGGCGGCCCTTTTCGGCATCGATATGGCTGTGCGGGAACACGCCGTCAAAGGTGTCCACGGCACGCAGCGACACGGAGTCGCCGATCATAAGCAGATCGTAGGAGCCATCGGGGAAGCCGTCGTTGTCCTTGTCGGTGTCGTCGGCCGCCTGCTGGTCGGTGGGCGCGGTGTTCTTGGCTTCCTTGTTCAGAACTTCGGCGCCCTCGCCGCTCAGCGCAGACGTCTCGGGCACAAAGATCAGGCCGCCCAGTGCAACGACCAACACGACAGCGCAGGCTGCGCAGGCAGGGACGTGCGCGCGCACCCAGTTGGCGGGCGTGGTGGTGCCATCGCGGAATTCGGCAACGGTGCGCCCAAAGGCGCCCTTCCTAAACGGAGTCTCGATAAAGCGATAGCAGCACTCTGCCACGGCGACCACCAACAACACCTGCAAGATATACTGCCACCAGGGCGTGTCGTTGATGTTGGCGACCGGGTTCATGAGCAACAGCAGGGGATAGTGCCACAGGTAGATGCTGTACGAGCGCTTGCCAACCCACACGAGCGGCTCGGCGGACAGCGCGCGGGCAACCATTCCCTGGGGCTGCGCGCAGGCCGCGATGACCATGAGCGTGAGGATCGAGCACAGCAGTGTGCCTCCGCGATACTGGAAGGCGGTGTAGCCGTTGGTGAGCGCGACCATGGCGGCAAGGCCAACCAGACCCACGACGCCCAACACATCGATGGATGCGGGCGAGGACCAAAAACGCACGAGGGCGCTCGGCTGTGCCGGGGCGGTCTCGGCTGCTTCGTCGGCCTTCTCGCCAGGCTTGCCCTCGGCGTTCTTGCCGTGCTTGGCGGCGCCAGCTAGGCGATTGAGCCCCAAACGACGAGCGAGACGCACCGGCGCCAGGTCGCGATCGGGGATAAAGGCCATCCAGGCACCCAGCAGCAGCGAGAACACACGGGTGTCGGTGCCGTAGTACACGCGGCTGGGGTCGGCGGCGGGGTTATAGAGCACCATCATGGCGATGGCGGAGACAGCAGCCAGGCCCAGAACCACGCGGCGCGTGTTGGGTTTGCTCACATGCATGGATACCATGGCAAACAGCAGTGGCGGCCAAATCAGGTAGAACTGTTCCTCGATGGCAAGCGACCAAAAGTGCGTGAGCGGCGAGGGGTCGCCTAGAGCATTGAAGTACGAGACGTTTTGGGCAATCTGCCACCAGTTGTTGAAGAACAGCAGCGACGGCAGGATGTCGGGGCGCATCTTGGTGAGCATCACGTGGTTAAAGATGGTGCACAGCGCGCAGGTCACCACCACGACGGTCACCACGGCGGGGACCAGGCGACGGATGCGGCGAATCCAGAAGCTCTTGAGGTCGATGCGTCCGGTCTTAGCGACTTCGTTGAGCAGCAAGCGCGTGATCAGATAGCCCGAAAGCACAAAGAAGATCGTGACGCCAAGCAGGCCGCCCTGCGCCCACGTGAGGTTGAGGTGATAGAGCACCACCGCGACGACGGCAAGCGTGCGCAGGCCGTCAAGGGCAGGGATGTAGCGGGACTTGGGGCGAGCAGGCGTCTGCTCCGAGGCGGGAGTGTTGGCGCGGCCCGCGTTGTTGGCAGAAGTGCGATGAGGGCTCGCGGTGCGTCGCGGCTCGTTGGTACGGCACTCGCTCTTCACGCGTTCGTGCGGCGCCGGCTCGTTGCCCGTGCGGTGTCGACCGCGCGAGCCCGATTGCGAGAATTGTTCCATAAAACATCATCCAATGACGAGAATAATCAGCATGTATTCATTGTAGCTGCCTGCTCCTGTGAATGCTTGCTGCTGGCGCAAGCTCAAGCGCGCGTCCACATCAAAGTGAACTAAAGTTATAGGGGGTGCGAGAGTGCACGATCGACGGCCAACGGTGGGCATAAGGCCCGCAGATGAGGAGGTTTCCATGGCAGATCGCGGCATCGTTGCGGTGTTCGGCAGCATGAACATGGACCTTTCGGTGGCGTGCGAGCGCATACCGCGTGCGGGCGAGACCGTCGGCGGCAGCGGGTTTATCACCAACGCCGGCGGCAAGGGCGCCAATCAGGCCGTAGCTGCCGCGCGTATGGGCGCGTGCACGCACATGATCGGCGCGGTCGGTCGCGACGCGTTCGGCGCGTCGCTTGTGGCGGGGCTCCAAGACGCCGGCGTGGACTGTGACTTTGTAGTGCATCGCGATGATGTGGAGACCGGTACCGCGACTATCATTCGCTGTGAGAGCGACAACCGCATCATACTGTCACCGGGCGCCAACCATGCGCTTACGGGCGAGGACGTTGCCCACGCGCTGCGAGGCCTGGTAGCCGATGGGCTCGATGGCGATGTTTGTGAGATTGCCCCGGCTGCTGGCGGCGTCTTTATCGCCCAGGGCGAATGTGATCTGATGGCAACGGCCGCGGTGCTCTCTTGCGCTCACGAGCTGGGGTTCTATACGATCTTTAACCCGGCGCCCGCCTGCGACTTGCCGGCAGGAGCGTGGCCTGCGGTCGACTTGGTCTGCCCCAACGAGACCGAGTGCCAGGTTCTGACGGGTATCCTGCCCAAGGACGATGAGAGCTGCGCATGCCGGCACTTTCGAGTGCGGTAGTCGATACCACGGCCGCCGGCGATACGTTTATCGGCGCGTTGGCGGCGGCTCGCCTAGAGGGCTTGCCGCTCTTTGAGTGCATGGCCGCGGGTGCTCGCGCTTCGGCAGTGACGGTGTCGCGCCTGGGCGCTCAGCAATCGATTCCCACGCGCGCCGAAGTTGAACATTGGTTTGGTTAAACGATAAAGACGGAGAAGCGGAGTAGAACAATGGCAATCAAGAAGCTGATCCTTGATCTGGATATGGGTGTGGACGATGCGATGGCGCTGGCCTATGCCATCGCGAGCCCCGAGGTGGAGCTCGTGGGCATCACCACGTGCTTTGGCAACGTGCGCGTCGAGCAATCGGCGCACAATTGCCTGGCGGTGCTCGATCTGCTGGGTCGCCCCGAGGTTCCGGTGTACCTGGGTGCCGACCGTCCTCTGCAGGCGACTGAGCCCTATACGCCGCCGGCGTCCACCGCGCTCATTCACGGCAAGAACGGCATCGGCGGCGCGAGCGTGCCCGCGTCGCCCTACGAGCCGGTGGGGGCGACCTCGGCCGACGGTAACGCTGCGGTCGATTATCTGATCGATGCCGCGCGCACCTATGGTCCCGATCTGATTTACGTGGCGACCGGCCCGCTCTCCAACCTGGCGCTCGCCCTGGAGCGCGATGCGGCGGCAATGATGTCCATCGGCCGCGTGGTCGTGATGGGCGGCGCCCTTACCGTGCCCGGTAACGTGAGCGCGGGCGCCGAGGCCAACATGGCGAGCGACCCCGAGGCAGCCGACGCGGTGCTGCGCTCGGGCCGTAAGCTCACCATGGTGGGTCTGGACGTGACGCATCGCGTGGTGCTCACACGCCGCGACATTGCCGGCTGGACGGGCTCGGGCACCATGGCGGGCTGCGCATTTGCGAGCATGGTCGAGCACTACATTGGCTCGCACGAGATGAACGCACCCTACCTGGGTGGTTGTGCGCTGCACGATCCGCTGGCCGTTGCCGTGGCGATCGACCCCACGCTCGTAGGTGCGCTCGGCTGCAACCTGCGTGTTGATCTGCTGGGCGAGTACCGCGGTCGCACCATCTGCGATGAGCGCCGCCTGTCCGATCCGGACAAGAGCGCACTCGTGGCGCTGACCGTCGACGCCCCGCGCTTCCTGTCCGAGTTCAAGGCGCGCATGGCCCGCGTCCTGGGCTAAGTTGTCTTTTTGGGACGGGCTTTTTTGACTGGTATGATTGGTACGACCATTCGAACCAGCTAAAAAAGCCCCGTCCCAATTTGACTATCGAGAGGATCTGCCATGGAGCGCATCGCCAGCTTTTCCGTTGATCATCTGCTGCTTGAGCCCGGCGTGTATGTGAGCCGCATCGACCGCGATCCGGCGACCGGTGCCGCCGTCACCACGTTTGACCTGCGCCTGACCACGCCCAACAAGGAGCCGGTCATGAACACGGCCGAGTGCCACACCATCGAGCACCTGGGCGCGACGTTCCTTCGCAATCATGCCGAGTGGTCGAGCCGCATTGTCTACTTTGGCCCCATGGGCTGCCGCACGGGCTTTTACCTCGTTGTGTTTGGCGAGGTGACGAGCGAGGAGATCCTGCCGCTCGTGCGTGAGCTGTTCGAGTTTGTCGCCGACTTTGAGGGCGATGTCCCCGGTGCCGCTCCCGAGGAGTGCGGCAACTACCTGGACCAGAACCTCCCCATGGCAAACTGGCTCGCGCGCCGTTACCTCGACCGCGACCTGGCCGATATCGACGAGAAGCATCTGCACTATCAGCAGGCGTAAGGGCTTTGTCGTCCAAAACGCGCGCATTGGGCGCCTTTTTGTTGATTGGTCGGGACAAGCGTTCAAAATCGCTCATGTATGTTCTAGAATGTTCGTATAGTCACATTTACGAACAGGAGTGAACATGCATATCTACTCTGTCAACGATCCCGAGTTCAAATCCTATGGCAACGTTTGGGATGGCGTTCCGTCCGAGCTCACGTCGCCCGTGCTCGAGGCGCTTTCTGCCACGCCCATCCCCGAGGGCAGTAAGTACGTAGCAAGCGCGCCGGAGCTCGAGGGCGTCAAGGATGCCGATAAACTGGGCTTTCTCATGTTTGGCGGCCGCCCCTTCCAACTGGGCTGGTGCAACGGACACAACACGCAGCTCAACTGCCTGGAGTATCACCGCGCCAGCGAGTTTAACCTGGGCGCCCGCGATTTTATCCTGCTCGTGGCACATCGCTGGGAGATCGAGGACGGCAAGCTCGACACCGCGTGCGTCAAGGCGTTCCGCGTGCCGGCGGGCAAGGTTGTCGAGGTTTTCAACACCACGCTCCACTACACGCCGTGCATGGTCGACGACGGTGGCTTCCAGGTGATGGTGGCGCTTCCCGCCGGCACCAACGGCCCGCGCCCCGAGGCCGCGGCCGACATGCCCACGGCCGGCGACGCTTACTGCTATTGGAAGGCCGACAAGTGGGTTCTCTGCCATGCCGACAGCCCCAAGGCTGCCGAGGGCGGCTACGTAGGCCTCATCGGCAAGAACCTCGACATCGCCTGCGACTAGAATCTTCCATCTCGATCTGTAACATCTAGCGGGCTAAATCGTCTCTACCTGTTACAGATTTAGACAAACTGCAGGGGACAGACCGAACAATCTCGATCTGTAACACCAGGCCCGGTTTTGGCGGTCTACCTGTTACAGATCGAGACAAACGGGCCCAAACCACCACAAAGGTGCCTGTCCCCATTGCGGTGGCTGCCTAGAGTTGGCTGCGCAGATAGTCAGCCATATATGGAACGGCGAAACGCACGTAACCGCGGCGCGCCTGTTCGATTACGCCGGCGTCGATGAGGCGCCGGCGATACTTTTGCGCATAGTCGGGTGTGACTGACATACGTTTCGCTACATCGGAAATGCGCGAAACGGCGTCTTCGTCATCAGTCATTGCGTCGAGAAACGCGACGTCTTGGTCCGATAGCGCGGCGAGCGTCGTTTCACAAACATCGTTTTCGAAATCGGCTTTTGACGCTTCGATAGCTCCGTCGACTTGCTCTGGCGTTACGTGTTCTCCTGTCTTGCAGCGATTGCCGATGTTATAGCCGATGAGCTGCAGCATATAGGGCGAGCCTTGGGTTGCGCGAGCGGCACGGAGGCGAAGATCGCCTGGAATATCAAGGTCGAGCTCTTCGAAAGCCCGCTGATAATAGGCATCGACATCTCCGACTGAAAGCGGTTCGAGCGTGACCTTGCGAGCGCGGTTGAGAAATGTCAGCACGCGGTCATTGAGCGTTGCACAGACGGCTCCCGGGAGACCTGCCATAACAAGCGCGACGTTGAGTCCCTCACCGACCAGCTCTTGATAGGCGGTGACGAGCTGTCTAATCTCAGGTGAATTAGCTTGGAGCTCATCGATAAGGATGAGGATGCCGTGCCCCTGCTCGGTCAGCTTGCGCGCCAGCTGCGTGAGTTTGAACTGGAAACTCTTGGTCTCCTGCACATCGCGTGTGAACTCGAGACCGGCTGAGAAGCCGAAGACGCTCAAGCTACCGCCAGAAAGTTTGGGGAGATGACGCTTGCTGACATAAGGCTCGCCTGCTTCTTGGATTTTTTCAACAATGCGCTCAAGCATATCTTCGGAGGCTACGGTGGGTGTGGCGACAACAAAACCGAGCTTGCGTGCGCGGTCGGCAAGTTCCCACAGAAGAACCGTCTTGCCGCTGCCTCGCTGGCCGAGCATGAGCATGGCTCGGTCTCGATTGCCCGGCTCCTGCTCAAGACCGGAGATGAATGTCGAAATCACGTTCCCGCGACCCACCAGATAGGACGGGCGATTTCCAAATGAGGGGGAGAAGATGGTTTCAGTCATAAGTCTCCTTTCCTTTTTTTCCTATTTTTTCCTTTCTTTCCTATTCAGTCAAATGAATTGCTGAGCGAAGGCGGTTACGTAGACCTCATCGGCAAGAACCTCGACATCGCCTGCGACTAGAATCTTCCATCTCGATCTGTAACATCTAGCGGGCTAAATCGTCTCTACCTGTTACAGATCGAGACAAACCGGGCCCAAGCCGCCACAAAGGTGCCTGTCCCCTTTGTGGCGGTTTGGGGCGGCGGTATCAGAAAGTGTCAGACGGGGGCGGCTGCCGGGCCGCCGTGTGCGAAAAGAAGTGTCGGCCTGCGTCGCTGTCGTTGGGCGAGGCCCTATTTGCGGGGATACTGAAACCACGACAAGCAGCGTATGAAAGGATCGATGCATGGCTTTTCGTAAAGACTTCCTGTGGGGCGGCGCGACGGCTGCTAACCAGTGCGAGGGCGCCTACAACGTGGACGGCCGCGGCCTTGCCAACGTGGACGTGGCTCCGCACGGCCCCGAGCGCTATGCGGTGGTCTCCGGCCAGCGTAAAATGCTCGACTTCGAGGACGGCTATTACTACCCCGCGCAGACCGGCATCGATTTCTACCACCACTACAAGGAGGACATCGCCCTCTTTGCCGAGATGGGCTTTAAGACCTTCCGCATGAGCCTGGCGTGGACCCGCATCTTCCCCAACGGCGACGAGACCGAGCCCAATGAGGCTGGCCTGGCCTTCTACGAGGACGTGTTCCGCGAGTGTCAGGCGCACGGCATCGAGCCGCTCGTGACCATCACGCACTTCGACTGCCCGATTCACCTCATCAAGGAGTATGGCGGCTGGCGCAACCGCAAGCTCATCGACTTCTACAAGAACCTCGCGATCACGATCTTCACCCGCTACAAGGGCCTGGTGAAGTACTGGCTTACCTTCAACGAGATCAATATGATTCTGCACCTGCCGTTTATGGGTGCCGGTCTGGTCTTTGAGGAGGGAGAGAACAAGGAGGCTGTCGAGTACCTGGCCGCCCACAACGAGCTCGTCGCCAGCGCTTGGGCAACCAAGATCGCTCACGAGATCGACCCTGAGGTCAAGATCGGCTGCATGCTCGCCGCAGGTAGCTACTACCCCTACAGCTGCCGTCCGGGCGATGTGCGCCAGGCGCAGCTCGATAACCAGGACAACTACTTCTTCGTCGACGTCCAGAGCCGCGGCTACTACCCGGCCTATGCCGTCAAGAAGCTCGAGCGCCTGGGCATCGATGTGGGCATGACGGACGAGGACCGCGAAATCCTGGCCGCCCACACCGTCGACTTCATCAGCTTTAGCTATTACAGCACCCGTTGCTCCGCCGGTGCCGATAACCCCGATGTCGAGCGCACCCAGGGCAACGCCTTCGCCGGCGCCAAGAACCCCTACCTGCAGGAGAGCCAGTGGGGCTGGGCCATCGATCCGCTGGGCTTCCGCATCACCCTTAACGACCTGTACGACCGTTATCAGAAGCCGCTGTTTGTGGTCGAGAACGGCCTGGGCGCCAAGGATGTTGTCGAGGAGGACGGCTCCATCAACGACGACTACCGCATCGACTACCTGCGCCAGCATATCGCCGCGATGCGTGATGCGGTGACCGAGGACGGCGTTGACCTGCTGGGCTACACCACCTGGGGCCCGATCGACCTGGTGTCTGCCGGCACAGGCGAGATGTCCAAGCGCTACGGCTTTATCTATGTCGACCGCGATGATGCGGGCAACGGCACCCTCAAGCGCTCCAAAAAGAAGAGCTTTGACTGGTACAAGAAGGTTATCGCCACCAACGGCGAAGATTTGGCCTAGGCTTTCCCGATAACCGTAGCCTCCTGACCAAGGCGACCGGCGAGCAGTTAATGCTTGCCGGTCGCCTTGCCGTCTGCGGATTTTGGGACATGCGGCCTGCTTTTTCGACCCATCTGTCGGTACACTAAAAGCACTATGGGTACCCGCGAGCGACATATCGGCCACGCGGCCGCCCGATCCGCTCCCGTGGCGGATCCCAGGGGCGGCAGGCTCTTCGCCATGCCGCGATTTCTTGTTGGCATAACACATCAGGTGTACCGCCACCGCGTCTTTGCTATCGCCGGTGTCATCACCGCGCTGTTCCTCATGCTTTTGGCAGTCTTGCCGGCGCTGTTCGCCTTCGACCCCAAACTTTCTAACGCCGTGCCCGCCTATAGCGAGGTGTCCGAAGAGGTTGTGGATGCGCTCGTCCATTCGAGCTCTCTCCCGCTGCTTGTCGCCGCAATTATATTTTCGATCTGGGGCGTATCGGTCTATCTGCGCTGTTTGGACTATGTGTTGCGCCGCCGCCTTGTTGCCATCGCCTCCATCTGCGCCCTGTGGATGATCGAAGTCATTCTCAAGTACAAGTCGTTCACGCCGTTCTATGCCACCGTGCTGTGGTACCTGTACTACGTGCCCATGACGCTCATTCCGCTGCTCTACCAGTTGTGTGGTCTGCGCCTTGCGGGCCTGGAGCAACACCGCCTGGGTCGCCGCTACTGCGCCGCGCTGTGGATTGTGGCCATCCTGCTTATCGGATTTGTGCTCACCAACGATTTTCACCAGCAGGTCTTCCGCTTTGACCGTACGAGCGACACCTGGAGCAACGATTACACGTACGGCTGGGGTTATTTCGCCGTCTTAGTGTGGACGGCCTTTAACTTCGTGACCTTTTTTATCCTTGTTGGTCGGTCCTCGTCCTTTCGCATCCAGCGTTTCTCGGGTACGGCGGCGCTCGTACTGCTGGGTGGCGCATTCTTTGCCATCTCATATGCTCTGCGCGTGCCCTGGGCATGGAAGCTCAACTTTTCGCTCGTCTATTGCGTTCTGTGCGTGGTGGCGATGGAAATCTGTCTCGATTGCGGTGTCATTCCGTCATATCACGACATTGCCGGCATTTTCGACACCTTGCCGCTTGACCTCAAAGTTCTAACGCGCGACCTGCAGGAAGTCTATGTCACGCCAGTGTCAAAGCCAATGCCGGTAGGCGTGCGCGAGGAGTTGCGGGCCCAGGCGCACGGCCGCGCCCATGCCTTTGCCGTGGCGTCCGATCCCGATGTGATGTACCGCGCCTTTCCACTGCTGGGCGGATCGGCCCTGCTTGCCCAAGACGTGTCGGATCTCAACGAGCTTAACCGTGAACTGGCACATCGTCGCATGGAGCTGCAGCGTCAAAACGAGCTGCTCGCCGCCGACTACGACCTTAAGACGCATTTGGCAGATCAAGAGGCCGAGACCTTGCTGGTCCAAGACGTGGACCAGGCGCTTGCCCGCGCGCTCAAAGGGATGTACGACTTGCTGAGCTCGCTGCCGCCGTTGACCGACGAGGCGTCTTCGCACGAGCGTTACCGCATGCTGCAGCGCGCCAAGATGCTCGTCGCCTATTGCAAGCGCAAAGGGTCGCTCACGTTGGCACAGCACGGGGAGAGCGGTTTTGATCGTGACCGCATTCAGCTCATTGCCAACGAGCTCGCAAGTGACCTGCGCACCATCGATGTCGATTGCGCCTCGATTATCGCCATACGGCGCCCGATGCACGCCAGTACAGTAAGCGCCCTGTACGACTGCGTGTATGACTTTGCGTTTTTTGCCTACACCACCGACCATCCGGCGCTTATGTATCACTTGGGCGACCATGACCGATGCAGTGTCGAGCTGCGCGCCACGCTTTTTTCCAACGATGATGAAGATCTTTCGCAGACGCCCGCTGCGCAAGAGCTCGAAAGCGCTCTGCAAGGGCGCAACGTGGCATACCGCCTTGAGGGCGAACCCGGCCAGTTGCGTATGATCGTGTTGATGCCGCGGGCGGGTGAGTGACGATGCAGATTCCGCTCATCCTTCCCCAAATCGTTGCGCTCGATGTTGTCTTTGCCCTGGCTGCTTGCCTGCAGACGATCCACGTCCCGCTCATCGTATCGCGCCGCTCGTCCTATAACCGTAAGGTGATTTGTGCCTACGAGGCGAGCCTTGTGCTTCACCTGGTGGTTTCGGCGCTTATCCTGTTCGCGTCGTCTGGCTCGTATCTGGTGGCGCCGCTTGACGTTTGCGCCAGGGCAATGGGCGGAGTGCTGTGGCTCAATGCCGCAATCTTTGCCTATGGCGTGGTGCTTATGGTGCGCTATCGTCGCCCCGTCATGCTGGTCGAGCTGCTGCTTGTTGTCGCCGTTACACCGCCGGTGGTTTTTGCCATGGGCTCGGCGTGGACCGTTGTCCTTATCGCAGAGGGAGCGTTCTTCCTGTTCCGTTCCATCGCGGCGCTCTTGATGGACGTCCGTAACCGCCAGGAGGATATCACCGCGTTCTCGACGATCGAGACCATCAACGTGATTCCCGTGGGCATCCTGTATCTGGACCCGAGGGGCCGTCCGCTGCTCATGAACCGCTGCATGCGCAAAAACCTGGTGGAACTTCATATGCCCACCGATCTAGGTGACATGAGCGGCACATGGAACGACCTGCGCAAACTTAGCATGCAAATGCCCGAAAGCAGTAGGAACCGCGTGCGGATTAACTTGGACCGTTTTGGTGAGGCTCGCGCGGTGATCGAGATTTCTCCCGCCGAGATTCGCCTATTTGTGCACGACGAGGTTATGGTTTCGGGCCGCCTCTTTGAGCGCATTATCGGACTGGACGTGACAGAATACGCACACGCCTACGACCGCTTGGCGCAAGCAAACCACCTGCTTGAGCTTGCGGGCCAAGAGCTCCAGTCCCAGATCGAAGAAGTTAAAAAGGTTGCCGACAATGCGGCCTACCTACGTATGCGCGCCCGCGTTCACGATGTGATCGGGCAGCGTCTGTCCATCCTCCATCGTTATCTGGAGGAGGGGCGTCTGGACGATGAGTCGCTCGAGCAGATTGACCCGTTGCTACGCTCAATTGCCGCCGATTTGCGCAGTGGTGGTGCCAGCGAGCCTGCAGAGCAGCTGGGTGATATCGTCCATGCTTTTGGCCTGGTGAGTGTGCAGATCGATGTTGAGGGGGCGCTGCCCGAGGACGCGCGTGTCGCCGCAGCCTTTCTGCAGATTATCCGCGAGGCCTCGACCAATGCCACCAAGCATGCGCAGGCGCATCGGGTCCACGTGCGTCTGTGGCAGGAGGGGGCGGATGCTGGCGCCGTCGCGCGCATGACGATTTCTAACGACGGGTCCCCAGCCCCCGTATCGTATCGCGAGGGAACGGGTATCCCAGGTATGAGGCATGTCGCGCAAGATCTGGGTGGCAGCCTAGAGGTCCACGCCGCCCCGCCCTTTACGCTTACGGTATCCATTCCGCTTAACGCCAACGATACATCCCAAAGGAGAAGCTCATGATCCGCGTCCTTATAGTCGAAGACCAGGCCATCCTGCGCGAGAGCCTGGCGCGCTCCGTTGGCGACCAGCCCGATATGACCGTCGTCGCCGCGATTGCCGATGCCTCCGAGGCCTTGGGTGTCGCGCTCAAGGAGCGCCCGGACATGATACTGATGGACGTGTGCACCGAACACGATTCAAACGGCATCGTGGCGGCGGCGCGCATCAAGGAGCGGCTGCCCGAGTGTCGCATCATTATCATGACCGGCATGCCCGAGATCACCTTTGTGGACCAGGCGCGCGAGGCGGGCGTCGATAGCTTTGTGTACAAGAACGTCGGTATCGACGAGCTGTTCGCCGTGATGCGCTCCACGCTGGCGGGCTATTGCACGTTTCCCAAGCCGCCCGAGAGCATTTTTTCGGGCACGGCGGCACTCGACGATGTCGAGCTGTCGATTTTGCGCCTTGCCTGCGAGGGCAAGAGCCGCCGCGAGATCGCGGCCGAGCTGTTTATGAGCGAGGGCACCATCAAGCGCCGCATTTCGGAGATCCTGAGCAAGACCGGCTACGACAACATCATGCGTCTTGCCGTGCATGCGGTGACCGAAGGCAGCATCGTCCCCAACATGGAGCGCCCGTAGTCGGTGTGCCGCCCGTGCTCCAACGCCGAAGATAGGTCGCCCGCCGTTTTGCATCTAAAAACGGCGGGCGACCTGCTTGTATGGGCAGTGCTGTCGGCATAAAGCGGCGGGGCCGCAGGATCATTTCCTGCGGCCCCGCCTGGCATGTGCGCGGATATGTCCGCCAATCCGCGGCTATCGGTGTCTGCCGTTACGCGATGGTTGCGCTGTAAGAGGCGACGTCCTCGTAGGAATCGGTCAGGTAGGCGTCGATGCCGATGGTCGTGTTGACCAGGTCGTCAAGGCTGTCAAGCTCGCCGCTCGAGAACGTGAATTCCTCGGTGGCGCTGGTGCCGGGCATCAGGTTAGCCGAGAACCAGGGTTCCTTCATAGTGCCGTTGACGTTGGTCTTGCCGGAAGGAGCGTAGAAGGTCAGGTCCTTGTCGCTCTTGTTGGTGATGTTGACGACAAAGCCGATGTCGCCCCAGTCGTCCTTGAACTTCTCGGTGATGGTGATGGTGCACAGATCGTCATCGGCGACGGTGACGGCGGGGGAGATTTCGACACTCTGGACGTCGTCGTCTTCGACGGCCTCATCGACCTCTTCTTCCTTCTCGGCCGCCTCGCGATCCTTCTTCACCGTGCCGGACAGATCCTTGTCGGACTTGGTGAAGATAAGCTTGTCGCCTTCCACCTCAAGGACGAGCTTGTCGTCCTTGAGCTTCAGGTCGTGCGACTCATCTTCGGCGGTGATCGTTACGGTGGTGGCGTCCTTGGCCTCCCATTTCAGGTCGGCGACCTCAAGGAACATATCGAGGACGCCTGTGCCGTCCTCGTCGAGGATCAGGACGCAGTTGAGGCCCCACTCCTTGAGCATATCCATGTACTCATCGGTGAGCTCTTCGCCATCCAAGGTTCCACCCGAGTACTGCCAGCTGCCGACGAAGTTGGCCTTGGGGTCCTTGCCGCCGCCGCTGCAGCCCGTCAGGGCAAAGGCGAGCGCCAGGACGCATGTCAGGAATGCGAGTACGGATTTTTTGAACGTTGTCTTCATGGTGTCCTCCTTTATCGAACGAAACCCATAGAAGCAAATGCGGGGGTGGCGGATCCCCCGCCAATTACCAGATAGAGGGGCTAGGGCCGGGGCGTTCCGCAGTTGCTGCAGAACTTGCCGCCGTTTTCGCTGCCGCAGTTGGGGCAGAACCACTTGGCCGGTGCCGGGGCGGGTGCGGGACTACCGCACTCGGAGCAGAACTTGCCGGTGTTGGTGGCGCCGCAGCTGCAGGTCCATGCGCCGGCCGCAGGTGCGGCGGTGGGAGCCGGTGCGGGGGCGGGAGCCGGAGCCGGCTGCGGAGCAGCCTGCTGCTGTGCCTGGCCGGCGGCGAACAGCTGGCTGGCGTTCATGCCGCCCATGCCGCCCGCCATGCCCATGCCCATAAAGCCGGCCATCGCGCCGTTGGGGTTGGCCGCCGCGGCGCGCATCGCATCGCTCTGGGCGCTGGCGATGTTGGCGGCTGCCATGGTGGGATCGCGCATGACTGCGGCCTTCTGCAGGTCCTTGATCATCTGCTCGTCTTCTTGCGAGGCGGCGATGGAGTTGACGCCAAAGCTCACGATCTCGACGCCGCGCAGGTCGCGCCAGTCGGCCGAGAGGACCTCGTTGAGCGCGCGGGCGAGCTCGGTGGTGTGACCGGGGATGGCGCTGTAGCGAATGCCCATCTCCGAGATCTTGGCAAAGGCGGGCTGCAGGGCGGTGAGCAGCTCGGACTTAAGCTGACTGTCGATCTTATCGCGCGTGTAGCTATCGGTCACGTTGCCGCACACGTTGGTGTAGAACAGCAGCGGATTGGTGATGCGGTACGAATACTCGCCGTTGCAGCGCACGGAGATGTCGACGTCCAGGCCAATGTTGTTATCGACCACGCGGAAGGGCACGGGCGAGGCGGTGCCGTACTTGTTGCCGATGATTTCCTTGGTGTTGATGAAGTAGACGCGCTGGTCCTTGCCCGCGTCGCCGCCAAAGGTAAAGCGGCTGCCGATATTGGCGAAGGTCTCCTTGATGGAATCGCCCAGGTTGCCGCTAAAGACGCTCGGCTCGCTGCCGGTATCGAAGACGAACTCACCGGGCTCCAGCGCGACTTCGATGATCTTGCTGTTTTGCACCACGAGCATGCCTTGTCCGTCGTTGACGGCGATGACCGAGCCGTTGGAGATGACGTTGTCCTCGCCGCGCGTGTTGGAGCTGCGGCCACCGGTACGTTTGCTGCCCTTGCAGGCCAAGACGTCAGCAGGCATCGATTCGCAGTAGATAAATTCCTTCCACTGGTCGGCCATGACGCCGCCGGCAGCTCGCAATCCAGCTTTCAAGAGTCCCATGGTGATCTTCCTTTCTCGTCAAAGGCCGGGTGGTATTGGTTGGATTGCTTAGTCGTCCTTGTCGTCTTTCATGACAACGGTGGTCTCGGTGTGGCTGAAGGTGTCGTGTTTCTCGGTCAGGTCGAGCTCGCCACAATACTCATCGGCACAGGTTGCTTCGTTGGCCGTCTTGAGCTGGCCTACCAGTAACACGTCTCCGATAATCACGATGATCAGCGGCGCGATGATATTGATAAGGATGCCCTCGATATCAAAGGTGAGGTAATCCGGATCGAAGGCGTATTCCCCCATAAAGAGAATCTGGGAGAGGATAAATCCGATCATAAAGAACAGCACCGAGGCGATGGCGAGCTTGGGCTTGGAGCAGGGGAGCTCGCCGACCAAGCGGCCGGTCTGGCCATTCATGGCAAACAGGTAGCTCTTGCCGTTCCACGAGGTGGAGAGCATCCAGACGGGGAACAGGGCGTAGTCGCTGTCTTCCCAGGTGTAGTCGAGCTGCTTGCTTTCGACCGTGGCATCGTCGTATTCGTCGACGACGGTCTCGCGCAGGGCCGAGATTGTGCTTTCTTCCATGCGGCGCTCGGCGCGCGCCTTGCAAGTCTCGCAGTCCTCGTCGTAACGGTTGGCGATGTAGCCGGGCATATATGCGACCGAGAACGGACGCAGTGCGTCGTAGTCAAACGGCTCGATGGCGTCCATATGGCCGTCGGGCATCTTGGATGATCCGTCGACGGGCACGCGCTTAAACGAGATATTGCCCTTGCGATAGGCATCGTAGTGGTCGGTGGTCGTGACGGTGCGGTCGGATTCCTCGGTCACGGTCTCGTTGGTCGCGTCAAAGTACACTTCGCCGTCAACGCGGGCGCCGTAGAGCCAAAACGGCACGTAGACACCTTGGACCTCGTCGATGTGGTTGCCGGTGATAAAGCTCTTGGGCAGTAAGATCTTGCCCTTGTAGTGTTCCTTGAGTGCGGCCGTGACGTCGTCGCGCCCGAGCTTAAACGGAATCACCAGGTCGGGCGAGAAGTCGCCAGAGAGCTGGCCGGGCGCCACGGCGGAGTTGCCGCAGTACGGGCAGGTGGTGACGGCGACGGTGCCGTCGGACACGAGCTCGGCGCCGCACGACGAGCAGATGTAGCCGGCGTTTTGGGCGAGCTCCTGCACCGCGTTGTCGGCGGCGGGCTTGGGCGTTGCGGCTGCCGCATCGGCTTTGGCATCGGCCTTGTCCTGGCGCTCGCGATAGAGGGCCTCGACTTCTTCGACTTCAAAGCGCGAGTCGCAGTAGTCGCAGACGAGCTTTTGCTCGGCGCTGGCAAAATGCAAGGGGCCACCGCAGGCAGGGCACTGATAGTTAACGCTCTCGAAGGCCATGATCGGTCCTTTCGCTGCCGGGGGCTATGCGCCGATGGCGCCGCCGCAGTATTCGCAGCGCCCGCTGGCATCGGGAATGGTGGTGGCTCCGCAGAAGGGGCAGGTCACCGCGGTCTTGGGGGCCTTGGCGGCCACGACACTGTCGCGTGTCTCCTGACGCAACTGCACCAGCGCATCGCGGACTTCGGTTGCCTGGCGCTTGGCCTCGCGATATTCGATGGAGCCGCGCTGATCGATGGTGGAGTCGTTCACGCGCAGGTTGATCTCGGTGAAGTACGGCGTGTTGACGTGAATGGTCAGGTTAAAGTCGTAATCCAGGTCGTAACGCGGCGGGTCGTAGCTCTCGCGCTCGCCGTCCTTGGTCTCGCGATAGATCTCGGTGCGCTGCTCGTCGATATCCATATCGCAGCCGAGTACCTGCGAGAACTCGATGATGTCGGGATTGGCGTCGCGCCAGCGGCTCTGCGAAGTGATGATCAGCAGGCCCGCGTCCTCATCGAGCATAATATTGGTGCGCCCGGCAGAAAGCGTGCGCGTGGGGTTGAACGAAGACAGGCGCTCGGCGTTGGCCTCGCGGTAGGCGAGTTGCTCACGGATATCGTCTGCGGTGCTGGAGCGATAGCCGTGGAAGTAGGGGGAGAGCTTGCCGGCGCACTCTTTGCACAGGTAGCCTTCATTGATTTTTGTCTTACCTAGAAGTCCCAGCTCGGTACCGCAAATCGCGCACTCTTTCTTCTCGAACATCTTGTCAAAGAAGCCCATGGCTGCCTCCCATCAACTGGTAGCGTGTGTCACTTTTGATGATGGGGGAGTACGCGATCCTTCGCGATACCCAGACGGCTCAAGGAGTCTCCACAACTGGGACACATGGCCCATTTTGACTAGTCATTGGGGACGTTCTTAAACGACTGGTCGCGGGGGACACTCTTTGTCGAAGGCGCTCGAAGGCACTCATTGGGGACGTACTTAAATGAGTGGTAGTTGGAGACACTCCTGGCCGAGCTAGAGATCGCGCGCGTTCCTTCTGGTCCATGCGGCTCAAAATCGCGGCGTGATGTGGACGGCTGGTGTCGAATTGGCAACATTTCGAGCCTGGCTTCGATATTGAGACTGGTTCTTTATTGAAATAGATTTCCAGACAATTGAGCGGCCGGGGGTTAACCATGAGGGGCATGGGAGACACAACCGCATATCTGCGTCGGGGCATTCGGGAGATTATATGCCTGGCGCTGTTCTTCTTCACGTTTTTGGCGTGCGAGTGTCTCTTTGATGTGCGCATAGCCGAGTTCGTGCCATCGAGTGAGGTCGTCATCTACGAGAGCATCGTTGTCGGCGCGAGCGTGATTGGCTTTTTCGTACGCCCATTTCTGTACTATCGCCTTCCCCAGACGATCGATGCGACGAGCGATATTACAGGCGTGCTGTTGGTATCGGCGTTGCTGCTGATGATTACGGCAGTGCGGTTTGAGGTAGTAATTGCCGGCGGCCTGGTGGCGTGCTGCGCCCTGGGCTATTGCGGATCGACCGCCCATGCCAATCTTGCGCGGCGTTTTGCGCAGGCGCCCTGCCTGGCGCGCGCCGCCGCACTTTCCTATGCCATGGGCGTTCTGGTACAGGTGATCAACCACATGGTGATGCCCGTCGGTATTCCTCAGCAGGCTGTTCTGGTCGTCTGTGCGATCGCGCAGGTGGCGTTGCTCCACGGTGCCCGACGCGCCAAGCTGCGCGACGAGTCCGACCCCAACTTTGAACCCAGTGCTGCCGGGCTTTCGGTAGATGCTCTGGAATATGGCGCCAAGTGGCATGACGATCCCGAGGCAAAGGCGGCATTCCGTCGCGCCGTAGTTCGCCTGACCGTGGCGACGGCGTATCTTTCCAGCGTATTCGCCGCTCTCAACGCGGGCTTCACGACCTTGCATGCTGTCGGAGCCGTCGATTTGGGCGATTGGCCGCGCCTGCTGCTTGTCGTGAGCTCGTTGGTCGCTGGCGCACTATTTGACCTGCACGGCCGCTCGTATATGAATATCGGCATGACATGTGCCGCCATACTGTCCACGCTTTCGTTCTTTGTGCTCATCGTCGACGGCAATGGCGGCAACGAGCTCGCTGCCACGATCATCTTTTATCTGGGCTCGGGCTTTTTCGTGGTGTTCTTTACCACAAAATATGCCGCCGTCTCGCTCTATGCGCGCTGGTCATATTTTTGGCCGTGCATGGGTCGCGTCGTCAACAACGTGTGCTCGATGCTCGTGACGGCGCCGGCGGTGGCGATCATCTCGAGTCAAAACGTGCTGGCTGCGGTCGGTGCGGCGCTCGTGATGTTTGTGGGCATTGCGATTACGCTGCTGGGGCAGTTGGGGCAACGAGCCGATGATGCCGTGATGCAGGATGGCCTGCCGCTTGCCACCGACGATCTTGGTGGGGATCTTGCGCCCACATGCTTCGACCCCGAGCCCGTGGAGGCAGCGGAGCTCACGTCCGATGAACGCCTCGATGCTTTCGTCGCCACCTTTGGGCTTACAGAGCGCGAGCGCGATATTCTTGAGGTCTTGGTCGTTTCGGACCAGAGCGTTCAGGACATCGCCACGACGCTCTTTCTTTCGCGCTCCACGCTCTACCGCCACATTTCCTCAATCAACAAGAAGACCGATACCGCCTCGCGTGTGGCCCTTATCAACTTCTTCTGGTCCTGGACACCAAATGACTAGCGTATGAGCCGCCGCCCAGCCCCTTACTCTAACGGGGGATGTGGCCTCAAAGCGCGCCCGCATCGACGCTTCGCCTGCGCTAAACTGGAAGGCACGTACGCGATTACGAGAGGAGCCCGCATGGAGGCTTACAAGCAAGAGTTCATCAAGTTTATGGTTGAGTCCGACGTTCTTAAGTTCGGCAGCTTTACGCTCAAGAGCGGCCGTCAGTCCCCGTTTTTTATGAACGCCGGCGCTTACGTGACGGGCTATCAGCTCAAGAAGCTGGGCGAGTATTACGCCCAGGCCATCCACGATAACTTTGGCGACGACTTTGATGTGCTGTTTGGGCCGGCCTACAAGGGTATTCCGCTGGCCGTCGTGACCGCCATTGCCTACCACGAGCTGTACGGCAAGGAGGTCAAGTACTGCTGCGACCGCAAGGAGGCCAAGGACCACGGTGCCGATAAGGGCAACCTGCTGGGTTATGAGCCCAAGGACGGTGACCGTGTGGTCATGGTCGAGGACGTCACCACCAGCGGCAAGTCCATCGACGAGACCTATCCCAAGGTTAAGGCTGCTGCCGATGTCGAGATTAAGGGCCTGATCGTGTCCCTCAACCGCATGGAGGTCGGCAAGGGTGGCGTGACCACCGCGCAGAAGGAGATCGAGGCAAAGTACGGTTTCCCCGTCGCGAGCATCGTCTCCATGGCCGAGGTCGTCGAGACCCTCTACAACCACGAGATCGACGGCAAGGTCGTCATCGATGACGAGCTCAAGGCCGCCATCGACGCCTACTACGAGCAGTACGGAGCTCGGGAGTAGTAGTTACGCGGGTTTACCAACCCGCGTAACGGCTCGACGCTGCGCGGGCCGCATTTGGACAATCTGACGTTCAACTTCAAGGGCGCGACCAGAAGGTCAGCGCCCTTTCGTTTCACGTCACCTTGTCTCAAATGCGGCCCGCTCGCTGTCGTTGCCAAAA
>CABUUB010000016.1 GCA_902494625.1 uncultured Collinsella sp.
GACGCCCTCGGCGGCCTCGTCGCTTGCGCGCGAGGCATCGCCAAAGGAGCCGCCGAGCATGCCGGGGCCCGCAAAGTAACCAGAGCGGTCCGTGAGTTCCATCTAGCGACCTCCGGCCAGCACCAGATCCTGCAGCGCCGAGTAGACCTCAACGCGGCGCGGATCTTCCTGCTTGTCGATGAGCAGTGCCATGGCACCGCGGATATCGCCCTTGGGCGCACCCTCAAGCGTGTCCATAAACTCGTTGGCCAAGTCGCGGCCGTAACGGTAGCCGCTCATGGCGCGAGCCTCGCGCTCGATGGCAACGCGCAGCTTGTACGGCACGCCGGGGTGCAGGATATCGGCCTGCTCGCCGGCGGCCTCCACCGTGGTCTCGGCATGGAGCTTTTGGTCCAGCAGACCGAGCGCCATGGCAAAGCCGTAGATGGTCTGCGCGGGGCTGGGCGGGCAGCCGGGGATGTAGACATCGACCGGCAGAATCTTGTCCGTGCCGCCCCAGACGCAGTAGTTGTCGTAGAAGATGCCGCCGGTGCAGCCGCACGCGCCATAGGACACCACGATCTTGGGATCGGGTGCGGCCTCAAAGGCGCGCAGGGCCGGCATGCGCATGGCACGCGTCACGGCGCCGGTGTACAGCAGCACATCGGCGTGACGGGGCGAGGGCACGACCTTGATGCCAAAGCGCTCGACGTCGAAGACGGGCGTGATGGAACCGAAGATCTCGATCTCGCAGCCGTTGCAGCCGCCGCAGTCAACACGGTAGACGTACACCGAGCGCTTGATCTTCTTAAGAAGGGTCGCCTTGGCCTTCTCGATGCTCTCGTCAAGCTCGATCTTGGTCGGGCGGTACTGAAGCCGCTCGGGCAAAAGCGTGGGTTCGGCCATGGTTACTCCTCCTTCGTATCAAAATCCATGATGATGCCCTCGACCGGCGCAGGACCGGCGGGAATCTCGGGCGCATCGGGGTTGAGCTCGCGGTCGATATACTCCGGGTTCACGCCGTGGCCGCCCAGATACTCCATGCCGGGGCCCTGGGGCTCACCGGACGCAAGCGTCTCGTTGGCAGCCATGCCGTGCGCGTTGCCGGTCTTTACGGCGGAGGCGGCGCGCAGGGCGTCGAGCTCGCGCTTGCACTCCTGGCACATACCGACGGTACGGGCAGCCTGGATGGCCTCCATGCCGCCGGCCTTTTGCAGCAGGCGCTTGGCGTAGTCGATCTCCTTATGCGGGGCAAACGGCTTGCCGCAGCGCGAGCAGTGCTCGAGCGTGTAGACGCTCTTGCTGGTGAGGTCGTCTTTGCTCATGACGGCCAGCTCAAACTCCTCGGTGAGCTTGATGGCCTCCATGGGGCAGGCTTCCTCGCAACGGCCGCAGAAGATGCAGCGGCCGTAGTCGATCGACCAGGTGATGGTATCGGCCGCAAGGTCGGTGTCCATGCGAATGGCATCGGCCGGGCATGCCACGCCGCAGGCACCGCAGGCGATGCAGAGCTCGGCATTGTGCTCGGGCTTGCCGCGCATATCCTTGTTGGTGGGGAACGGCGCAAACGGGTACTTGACCGTCGCGTCGCCCGCCTTGGCGTTAACCTTCCAAAGCTTCAGCATATTAGAGCGCCTCCTCATCGAGCGGAGCGGCCATGGTGCCCTCGCCCGCGAGCGGCGACTTGTCGCGCCAGACGTTCTCGAACTGCTCCTTGTCGAGCACGTGGTCGCGCTTGGCGGCGACATCGGTCACCGTCACGCGGTCGGTGCAGGAGTAGCACGGGTCGAGCGAGCCGACGATCAGCGCCGCGTCGCCCACGGTGTTGCCGCGGAACATGTAGCGCAGGACCGGCCAGTTGCTGTACGTGGCGGCCTTGGCGCGCCAGCGGTAGCACTTCTGGTTGTTGCCGAGCATGGCCCAGTGCACGTCCTCGCCGCGCGGCGCCTCGGTGGCACCGATGGCGTACTTGTGCGGGGTGTACTCCCAATCCGTGGTGAGGATGGGGCCCGACGGGCAGTTCTCGAGCATGGTCTCGATCATGTCGATCGAATCGTAGACCTCCTGGATGCGAACGGCGGTACGGCCGAAAGCATCGCAGGTATCTGCCGTGGCGGCGTGCATCTTTTGGACTTCCGGATCGGCGTAGCCGTCGAAGGGATGGTCAAAGCGCACGTCGCGGGCATAGCCCGAGCCGCGCATGAGCGGGCCGACCGGCGAGAAGTCGCGAGCGATCTTGCGGTCCAGAATGCCGATACCGCTCGTACGCTCGATAAAGTTGGGCGTGGAGAGCAGAACGTCGACGAGTTCTTGAACCTCGGAGCGCAGCTGGTGGATGGTCGTGAGCGTGGAGAGCTTCTGCTCGGCCAAAATGTCACGACGCACGCCGCCGATCACGTTGAGGCCGTAGGTCTTGCGGTGACCGGAGAGCTTCTCGGCCAGGTCCATGGACTTCTCGCGGACGCGGAAGAACTGTTGGAAGCCGGAGTCGAAGCCCGTGTAGTGCGATGCCAGGCCAATGTTGAGCAGATGCGAGTGCAGGCGCTCGACCTCGAGCATGATGGCGCGGATGTACTGGGCGCGCGGCGGGACATGGATGCCCTGGGCGCGCTCGACGGCCTCGGCATAGGCAACCGAGTGGGCGCAGCCGCAGATGCCGCAGATGCGGTCGGCGAGGAACGTCACGGCGTCATAGTTCAGGCGCGTCTCGGCGACCTTCTCCATGCCGCGGTGCACGTAGAACAGACGGTAGTCGGCATCGACGATCGTCTCGCCCTCAACGAACAGGCGGAAGTGGCCGGGCTCGTCGGAGGTAATGTGCAACGGGCCCATGGGAACGAGCGTCGTCTCCTTGCCCTTGGTATCGGCCAAGAACTCATAGTTTTCCATGTCGCTCGCGGGAGCGGGACGGAAACGGTAGTCCATGGAGTCCTTGCGCAGCGGGTACAGGCCGCTGGGCCAATCGTCGGGCAGCACCAGGCGGCGACGATCGGGCAGGCCCTCGGGAATCAGGCCGAACATGTCGCGCAGCTCGCGCTCGCCCCACACGCAGGCGGGGACGAACGGCGTCACGGACGGGAACGTCATCTTGGCGGGATCGACCTCGGTGCGCACAGTCACCCAGCCGGGGTCCTCCCCCTCCATGGAGATGACGTAATACACGGCGTAGCGACCGCACAGACTGCGCTCGTCGTTGCCGATGATCACGGGAATCCAGCCGTAGCGCTCGTAATACAGGTAGTGGACGGCCTCGGGCAGCTTGTCCTGCTTAACGGTAATCGTCAGCTGGTCCTCGCACTGCCACTCGACCTTCTCGATGCAGCCCGGAACGGCGTGGCGCAGGGCCTCGACATGGCTCTCGCAGCGACGGGCATACACCTTGTTCTCAGTTTCAATCATTCGTTACTCCACCTCGCTCTGAGCGGTCTCGGTACCGAACACAGCGCGGTACATCGGCGTCGCGTGAAGTTCCTCGGTGCTCTGCTCGAGCACAATGCCGGTCGCGGTCTCCACACCGTGCACGAGAGGCAGCGGGGTGGCGATGCCAAACCACAAGATCATGACGGCCAGGATGATTTCGGGGATAAGCATGAGCGCCGGGGCCTCATGCTTGCCCATGCCCTGGGGCGCATGGCCGAATACCGACTTGAGTGCGATGCGGGTGAGCGCGGAGATGGCCACGGTAAGACCGAGGGCGACCACGACGACCAGCCACATGGGACCGGCGGTAACACCGGCGACAAAAGTCAGGAACTCGGAGATAAACATGCCAAAGGGCGGGAAGGCACCAAGACCGAGCAGCGCCAGGACGGCGAGCGCGGCGGTTGCGGGAGCAACCTCGACGACGCCCTGGATCTTGGCCAGGCTACGCGTGCCAAAGGCGTGCTGGATGTTGCCGGACACGCAGAAGGCAAGCGTCTTGGTAAAGCCGTGGAACACGCAGTGCAGCAGGGCCGCGGCGATACCCAGCGGGCCACCGATACCCAGGCACAGGGCGATAACGCCCACGTTCTCCACAGACGAGTACGCAAAGCGGCGCTTGAGGTCGTCCTGGCGAAACATCGAAAGTGCCGCCACCAAAATGGACAGCGTGCCGACGATCAGCAGCAAAAGTTGCGGATACTCGGCGCCCACGGCCTGGATAGTAAAGCCGTAGAAGCGCATGATCACAAGCATGGCGCACTTAAGCAGCACGCCCGAGAGCAGGGCCGAGACAGAGCTCGGGGCCTGGGAGTGGGCATCGGGCAGCCAAGTGTGCATGGGGAACAGGCCGGCCTTGGTGCCAAAGCCGATCACGATAAACGCAAAGGCGAGGCGCATGAGCGTCGGGTCGAACTGGTCGGCATACGGCAGCACGCACGACAGGAATGCGGCCTCGTGGGCGTTGGGAATCACGTCGGCGGCGTTGGCGTAGATCAGCAGCGTACCGAACAGGCCAAAGGCCACGCCGGCGGTGCAGACCATCGCATACTTCCAAGAAGCCTCGAGGGCCGTCTTGTTCTTGTAGATACCCACGAGGAACACGGTGGAAAGCGTGGTTGCCTCCACGGCGGCCCACGTGAGGATCATGTTGTTGGACAGGCACGCGAGCAGCATGGTGAACACAAACAGGCTAAACAGCGCAAAATACTGCTTGGCGCGCTCGGCGGGCATGGAGCCCTCCTCGATATCGGCCTTTACATAGGGCAGCGAGAACAGCCCCGTAAGAAAACCGATAAAGCCGATGAGCAGCACAAAGATGGAGCCCAGCGAATCGAGGTGGAACCACAGGCCAAGAGCGCTCGCGGTGTCGCCGCTCATAAGGACGTCACCGGCCGTCATAATCGACAGCATCAGGACGGCTGCGACGGAGACCAGGTTGAGACCGGCAAACACGTTATAGGACGTGTTCTTGGGCAAAAACGCCATGACCAGCGAGAACACCAAAGGAGTCGCGAGCAGGGCGAGAATCAACGTTTCCATGGACTACCCCCTCAGCTCGGACAGGTCGCGCGAATCGAGCGAGTGGGAGTCGTCCCAAATGCGACGCACGACGATGGACATGATGATGACGGCAAAGATGGCGTCGGTGGCGATACCGATCTCGATGATCTCGGGAGCGGTGGGGGCCAAAAGCGCGAGCGTCACATGGCTGCCGTTTTCCATAAGGCAGTATCCAAAGATCTGCTTCATGATGTTGCGCTGCGAGATGATGCAGGTGAGGCCCACAAAGAAGTGAGCGAAGCTAATGGCGAGCGCAGGCGTTGCGACCTCGGCCGTGGGCAGGCTGATCTGCGTCACGACGGCAAAGCAAATCGCGACCTCCACGGCGATGATGCAAATGGCCCACGCGGGCTTAAGGCCGGCCTTGAGCGATGCGTCGCTCGGCTCGCCCATCTTCTTGTATGCGCGGTTGAGGATATAAGGGACCAGGACGACCTTGGTGATAAAGGCAGATCCAGCCCACATAAGCAGCTCCTGCGCACCGGTGGTGACACCGAGCGTGGCGAGAAGCCCCACGAGCACCAGCGACTGCACCGCATACCAGCTGATGGCATGCTTGATGTTCTTGGAGACAACCACCATGGTGGACGTGACGATCAGAAGGCCGCCAAGGATGTTGACGATCGAATAACCCATGTCGTTCTACCTCCTAACCGATCCAGCTGGCCGAAAGCGGGCCGCTGACGATAACCATGATGATGAGCACGATGAACACGAACGCCATCGCACGGGGAAGCGGAGCTCCCGCGGCGACCTCGTCGCTCGGCTCGCCGGGCAGGCAATAGCCCATCCACTTGAGGAACCAGGCAAAGGTGGCGACGGTCTCGGCGACCATAATGCACACGAGCACCAGGATCGCGACGTTACCGGCACCCACAGAGAAGCCGCCGGCGATGATCTGGAACTTCGAGAAGAACGTGTTCATGGGCGGCACGCCGGCAATGGCGAGTGCCGCGACACCAAAGCCCACGCCCGAGATCGGGTACTTCTTTACGATGCCGCGAAGCTTGGGCAGCATACGCGTGCCGAGCGTAAAGGAGAACGAACCGGCGATCAGGAAGAACAGCGTCTTGGCGAAAGCGTGGTTAAAGATGTGGCACACGGCGCCATCAAAGGCCAGCTGGCTGCCAAAGACCGAAAGGCCCAGACCAAAGAACACATAGGAGAGCTGGGCGATCGTGGAGAAGGCCAGCAGACGCTTCATGTCCTTTTGCGGCAGGTACATAAGGAAACCAAAGAGCATGGTGACCATGGCGTCGATAATGGCGACCCAGCCCACGATCTCGGGAATCTCGCCTGCAGAGACGAGTGCACGCGCGAACACGCACACGCCGACCTTGACCATCGAGGCACCATGCAGGTAGGCCGAAACAGGCGTCGGCGCCTCCATGGCCGAAGGCAGCCACATGTACATGGGGACCTGTGCGGACTTGGCCCAGGCCGCAAACAGCACGAGCAAAAGGACGATGGCCTTAAGCTTGGCGTCGAGGCCTGCAATCGCGGTAATGGCGAAGGTGCCGGTGTGGGCAAACACGATGGCGGCGCCCAGATACAGGCCGAGCGCACCGATATGTGTGATGATCAGGGCCTTCATGCCGGCCTTCTTGGCCGTAGGCGTCATGTAGTAGCTAATGAGACCCCAAGAGCACGCACCCGTGATCTCAAAGAACACGAGCTGACCCAAAAGGGTCGAACTGTACACGAGGCCGGCCATGGCGCCGATGAAGGTCGCGAGGTACGCGTAGAAGCGACGACGCGGCGCGTCGGGATGCTCACGGTTATTCTCGCTCATATAGGGAATCGAATAGATCACGACAAGCAGGCCGATACCCACAAAGGCGGGCGCGAGCAGCGTGCTCATGCGATCGAGGGTGAATCCCATGACGAGGGTCTGCCCAAACGAGATCAGGGGGACCTGCGTGTCGGGCATGCCGGCGCCAGCGAAATTCGCGGCGAGGGCGATGGTGCAGGCCGTCGAGACGGCGGCACCCAAAACGCTGAACCACTTGGCGTACGGACGGGGGAACAGGGCGACGAGCACCGAGGCCACCATCGGGGCCGCGATAGCGACCAAGCCGAGAAGGGACAGACTGACTGCAAATGACATTGTTTCTCCCTTCTCCTACACGCCGACGACCACGAAGACAAACGCCAGAACGGCGATGCCCACGACAGCCCAGGTCTGATTGCCAAGCACCTTAAAGCGCGAACGCGAGCAAGAGTTCTCGATCACGCCGCATACGACAAAGTCGATCAGGCACTTCACCAGGAAGATGACCGCGCCCAGAACGGCGGCGACGCCCACGGTCGCGGGCTCGCCCCAGGGGACGAAGATCGCGCAGAACCAGGCGACGACCAGGACCTGCTTCATGGACATGGCGAGCTTGGCCATCGCAAGCGACGGGCCGGAAAGCTCGGCGAGCGGACCTTCCTGAAGCTCCTGCTCGGCCTCGGCCTGGTCAAACGGCAGCTTGCCGAGTTCCATGTAGCAGGCAATCGCAAAGGCGATGCCGGCGAGGATCACGGCGACCGGCGCGTCGATGGCGCCCGTCATGATGTGCTGACCCATGGTGGCGATGTCGGTGGAGCCGCACACCAGGGCGGCGGCAAACAGCGCCAGCAGCATGGACGGCTCGATGAGCACGCTCATGAGCAGCTCGCGAACGCCGCCGATACCGGCGTAGGCGTTGGACGAATCCACACCGCAGAGGGCGAAGAAGAAGCGGGCGAGCGCCAGGCTGTACATGATGGTGATGGCGTCACCAAAGACCGGGATGGGGCTTTGTGCCGTAAAGAGCGGCAGGCCCATCGCGAGCATAAAGGCGACGGCGAAGAACAGCGGCGGCATAATGCGCAGCGCAAAGCTCGCGTCCTCGCTCTGGGACTCGGGGCGCGCAAAGAGCTTGGCCAGGTCGCGGTAGTCCTGCATGATGCTGGGGCCGCGACGGTTGTGCATCTTGGCGCGGATCACGCGACCGAGACCGGAGAAGAACGGCGCGACGGCCATAACGACCACGCCCTGCAGAACGGCAAGTACGATGTTGTTCATGCTCTCCCCTCCTTAACCCATTTGCACGGCGAGCACGAGGAACACCACGAGTGCCGCGACGATGTAGCAGATATAGATGCTGTAGTTGCCGCCCTCGAGCTTAGTCGCGAGGTCGGCGAGCTTCTCGACACCCTTATGCGGGGCATCGACGAGAACCTTGTCGGGTACGGGCTCCACTGCCTCGGCCACACCGGTGAGCTTCTGGAAGAAGTGCGCGATGGACCAGCAGACGGCCGTGCAGCGGTCGCGCAGCGTGTAGAGCGGCTGCATAAACCAGGACACCTCGGAGGCAAAAGTTGTAGCCACGACGGGCATATGCTCGTTGGGAGCATAACCGCATGCCCACGGCTGGGACTTCTGCACCTTGCCGACGGTCTTGAGCTTGCGATAACCGCAGGCAAGGCCGACAAGCACCACGAGCGCAATAGCGATCGCGGGCGTGGAGGTGGCAGCGCCGGAGTACTGGTTCATGAGCTCCATGCCCTCGGCGGCAAACACGCCACCGTACGGATGCAGCACGGACGCGGCGACTTCGACCAGCACGGGCGCGATCACGGGAGCGCCAATGCCCAGCACGACGCAGATGGCCGCGAGCAGACCCTGCGCAAACACCATGGGGGCGGGAACCTCCTTGGCTTTGGCTGCGGCCTCGGAGCGGGGCGCGGAGGCAAAGGAGACGCCATAGGCCTTGACGAAGCACGTGACAGCCAGCGCGCCGGTAATGGCGAGCGCGACGGCGGCGAACACGGCCACGATCATGACGGCCTTGTCACCCTGCATGGCGGCATTAAACAGCGACTGGTAGGTAAACCACTCGGACACAAAGCCGTTGAAGGGCGGGATGGCCGAGATGGCCAGCGCGCCAACAAGGAAGCAGATGGCCGTTGCCGGCATACGACGGAACAGGCCGCCCATCTTCTCCATATTGCGGGTACCCGTGGAGTACAGCAGCGCACCGGCGCCCAAGAACAGCTCGCCCTTAAACATCGCGTGGTTAAACGTGTGGTAGAGGGCGGCCATCAGAGCCAGGACGGCGATGCCGACCGAGTTGAGCGCCATGGCGGCCATGGAGGCGCCGACGCCGAGCAGAATGATGCCGATGTTCTCGACGGAGTGATAGGCCAGCAGGCGCTTGATGTCATGCTCCTGCAGGGCGAACGCCACGCCGAGGACCGACGAGATCGCACCGAATACCATGACCATAAGGCCCCACCAGACCTGAACGCCCGAGGCGGAGAGCAGGTCGAGACCAACCTTGAGGATGCCGAAGATACCGATCTTAATCATGCCGCCGGACATGAGGGCCGACACGTTGGACGGCGCCTCGGGATGTGCCTTGGGCAGCCAGCCGTGCAGCGGGATGATACCGGCCTTGGCGCCAAAGCCAAAGAAGGCAAGCACGAAGCAAACGGATGCGACCGCGGGGCTAAACTGCGTGGCGCGGAAATCCGCAAAGGCAAACGAGCCACCGGCGAAGTTGGTCATGGTGAGGAAGCTCGCCATGATGAGCACAAAGCCCACGTGCGCAATCACAAAGTAGAGCCAACCGCCATGGATGGAGTTCTCGTTCTCCTCGATCACGACCAGGAAGTACGAGGTCAGCGACATGAGCTCAAAGGCGACCAGGAACCAAAACACGTTGTCGGCGGTGATGACGAGCATCATGGACGCCACGAAGGTGTTAAAGAAGAAGCCGGCGCGGCCCTTTTTGCCCGGGTACTCATCAAAGTAGTTGAGACCGTAGATCGAACCGGCAAACGCGAGCACCGAGATGAGCGCCACGAACAGGCCGGACAGCTGATTGAGCAGCAGCTGGAAATGGGCAAACGGGAAGAACACGATGGTGTCGACCGACGTGACATCGCCCAGCACGGCCTGGATACCGGCCACAAACGAAAGCACCGCGGCGGCGGCGCCGATAAGGCAGCCGGCGGTCTTGGCGGCGTTATCGGCCTTGATCAGCAGAACCGAGGCGAGCGCACCGATGCACGAGACGGCAAGCGATGCGATAAACAGCGACATGCTATCCATTGTTTACGCTCCCTTCTGCTTTCTCGGACAGGCCCTGGGCCACAGCGGTAACGTCGACGACCGGACCGTTTTCGATCGAGCGCAGGCGCTTGGCCTCGTCGAGCTCGCGATCGGCCACGCCGCCCATGACGGTCAGCGCCTTGGTGGGGCACGCCGCCACACAATGCGGGCCGTCCGGATCGAAGGCGCACAGGTCGCACTTCACAGCGCAGGTGTACTGGCCGGGAGCCCACGTAAGCAGGCTGCTCAGGGACTTAGGATACGAAGGCGTCGGATCGCACATGCCTGCGACACCGGCGATAGACGTGCCATCGGGATGGATGGCTCCGAAGGGGCACGCGATTGCGCACAGCCTGCACCCGATGCACTCCTGCTCCTTGACGTGGATGCGGTCGCCATCGTGCTCGATGGCATTCACCGGGCAAACCTCGGCGCAGGGGGCACCCTCGCAATGGTGGCAGGCAAGGGCGGCCGAAATACCGCCGGTCTTCACGAGCGCCAGGCGCGGCGTATCCTGAAGACCCTGCATCCGGTGGGCGTCGGCACAGGCGGACTGGCATGTTCCGCAGCCGATGCACCTCTCCGGGTTGATGTCGATGAAGCGGTTCATCCCCACTTCCTTTCAAAATAACGGGCCGGGCTCCCGAACGTACGGGACGCCCGGCCCAAAAAGCCAACGAGAACGGGACTACACGATTTGATTCACGTGTGCCTCGTCGTCGAACTTGGCGGCGCCGGGCTCAACGTCCTGAGGAGCGGCGGCGTCCACCAGAGCCTGCTTGAGCTCGGTGTACTGACGCTCGACCTCGCCCTCTGCCCAGACCTGGTCGGCAATGGCGTCGACCTGGCAGGCGGAGAACTTGTCCTCGGGCGTATGCGAGACCGGGTCGACCTTGTGAATGGTCAGCTCGTTGCACTTGCCGATCCACCACTGGTAGGTCATATAGACCGTGCCCTTGTTGATACGGTCGCTCACGTCGGCGCGACTGTATACCTGGCCGCGGCGGCTGTGAATCGAGACGATGTCGCCGTTCTTGATGCCGCGCGCCTGGGCGTCCGCGGGATTCATGCGGACAAAACCGGGCTCATCGGCAAGCAGCGCCAGCGTCTTGCAGTTGCCGGTCATCGAACGGCAGCTGTAGTGGCCGACCTCGCGGACGGTGCACAGAATGAGCGGGTACTCATCGTCGGGAAGCTCGGAGGGCGCCTCCCAGTCGTGCGCCATCAGGTTGGCGCGGCCGTCCTTGGTGGTGAACTTGCCACCAGCGAACATGTCGGGCGTACCGTGGTCGTTCACATCGGTGCTCTTGACGGGCCACTGGGCGTAGCCGCCCTCGGGAGCCATCTTCTCGTAGGTTGCACCCACAAAGTTGGGGCACAGGCTAATGCACTCGTTCCAGATCTGCTCGGTGTTGTCGTAGTGCATGGGGTAACCCATACGCGTGGACAGGTCCGCGAAGATCTCCCAGTCGTGGCGGCACTCGCCCTTGGGCGGAACGGCCGCGTCAAAGTGCTGGAAGCTACGGTCGGATGCGGTAAAGACACCCTCGTGCTCGCCCCAAGAGGTAGCGGGCAGGATGACGTCGGCGAGCATGGTCGTCTGCGTCATAAAGATGTCCTGGCAAATGAACAGATCCAGCTCGGAGAGCGTCTTGCGCATACCGGCCGAATCGGGCTCGGTCTGCACCGGGTCCTCACCGTAGTTGTAGAAGCAGTGCACCTTGCCCTCGTCGACCAGGTGGCCCAGGTCGGTGAGCTTGTAGCCCTCCTCGAGCGGGAGCTTTTCCTCGGGCACGCCCCAGGCCTTGGCAAACTTGGCACGCGCTGCCGGGTCGGTGACTTTCTGGTAGCCAGGGTACAGGTTGGGCAGCATGCCCATATCGCAGGAGCCCTGGACGTTATTCTGACCGCGCACGGGCGCGAGGCCGGAGTTGGGTTTACCGATCTGGCCGGCAACGCAGGCGATGGAGGCGATGGTGTGCACCGTCTTCAGGTTCTGCTTCTGCTGGCATACGCCCATACCCCAGCCAATGATGGCAGAGGGCTTCGCCGTGGCGTACATCTCGGCAGCTTGGTGGATCAACGCGGGCTCGACACCCGTGATGTCCTGTACGGATTCGGGAGTGTAGTTCTTGATGGTCTCCCACCACTCGTCAAAGCCGTTCGTATGCTCGGCGACGAATTCCTTGTCGTAGAGGCCATCGTTGACCAGACAGTTTGCAAAGGCGTTAAGGAACGCAACGTTGCAACCGTTCTTGATCGGAAGGTAGAGATCGGCGATACGCGCGGTTTCGATATGGCGCGGGTCGGCGACGATGATCTTGCAACCCTTTTCTTTGGCTCGCACGATACGCCTTGCGACGATGGGATGCGAATCGGCAGGGTTATAGCCGAAGAGGAAAATGCAGCCCGCATCCTCCATACCGGGGATGGAGCATGACATGCAACCTGAACCAACCGTGTCCATCAGACCGAGGACAGTAGGGCCGTGTCAAGTACGGGCGCAGTTGTCCACGCTGTGGGTGCCGATGCACGCACGCGTAAACTTCTGCATGACGTAGTTCGCCTCATTGCCGCCGCCTCGCGAAGAGCCGGTGGTCATGACAGCGTTAGGACCATATTCGTCAATTATGGCCTGCATCTTAGATGCGGTGAAATCCAGTGCCTCGTCCCAGCTTACGCGCTCAAGATCCGCGCCCTTGGTGCGGCGGATCATCGGGTGCAGTACGCGAGGAGTCAAGATCTTGGTGTCGTTGATGAAGTCGTAGCCGCTCATGCCCTTAAGGCACAGCTCGCCCTGATTGGTGATGCCGTTGAGCGGTTCGGTACCCACGACCTGGCCGTTTTGGACCAGGAGGTTAAACTGGCAACCGGCGCCGCAGTACGGGCAGATCACTTTATGCTTCTCCATGACACCCTCCTTCCTTTCTCTGCTACCGATTAATCGGTACGTATCTGACAATCGTTGGGCCTGTATGGCCGCCCGCTTACGCCTCGTTTTCGATGGTGGCGCGGGCACGCTCGGCAGTCAGTTCTGCCAGGCGCTCCTCGTCTACCAGGGTGAGGCCCTTGGTCGGGCACGCCTCGGCACACGCCGGACCGCCGGGACGGTCCACGCACAGGTCGCACTTGAGCACGAAGCTCTTAGTCTGCGAACCCACGCGCACGTCACCCATCAAGACGGGGACCTGCGTGGTCGCCACGCTCACGGCGCCAAAGGGGCATGCCATGACGCAGCTCTTGCAGCCGATGCAGTTGTCCTCGTTGACGCCGATTCGATGGTTCTTTGGATCAAAGAACAAGGCGCCCGTGGGGCAGGCCTTGGCGCACGGGGCATCCTCGCAGTGATGGCAAGCCACCGGTGCGGAGATCTCGTAGGTGCGCGTCACGCGCAGGCGCGGCGCGGCGATGTTGCCGGGGATGTCGTGTGCCTCGATACACGCCGCCATGCAGGTTTGACACCCAATGCAGCGCGAGGAATCGGCTACGACTCGTTTATTGCCCATGTTGTTCACTCCCTCCTGAATCCCATGCCGGAGAGACCCTGTCGACGTTGCCCCAAGCCGCCCGTGGCCTGGCATCGGCGTATCGAATGCATGCGGCGAAACAGGCACTCGGTAGAATTTCTCCAACGGTATACAGGTTGAATATACGCAGTTGCAGGGGGCAACTTGAGCGTAGGCCCTGCAATACGGGTGTATTGCAGGGATTTGGGCAGGTTGGAATTATTCTCGATAGGATATAAAGGCGAGTGTATTACACGCGTACATTCGAGAGAGATTTCACGCTCGCTTCTGAAGGATGTAAAACGTTTGTAATACAGTTCACACTCAATTACTCGTGTGCAATAAAGTGGTGGTTATAAGATTGGCTATAATTAGCCGAAGCTGTATTTGACTATTCATATTGCACGATCATTAAGGGAGGCCAGTGATGTCATCAACTCAAAAACGAGCCATCCTGCAGGTGCGCATTCGCGAGGAAGACAAGCAGCATGCCGAGCGTCTCTACGACGCCATGGGCACATCGCTCGCCGAGGCCGTCCGTCTTTTTGTCGCGCAGAGCATTTTGATGCGCATGCTTCCCTTTCAGCCGGTCGCCGTGCGCTCAAAGGACGGCACCGCCGCCTATGGATCGCTCAAAGCATATGGGGACCCCAATCGCCGCTCCGAGGAGCGCAATGCCTGGATTGAATACCTTGCTACAGAAAGCGACGATTCGATTTTGGGTCCCGAGGAAGTAGATATCCATGAGTAGCACCATCATCGACGAGACCGTCATCCTACGCTACTTGCTTGACGACGACGAAGTTCTATCACCGCGCGCCGCCAAGGTCATCGCCACGCGTACCGCTCGTGTCTACCCCGAAATCATCACGCGCGTCGTGGTCACGCTGCGCGACGTCTATAAGGTTCCCCGCGTTGAGATTGCTGCGGCCATGAAAAGGCTGCTCGATGACGTCATGGTCGACGAGCCCACCGTTGTCGCCCTTGCCGTCAAACTCTTTGGCAAGACCCATATGGACTTTACCGACTGCCTCCTCGCAGCCCGAACCGCCATCTACAACGATGATGTCGTGAGCTTTGGCAAGCCCATCATCCAAGGCATGATCGATTACCGCCGTAAACGCCAAACCGCCGTCGACGCCCGCAGCCGAAGCACCGACTCCACCATCGACAAGCTCCGCCACCGCCCCCGCAGCTAACCCCACCCCCTTCTAAGTCGCGTTGAAATAGTTCCTGGATTAGGCTTATTCGGGCTTTTCAGAAATTAATTCACCGCAACTTAGGAGGGGATGTGGGGCGGCATCGATTCCCGTCACCCCGTACACTTACGAAAATGGCTCTGGTCCCAAAAGGAATCAGGGCCGTTAGTCTATCTTATGGAGCGGGCGACGGGAAGTCCAAGGGTTTGCTTCGCAAACCCTTGTTTCGCTGCGGGCCATTGGCCCTTGCGTGCTGCGCTGGAAAATGCTCACGCATTTTCTCAGCTTCGCACCCTGCCGGGTTCGATTCCCGTCGCCCGGCACGCTTATGAAAACGGCTCTGGCACCAAATAGAGCCAAAGCCGTTAAAACTATCTTATGGAGCGGGCGACGGGAATCGAACCCGCGTCATCAGCTTGGAAGGCTGGGGTTCTACCATTGAACTACGCCCGCAAGATATGGTCGGGACGACAGGATTTGAACCTGCGACATCCTGCTCCCAAAGCAGGCGCGCTACCAAACTGCGCCACGTCCCGAAGGTGTTGAGCAGCTAAGGTCTAAACCTTGCGTGTCCCAAAGCGAAGGAAATTATAGGGGAGACTCCCCGCCTGTGCAAGCATTGATGCCTTAGCTCCTCGAATGTGCAACAAAACGACTGTGGAGCAGGCCGATCACAAAGGCGACCACGGCGACCGGCGCCCACGCAGCACCGATATCCGCCAACGGCAGCGAATCGAACGGCAGCCACGCGCCCGCAAAAAACGCGTCGCGAACCGAGGTGATCACGCTCTGCACCGCGACCACACCGCCGACCCAGACCCACACCTGCGGATGAGCATCGCAAAAGCCATGCACCAGGCCCATCAGTACCAGCACGATGGCAACGGGATACAGGGCGTTGAGCATAGGCACCGAGAACATAAGAATCACGTCGAGGCCCACGTTGGAGAGCACGCACGAAAACGCCGCGAACACAAAGGCGAGAACCGCAAAGGGGCGGCGCATGGCCTCCTCGGAGGCCTCCGCTCCCCCTTCGACCACATACGTCTCGCAGAAGTAACGCGAGCAGCAGCTGATAAGGCCGATGCACACGTTCATGCAAGCGAGGAAAAAGATCGCGAAGACAACGACCGTGCCGACAAGGCCAAAGTGCATGGAGGCAGAGCGGGCAAGGATGGCGGCGCCATTGGTGGCATCGGGCATCACGGTGCCGAGCTGCATACCGGCAAGGCCCAAGCCGCAGTAGATGATGGCCATAAGCACGCCTGCGATCACGCCGGAACGCGAAATCTCGAAGGCCACGCGCTTATCGTCGGTAACACCCAACTCGTGGATGGTCTCGGCGATGATGATGCCGAAGGCGAGCGACGCGAGCAGGTCCATGGTCTGATAGCCAGTCAAAAAGCCCTGCACGGCGGCGCCTGCATCGTAGGGAGCCTGAGGCGCGGCAGCGGGACCAAGCGGCGAGATCACAGCAGCACCCACGACCAGCACGATGAGCGCAATGAGCGCGGGGCCCGTAATGCGGCCGAGCACGCGCGTGATGACACCCGGGCGCAGCGTGAGCACAAACGCGACGACGAAGAACCCGATGGCAAACACCAGACGTGCCGTGCCGAGCGAAACGCCCTCGGGTAGCAGCGGAACCAGCATTTCGAAGGCCGTAGAGCTTGTGCGAGGAATGGCCAGGCACGGACCGATGGCCAGATAGACCGCCGCAACGAAGAATTCGCCAAACTTGGGATGCACGCGGCCGGCAAGCTCGCGCGCCGTTCCGGCAAGCGCCACGGCGATAAAGCCCATGACGGGCAGGCCGATGGCAGCTATGAGAAAGCCGAGCATGGCAACCGGCGTGGCAGAGCCTGCCTGCAGCGCCAGCAGCGGCGGAATAATGAGGTTGCCGGCGCCAAAGAGCATCGAGAACAGGGCGATGCCGACGGTGACGACATGGTCGGAGCGCAGACCGCGCGGGGCGGATGAAGCCATGAGAGCACCTTTCGAATCGAAACAAAAACGGGACGGGCAAAAACACCCGTCCCGCAAGTATAAACGGTCTAGCAGCTTTAGCAGGCTAAATCGCGCAAAGCGTCGATCGCGGTGTCGACTTCCTCGTCCGTGTTGAAATACCCAAACGAGAAGCGAACGACACCCTGACGCTCGGTCTCCAGCGCACGGTGCATGAGCGGAGCGCAATGGGCGCCGGGGCGCGTCGCAATCCCCCACCCTTGCATGAGTGCATCCGAGATCTCGGCCGAATCGATATCGCCCACGTTGAGCGACACGATCGCAGAGCGCGTCGGCTGGTCAAAGGCACCATAGAGCTTAATCCCCGGAATCTCGCGCACACCGGCAAGGAAGCGATCCGCCAGTGCTCGCTCGTGTGCCGCAATCGCCTCGACTCCACCCTGGGCCTCGATAAAGTCGAGACCCGCGGAAAGTCCCGCGATGCCGTGACCGTTGAGCGTGCCCGCCTCCAGGCGCGTGGGCCACTCAAGCGGCTGCAGTGCATCGAAGCTGTGCACGCCCGTGCCGCCCATGGCCCAGGGCGCCACGTCGACACCCTCCGCCACGGCCAGACCGCCGGTGCCCTGCGGGCCCATCAGCCCCTTGTGGCCGGTAAAGCACACGACGTCGAGCCCCATGGCCTGCATATCGATATGCGCCGTGCCGGCAGACTGCGAGGCATCGACGATCACGAGCGCACCGGCCGCATGGGCCATGGCAGCTACGCGTGCAATGTCGACCGCGTTGCCGGTCACATTGGAGGCGTGCGTCAACACCACAGCACGCGTGCCCGGCGTGACCAGCTGCTCGAGCTCGTCGTAGTCGAGCACGCCGCTCGCATCGCAACCCGCATGCTCAACCGTCACACCCTGCTCTGCCGCCAGGCGGTTGAGCGGACGTAGCACCGAGTTGTGCTCAAGCACCGTCGAGACCACGCGGTCGCCGGGGCGCACCACCCCGTTGATGGCGGTGTTGAGCGCCGCCGTGGAGTTGGGCGTAAAACACACATGGTCCGCCCTCGGGCAACCAAAAAGGCGCGCAAGCTTGGCACGGCAGCCGTGAACGGTGCGGGCCGCGTCGAGCGCACCCGACGTTGCACCGCGTCCGGCATTGCCGAGCGAGCACATCGCCTGCACCACGGCATCGATGACCGTCTGCGGCTTGTGCATGGTCGTCGCCGCGTTATCCAGGTAGATCATCGCACGACCTCCCACATATCAATCACGGTGAAGCCCTCGGTGGGGACGCCTGCCGCGGCGAGTTCGCCGCGCAGCAGCTCCTCATCGACAGGCAACGCTTTCCACGCCAGACCGCAGCCGGCAGCGACCTCCCCGGGAACGGGAATCGTTCGCCCGGGAAGGCCGCGCTCGATGCACAGGGACTCGCACCCCATGGCGGCCGCCGTGGTAGGAAACGTGATGACAAGCGCCGGGCGCTTCTCCCTCATGGCAACTCCAACCAATACGCTACGGGCGCACGACGCGCACGGCCTGCTCCATCTTCTCCACGATCACGTACATGTTGGTGACCTCGCCCACGGCAAGCTGGTCCTTAATGCCATAGTGGTCGAGGCAGGTGCCACAGGTAAGAATCTCGACGCCCTGCTCGGCCAGTCCCTTAAGGTCGTCGAGCACCGGAGAGCCCTCGACGGTGAGCTTGGCGCCGCCGTTGTAGAACAGCATAGTCGCGGGCAGCTCCTCCTGCTGCGTCACGGCAAAGATGAAAGCCTTCATGAGCTTGTGGCCCAGCTCGTCGTCGCCACGGCCCATGCAATCGGTGTAGACGGAAATGACGAGTTTGCCCTTGCCGGCGCTGGTATCGCAGAAGGCAGCGCCATCCTGCTCGGGATCGGCAACGGCAACGGCGCTAGAGGTCGCCACGGTCACGTGCCACTCGGCGTCAGAAACCTTCTCGACCGAGGCCGTGCAGCCCTTCTCCTGCGCCATCTTGGAGATGTTCTTGACGGCGGTCTCGTTGTCGACCGAGGTCACGACGGCGCCCTCGCCATCGAGCTGTTTCAGGGCTTTGAGCGTCTTGACGACGGGCAGCGGGCAGGCATCGCCCATGGCATTGACTTCAATCTTGGTAGACATAGCAAATTCCTTTCGAAAGAACCGTTCTAGAGAACGGCAAACAGTTACATAAACGTGCGGGCTAGCGAACAACGCGGACGGCAGGACCGCCCGGCACCGGCTCGCACACGCGGCCGATTGTGGCGGCAACGCGTCCTTCGGCATCCAGGCGACGCGCAAGCTCATCCACATCGACAGCAGGTGCCGCGATAAGCAGGCCACCAGACGTCTGCGGATCGTATAGCGCATCCAGCATGCCAGGCTCCAGGCCCTCGTCGGCAGCCACGCGTGGGCCAAAGAAGTCCTGGTTGCGGTAGGCGCCGGCGGGGATAATGCCAAGACGCGCCATGTCGAGCACCTGGTCAAAGAGCGGTACCGTTCCCGACGCAAGCTCGATCTGCACGCCCGAGCCCTCGGCCATCTCGCACGCGTGCCCGATCAGGCCAAAGCCCGTAATGTCGGTGCAGCCGTGAAGCTCAAGTCCCTCGGCCAGTCGAATCGGCGCCTCGTTGAGGGTTCGCATCGAGTCAAACATGGCTGCGGCCTCGTCCTGCTCGATGAGCTCGCCCTTAATGGCCGTGGTGATAATGCCCGAGCCGACCGCCTTGGTCAGCAGCAGAACATCGCCCACGTGCGCGCCGCTGTTGGCGAGCATGCGGTCGAGCGTGACAAAGCCGCTCACGGACAGACCGTACTTGGGCTCGTCGTCGTTGATGGTGTGGCCGCCCGCGATGGAGCAGCCCGCCTCGACGCACTTGTCGGCGCCGCCCGCCAGAATCTGACCGGCAACCTCAACGCCCAGACAGCTCGGGATGCACAGCAAGTTCATGGCATGGCTCGGTCGTCCACCCATGGCGTATATGTCCGACAGCGAGTTTGCCGCCGCGATCTGGCCAAACAGGAACGGGTCGTCGACCATCGGTGGGAAGAAGTCGATGGACTGCACGAGGCCCAGATTCTCCCCTACGCGGAAGACGCTCGCATCGTCAGAGGTATCGAACCCCACGAGCAAGTTGTCGTTATGCACATTGGGTAAATCGCCCAGGACCTGGGCGAGGGCTCCGGGAGCCAGCTTAGCGGCTCAACCGCTCGCGGCCGTCATAGACGTGAGCTTAATCTGATCGTCAGCCATCGATACCTCCTCTCAAACACAAACAATGCATCCCAGTATACGCATGAACGCGCTTCCACGGCCGATACATCACCCTAGCGCCTGTGCGCGAATCGCCGCGCCGATCGCTCCGGCAAAGCGAGCCTGGGGCGAGGTGGTCACCGGCGACCCCAGTAGCTCGCCCAACCGTTCAACGACATAGGCGTTTTCGCACAGGCCGCCGGTCAGATAGTACGGGGCGCCCGCGGCCTGCCCGGCCATGGTCGCCACGCGCGAAACCACGCTGTCGATCACGCCACGCGCAATGTTCTCGCGCGGCTCACCGCGACCGATCAGGCTGATAACCTCGCTTTCGGCAAACACCGTGCACATGCTGCTAATCTTGGTGGGCTCGCCGGAACGCGCCAGGTCGGCCATCTGCTGCTGGGAAATGCCTAGGCGGTCGGCCATGATCTCCAGAAAGCGCCCCGTGCCGGCAGCGCACTTGTCGTTCATGGCAAATTTGACCACGCGGCCGCCTTTAAGCTGGATGACCTTGGTGTCCTGGCCGCCCACGTCAATCACCGTGCCGTGATCGCCAAACAGGCGCACGGCACCGGTGCCGTGGCAGGTGATCTCGGTCACGACCTTGTGCGCATAGGGCACGGCGACACGGCCGTAGCCGGTCGCGACCACACGCACATCGTCGCCCGTCACGTCATAGCCCGCCGCTGCCAGTGCCTCGCGCAGCCGCTCGGAAGCATCGACCGAGGAGAACCCGGTTGGCTGCACGCACGTCCACGCCACCGAACCCTCCCCATCGACCACAGCGGCCTTAGCCGCCGTAGACCCGATATCGATCCCGATCCCTATCATGGCTCTCTTCCAATCTAAACATCAAAGGTAGCGGCGCGTTCAGGCGCCTTAGCTCTAGGTTTCTCATGTGCCGGAGATTGCCCCGAAAGAGGAGCGCAGCGTACTTTGGGTACGCAAGCGACGGTTTGAGGAGCAAGATCCGGTGCCTGAGGAAGCTAGAGGGTTTCGATGAAGGCGGCGATGCGGGTCTCGATCTGGCCCATGTCGCCGTTGCTGTAGTCGGTCTCAATCTTCATGTACGGAATGCCCGCACCCTCGACGGCCTCCTGCATGCGCGCACTCTCAACGTTGAAGGTGTGGCACGCCTGGAGCACGCTCTCCACCACGCCATCGACGTGATACTTCTCGCACATGGCCAGCGTGTTTTCCATACGGCCGTCGTTGGGCGTCATGACCGAGCAGTTGATATCCAGGTAGCGGTCGGCAATGGCGCGCAGGATGTCGGGAGCCTCCGAATCGATCATCATGGCCGCCGTGCGCTCGCCCGAGCAGTCGTCCATGCACACGACCACGCCGCCGTTGGACTCGATGGTGCGGCCGATTTTGTTGATCACGCCGCCCACCGGGCAGCCGGTAATCAGAATGCGCTTGGCATCCGCCGCAACCGGGCGCTCGCCCGCGTCGTAGGCCTCGCGCAGCTTGGCGACCTTTTGCTCCAGCTGCTGCGTATAGGCCTCGATATCAAAGCTAAACGTACCGGCAAACATAGTGCTCATCAGGTCGACGCCGCTCATGGCCGCCGGCTGGTTGGCCTGCAGCGCAAACATCTCGAGCTGGGCAGCACGCAGGCGATTGCGACGACGGACGGCAGCGCGCAGGTCGTCATCGGTGATCGTAATACCGTAGAAGTTCTCGAGCTCCTCCTTGAGCAGACGGCACTCCTCGTACCAGCCCTCGCGCTCGTAGGCGCGATCGCGACCCTGTGGCAGGTGCAGAATGTGCGTGCGCTTGAGCTCGTTAAGTAACTCGTACATCTTCTTCTTGCCGTCGCAGGTGGTCTCGCCGATGATCATGTCGCTAAAGTACGTAAACGGGCACTTTTGCGAGTAGGCAAAGCCGTACGTCGACTTGATGAGCGGGCAGAGGTTTGCCGGCAGCACCTTCTCGGCCTCAGGAATCACCTCGTCGGACGTACCACACAGAGCGACACTTGCGGCCCCCGCGGCATCGATAATCTCGAGCGGCGTATAGCTGCACAAAAAGCCGACCAGGCGATTACCCGCCTGCTTGTAATCCTTGACGCGAATAAACGCCGCCTTGCGTTGCTCGTTGAACTCCTCAAACGTGCGCGGCAACGGCTGCTCAATATTTTCCGACATATAGCTCCTTAACAAACCTTTTAACCAACCAAGGAAACGGCTTTCCCAGGTGCCCCAGGTTGCCGTGAAAGAGGAGCGCCGCGTATTTTTGTACGCAAGCGACGGTTTGAACGGCAAGATCGGGTACCTGGGGAAGCCGCCGGGACGGATAGCTCTAAATAGTTTCCAGGAAGGCCTCGATGCGGGTCTGGAGCTGACCGGCATCCTCGCCGGCGTAGTCGGTCGTGATGTGCATAAACGGAATGCCGGCCTCCTCGGCGGCCTTCTCCACGGCAAACGATTCCATCTCGTAGAGCGTGCAGAACTGCAGGGCCACGTCGACGATGCCGTCGGCATGCAGGTCCTTGGCCATCTGGACAATGTCCTTCATACGCTGGTCGTTGGGCGTAAAGACAGCGCAGTTGATCTTAAAGTAGCGCTCGGCGATGGCGTCGAGCATCTCGTCGACCGTCTCGCCGGACTCGTCGACCAGGTCCTTGTAGTAGCGCGAGCCCGTGCAGGACTCCTCGCCTACCACAACGCCGCCGGCCTTCTCGATAAGGTTGAACAGTTTCCAGTTGGGCACGGCCATGGGCGTACCGGTGTACAGGATGCGCTTGGTGCCCTTGGGCGCCACGCCCTCGCCAGCCTCAACGCGCTGCTCGCACTCAGCCGCCATATCGTTAATGGCTCCGGTCAGACGCGGCGTGTCATCCATAAAGGCGGCCTGAACGGTCAGCAGGCTGTCGAGACCGCTGATGGGCGCCGGATCGGCAGCGCGGGTCGCAGCCAGACGCTGCAGGGCGCGACGCTTCTCGTTGACGGCGTGGGTGGCAGCCTTCAGGCGCTCGGGCGTAATCTTGACGCCGCACTCGTCCTCGATCTTGGCCGCGAGCTTCTTGACCTCGGCCTTCCAGGTCACGAGCGTCGACTCGTCGTGCACGTTGGGGATATCCATGACGTACATGTTCTTTTGCGTGGCAAAGAACTCGTAGGCCTTCTTCTTGCCATCGCAGGTGTTCTCGCCCACCACCAGGTCGCTCGACTCAATGTAGGGGCAGACCTCGCCCAGCTTAAAGCCGGCAAAGCTCTTAATGAGCGGACAGGTGTTGCGCGGCAGATGCTCCTCGACCTTGTCGGTCGCCCAGTCGGCACCCGAGCACAGGCCCACAGGAATGCCGTCACAGGCAAGTACGATCTCCTCGGGCACGTAGACGCAGAACGAACCGACGATCTTGGTGGCCTCGCCGGCCTCCTTCTTGTCGAGCATCTCCTTAATACGGCCACTGTGGATGTTGGTGGCGACAAAATCCAGGTAGGACGTGGACTTGGGGCGATTATTCTGCGTCAGGAACATATCGCCGTACATCTGGCCCACGGCGCCCAGCAGCATGTCGTGGTCGGCAAGATTCATGCCGAGGCTCTCCCACATCGGATGGAAATCAAATTCTTCAGCCATGACGGTTCCCCTCTCGAACCAAAAACGGATAACAGCGGTATCGATGCACGACGGACGGCGATTGCCCGGCCGTGCTCAAACCCGGAATTTTGGGGAACCTGCTTTGCAGCTGATTATTTAGTTGTGCGTCGTCTCTCCCGGAGCCGTGAACATACCTGCTCATATGCGACTCCGAGCCATATATAGGGCGCGCGCGGCAACGCGGCGAATGTATGTCGTCTGCGGCATATGCGCACCCTCCTTTACAAGTTAAGGTCAACTATATCAACGGTCGTCGACCATGCGAACACCGTTGACATTCGTACGACAGCGTCGTGTGCCGTCGTTTAATAAATAATTATCTGTGTTGATAAGAGTTTGTCATCCATCATTCGGCGAACGGCAAGACAAAGCCGCCGAGGCTTATATCCCCGACGGCATTACCCGGCGCTATCGACAAACCAAATGGATCTTACTCGCATCGAAGTGCATGCGCAGCGTCTCGCCTGCTTGCGGCAGCTCGTCGACAGGCACGCCCACCTTGTTGACCTTCCACTGCAGACGTGTGGGCGCATCGACGCGCGGCACGTCCAGCAGCACCAGCCGCTCAAAGCGCGAATCGCTCACACGGGCCACGTGCAAATCATAGCTGTTGCGGCCCCGCTCCGCGCGATTGTCAACATGGAAGTAGCTTGCGCGAATGCCCAGGTACGCCACATCATCGGGAACCTCGCGACCCACGTTAAAGGTCATGCCCCAGTCGAGGGCCTCAACTTCTTCGTCGCCGATCTTGCGCGCCCGGCTTGTGTTCTTGCAGCCCGTCAAGCGCAGCGCCGCCAGCGTCTGCGGGCGGCGGACCACGTCCTCGACGGAGCCGATCTCCTCGACATGCCCGTCGTGCATCACGCAGATGCGCTGGCAGAGGCGGCATGCTTCGTCGATGTCGTGGCTCACATAGAGCACGGTGCGGTTGCACACATCGAACAGGTCGAGCATGTTCTGCTCGAGGGCACTCTTAAGATAGGAATCAAGTGCGCTCATGGGCTCGTCGAACATAAAAATGCCCGGGTGTGCCGCCACCATGCGGGCAAGCGCCACACGTTGCTGCTGACCGCCCGAGAGTCGCGCGGGATAGCGGTCGGCAAAATCCGCCAGACCGAAAATGCCCAGATAGCGCTCGGCGAGCTTTTTGCGCGCGGCGGCGTCGCCCGCATCCTTTACGCCGGCGCATACGTTATCGGCCACCGTCATGTTGGGAAACAGCTGATAGTTTTGGAACAACAGGGCGCATTTTCGCTCCTGGGGGGACAGGTTGATGCCCGCCGCCGAGTCAAAAAAGGTCACGCCGTTGACGGCGATCTTGCCCTCGTCGGGCGTCTCCACGCCAGCGATGCAGCGCAGCGTACAGCTCTTGCCGCAACCCGAGGCGCCCAGCAGCGCCACGCGCTCCTCGCCGGCCTCAAGCTGCATGTCGAGCATAAACCCGGGATAACGTTTCTTAATATCCAAAACGAGCGACATAGCTTATCGACCTCCCTGCGGGGCCGCACCATCGCGCATGAGCTCGACCAGCGCCTCGCGATCGATACGCAAGGCATCACCGCCCGCCGGGTCGAGCGAATCGCCCTGTCCGGCGAGATCTTTGGCTTGTTTGTACTCCGCATGGGAAAGGCCCCGCTCGCGATACTTCTGCGAATGAGCGGTGTACATGTTGATGAACAGGATGACTAGGAAACTAAACGCGATCACGACGACGACCCAAAAGAGGGCCACCGACGTGTTGCCGCCCATCCACTCAAAGTAGATGGCGATGGGGATGGTCTGCGTAATGCCGGCGTAGTTGCCCGCAAAGAACAGGGTGCAGCCAAACTCGCCCATGGCACGCGCGAAGGCGAGCACCGTGCCGGCGGCGATGGAGGGCCAGCCGAGCGGCATCATAAGCTTGGTGAAGATGCGACGCTCGGACCAGCCCAGCGTGCGCGCCGCATCGAGCATCTGCGTGTCGAGGCTCTCGAAGGCTCCGAGCGCCGTACGGTAGACCAGGGGAAACGACACCACGACGGCCGAAATGACCGCCGCGGGCCAGGTAAAGACGATCGAGACGCCGTGCGCGATGAGCCACTGGCCCACCCCGGTCGAGCGGCCAAACAGCATGAGGAGCAGAAAGCCGCAGACCGTGGGCGGCAGCACCATAGGGATGGTAAAGACCGAGTCGAGCAGACCCTTGATGCGACTCGAGGTACCCATAGTCTTCCACGCGGCGAACAGGCCCAGCGCAAAGGAGATCAACAGGGCAAGGCCGCTCGTTTTTATGGACACCCAAAACGGTCGATAGTCGATGTCGCCTAAAAAGGAGGCCAGTGAGGTCAAGGGCCCCTGCTCATTCCGCAACACGACAGACGATGCTTCTACCATTTGAGCGCTATCAAGCCAACGCGCGCCGCCCTTGGCATCACCCGAGGCTGATGCAATCACCACATAGCGGTCCCCATCCGCACCGCGCTCGTCAAAGCCATAGGTATACCCACCGGCATCAAACGTTGTTTCCGCCGTCACATACCAAGGAAGATCCACGTCCCCTAACTGCGCACCCCCCATGCAGTTTGCGCTGTCGAGCTTACAGACGAGGGCCTTGAGACCCGATACGCACTCGTTGTCCTGCGGATCCAATCCATACTTCTCGACCGCCTTGGGCGATATCCACACCACAACGCGATCGGCAGCAGGCGCCACTACAAGGTCCACGTCCTCGTCAACGGGAAACCGGTAGCCCTCAGGCTGGCCCTCCATGGTACGGGCGGTCCCCTTGGCCAACCGCTCAAAACCCTCGATCCCATAGGAAAGCCCATGAGCGGTCGCAGCAACCTGGGCCCCGTCCTCAGTGTCCCCAGCAAGCGCAAATCCCGGCACCCAGCAAAGCGCGAAGATCAAAGCACAGGCGACAAGCATGCGGAATCTATTAAGCACGAAAAGCTCCAAGCGAATACGAGGACGGAGTGAAACACAAAACGATGGAATTATCGCGCCAAGCCGCACTACGCGGAAAGCTCAAAGCCGTACTTAGCCCAAATCTTCTGAGCCTTCTTGTTGGACAGGCAAAAGTCGATGAACGCCTTGGCTTCGTCGGCATGCTCGGAGCTCTCGGCAACGGCACCCGGGTACACGATGGGCTTGTGCGAATCCTCGGGGCACACGAAGGCCTCCTCGATGCCGTCGTAGCGGAAGATATCGGAGCTGTAGACAAAACCGGCTACGCAGTCGCCCGTAGAGACGTAAGACGCAGCGGTGCCGACCTTATCGGCCAGGGCCACCTTGTCGGCGAGTTCGGGCGCATACTCGCCGTCGTCACCCTCGGTGCCGGTGTAGAGGCCCACGGAGGCCAGGGCCTGGTTGGCGTACTTGCCGGCAGGAACGGTCTTGGCGTCGCCAATGGCGATCTTGCCGTCCAGATTCGCGACGTCGGCGATGGCCTCGACCTTGGTGTCGGAGCCCTCGGCGCGAATGATCACGAGGTCGTTGACGAACATGTCCTCACGTGTATCGGCGTCGACGAGTTCGGCGGTCTCAGCGTCATCCATGGTGCCCTTGGAAGCGGTGATAAGCACGTCGACGGCGGCACCGGCACGCATCTGCTCAACGAGGTCGCCGGAGGCCTTAAACTGCGTGTCGGCAAAGGTGGTGCCGGTCTGGTCGGTGTAGAGCTCCTGGACCTCGGGCAAAGCCTTCTCGAGCGAGTTGGCGGCAAAGACCTGCAGCTCGACAGCTTTCTTAGAAGACGCCTCAGCAGAACCGGCATCGGATCCGGCCGGCTCAGACGTCTTGCTACCCGAGCAGCCGGCAAGACCAAGGCTGGTAGCGGCGACAGCAGAAAGCGAGACGAATCCGCGGCGAGAAACCATATCGAACATATTCAACCCTTTCGGACCTTGTGCCCGGGTACCCCACCGCGGGCTATAATCTGCAATCAGATTATACTTTTGCGCGAATAATGATAGTGAGAAATTATTCTCGTCAGAGAATATAGTTTCGAGTTAGCGTGCACCTCGGCGTCGCTTCGGTGGAAAACAAAAGCGGAGCAGCCGTTCAGGTCGCCCCGCCGCAGGTAAACCGCTTAGTTGGTATGTCCGCCGCCCGCTGTCATCTGAGCCGCATGCTCCAGCTGGTCCGCTATGGCCTCCCAGCTTTCGCGGGCGGCCTTTGTAGAACCAGGAAAGTTTACGACAAGTGTATGACCTCGTTGCATGCAAATAGCGCGCGAGAGCATGGCGCGGCGCGTCTTGGTCATCGAGTACGCGCGAATCGCCTCGGCAATACCCGGCACATCGCGGTCGCAGACGGCACGCGTCGCCTCGGGCGTCACATCGCGCATCGAAAGCCCCGTGCCGCCGCAGGTGAGCACGACATTGGCGTGGCACTCATCGGCGGCTTCCACAATGGCATCACCAATCTCGCTGACGTCATCACGCACGACCACATGTGAGGCGACCGCCCAGCCCTGCGCCTCGATAAGTTCCTCGAGTGCGGCCCCAGCCTCGTCCTGGGCAAGATCGCGCGTATCCGAGCACGTCACGATCGATATCTTCAACTCCATAGTGTTCCTCCTACAACACGGTGCCCTCGGGCAGGTCGACGCGAACAACGTCCACGACATCTCCCGCCTTGAGCTCGCACGGTCCTTCGTCAATACGCAGCAGGCAGTTGGCCCGCTGCATCGTGCCGAGCAGCGCCGAATTCTGCGTCTTGGCCTCGGTCACCAGCAGCTCACCGGTCTCGGGGTCGCGCAAAACCGTGGCGCGATCGAAGAAGCGTCGGTCCTGGCGCTTTTTCACACCGTGCGTGAGCGTCGCCTGCTGCACGGGACGCGCACCCTCGGCAAAGCCGCGCATCTTGCGAATTGCCGGACGGGCAAGCATCTCAAAGCCCACGTACGCCGCCGCGGGATTGCCCGAAAGCCCCAAATACGGCTTGCCCCCAAGCAGGCCAAACGTGATGGCCTTGCCGGGACGCATCGAGATGCGGTCGAACAGCACCTCGCCCTCGCGCTGGACCAGCGCCGTCACGTAGTCGTAATCGCCCGCTGAGGCGCCACCGCTCGTAATGACAAAATCGCACTCTTGCACGGCGCGATGAACGAGCTCGGCGATTGCCTGCTCATCATCAGGAGCGATGCCAAAGAACACCGGATCTGCCCCGGCATCGAGCGCTTCGGCCATTAACGCCGACGAGTTGGAGTCGCGAATCTGCCCGCGCGCCGGCACGTTGCTCGGTGCGACCAGTTCCGTGCCCAGTGAGATGATGCCTACACGCGGGGCAGCGTGCACCTTCACGCTCGCGTATCCGGCGCTTGCCAGCAGACCCGCGCCCGCCGGAGCCACGACCTCGCCGGCGTGCATCACAACATCGCCGGCATGGGCTTCCTCAGCAGCCGAGCGAACGTTCTCCCCCACCTTGGCCGGCGCCGAGAAGCGAACGTGCGAGCCCTCGTTGCCGTCGCCATCGAGTACGTCGACGATCTCGTATTTCACCACGGCATCGGCACCTTCGGGCACCGGCGCGCCTGTCATAATGCGGACCGCCTCGCCCGCGCCGATTGCGCCCTCAAAGACATGGCCCGCTGCCTCGTGCCCTACGACGGAGAGCGTCATCGGAGTGTCAGCGGTGGCCGCAGCAAGATCGGCTGTGCGCACGGCATATCCGTCCATAGCGCTGTTGGCAAACGGCGAAATGTCGATATCGGCCACCGCGTCCTCGGCCAAGGGAAGACCGGCGGCCTGCCACACGGGAATCTCGACAAGATCGGCCGGAGCAACGTGCGACATAACAATCGACTGCGCGTCCTCCAGCGGAATGAGTTTCTCTGCCATATGCACCTCTTAATGCCACGGCGCACAACAGGGGCGCCAATTCTTTATGCTTGTCTCAGTATAATCCCCCGACGCACAACCGCGACTCGGCCTGTACCCGCAAATATACCTGTCGGTTGCAGGCCGCGAAACAGAATGGAAACCAACCCACCGGCTCGTCGCGTTTACCGCGTTTTATAATGCTTGCGTTGCAACCTAAAAGAGGAACGTATGGCTCATAACGACAAACCTGAAAGCGCAAACGAGGCGCAGGATCATTCCCAGCCGCTCGACGACGGCGGCTTTTTCTCCCTGAACGACGTCATCACGGCAGGCAGGCATCAACTTACCCGCTCCGAGCATCTCTTGGCTGCCGACACGCGCCGCAACGCCCGCAACCTACTCGCGAGCGCTAAGTTGCTCGCACTCGTCGTCATCGTCTCGCTCGCCATGGGCGTTGCCGCTTGGGCGTTTTTGGCCTCGCTGAATATCGCGACCGACTATCGCGAGCACCATGCGTGGATTTACGCGCTGCTTCCCGTTGTGGGCATGGCCACCGCGTGGGTCTACAAAAACCACGGCCTTGCCGCCAAGCGCGGCAACAACCTGGTCATTGACTCCGCCCTGGGCACACGCCTCATCCATATGCGCATGGCCGTCCTCACGTTTGTGTGCTCCACGCTCACGCACCTCACCGGCGGATCGGCCGGTCGCGAGGGAGCCGCGGTGCAGATTGGCGGCACCATCGCCAGCAACATCTCGAGCCTCGCCCACCTCAAAAAGCATGATCACCACGACCTCATGCTCGCCGGCATCTCGTCGGCCTTTGGCGCCGTATTCGGCTCGCCCCTTGCCGGAGCTTTCTTTGGCATGGAGATGTGCTTTATCGGCAAGATCGACTACACCGCGGGGATCTACTGCCTGGTCGCCTCGTTTACCGGCTACTTTGCATCACTCGCCCTGGGTACCGAGTACGAAGCGAATGTCATCGCCAACGTCCCCGACATGACACCACGGACGATCGTCATCGTTGTTATCAGCGCCATTACCTTCGGTCTCACCGCACGTCTCTTTGCCTGGTCGGTTCGAACCGTCAAGAGCCTGTACGGTCGCTTTATCACCAATTACCTCGTTCGCGCACTTATAGGCGCACTCGTGGTTTTGGCCGCCTATGCCCTCCTCGACGCCTGGGACTACGCCGGCCTTTCCACGTGGCTTTCCAGCGCCGGATTTGCGGGCAACACCACCCTGGCGGACGCAGCCATCAAGTTGGTCGTCACAGCGCTTACCCTGGGCGCTGGCTTCCAAGGCGGCGAGGTCACGCCCCTGTTTGGCATCGGTGCGGCACTCGGTGGCTGGATCGGTTGCCTTACCGGGCTCGACCCCAGTTTTCTGGCGGCTCTCGGCATGCTCGGCGTGTTCTGCGCCGGCCTCAACGTGCCCATCACCACCTGCATGATGGCCATCGACCTGTTCCACGGCACGGCCGCCGGGTTCTTTGTCATCGTGGCCTTTATCAGCTACCTAACCGGCGGGCACCGCGGCGTGTACCCCGCCCAGCGCATCATCTCACCCAAGCGCCGTTCGCTTATTGTGGATGAGGGCGGTACGGTAGCGGATGCTATCGAGCGCCACAACGACCTGATAGAGTAGACGTAAGTATTCGCCGTGCAGCCACAATCGGGGGCAATTCGACCTGAGCGCGACCGCACCGTCACGTCATACGCCGGGAGTCGCCACATGCACGCAACTGATTTTGGTCGCACGCTCATCATCGCCAACCCCGCCGCCCAGTCGGGTGCGGCGCGCGAGGTCGCTGAGCGCCTGCAGCGCTTTTTGGACATGACCGCGCGCGCATCCCAGTTTGACTTGGTGCTGACCGAACGCGCGGGGCATGCCAAGGAGCTTGCCGCACAGGCTCAGGGCTACCGCACGGTTATCGCACTCGGCGGCGACGGCGTGATCCACGAGGTCGTCAATGGACTCATGACGCAGGATGAGGCGGTCCGTCCCGCCCTTGCCGTCCTACCCGTAGGCTCCGGCAACGATTTTGCCCAAACGCTCGGTATCGACGATTTCTCCGGCAAAGATTTTGGCGCGCTGCTCACCTGCGAGCTGCAGCGTCAGGATATCGGACGCATTCGCTCATGGAACCCCGCAAGCGGTAGCGGCGAGGCTACCGTTGAGTACTACGACCAGACGCTTTCGGTCGGCATCGATGCCGCCATCGGCCTGGGCACCACCGAGCTGCGCAAAAAGACGGGCCTCGCCGGCGCTCCGCTCTACACCCTCTCGGGACTTGAGCAGTTTGGCCTGCGCTATCGCAACTACCCCATGGCAGTCAGCTTTGACGGCGCGCCCACCGAGCGCGTGCGGGCGATCATCATGGCGATTCAGCTGGGTCCCACCTATGGCTCGGGCTATCGCATCTGTCCCGACGCCGACCCGTGCGACGGCATCCTCGACGTCTGCTACGCCTGCGGC
>CABUUB010000017.1 GCA_902494625.1 uncultured Collinsella sp.
CACGCCGAGGTCGCCGCGGACGGGTTGATATAGGGAGAGGGCCTGACCCCATATCGTTGGGGCCAGGCCCGATTTTGCCTCTTGACAATGTCCTGCTCATATTAAAAGGAACGTCCCCATGTGCCAAGTGCATCAAGAGTGTCCCCTTTGACCAGTCGTTTAAGAACGTCCCCAATGACTAACGTCGCAGGTTGAGGACGGGCAGCGAGCGGGTCGCATTTGAGACAAGGTGACGTGAAACGAAAGGGCGCTGACCTTCCGGTCGCGCCCTTGAAGTTGAACGTCAGATTGTCCAAATGCGGCCCGCGCAGCGTCGAGCCGTTACGGCGTTTGGTAAAACGCCGTAACTTAGTAGTTGGCTTCGTAGCCGTTGCCGTCGCCGGTCGGCTCTTCGTAGTAGTCCGAATCGCTCGAATCGCTTGAGTCATCGGGATCGTCAGAGCTGACCGATGAGGTTGCGGTACCGTTTGCGTAGTCGTCAGACGTGTTGTTGTTCAGGTCGCCGATCGTAGAGCTGGAACCGTCGGAAAGACCCATGGTGTTGGGACCCTTGGGATCCTTGCCGGCATCGACGCGCTCCATCATTTCCTTGAGCTCGTCCTCGTAGACAAAGACGTAGCTCACACCGTCGATCATGGTGCTGTCGTCGGCGTACGAGGGCAGGTTGGCCGAGTAGATACCGTCGACATCCATACCGCGCATGGCGTTGACCGTAGACACGATATCCTGAACGCTCATATCGGTTACGAGCATATCGGACAGCGAATTAACCAGGCCAAAGATCTTCGTGGCATCGAAGTTATTGAGAATCTGGTTGGCAAGGGCGCCAAGCACCTGACGCTGGTGGCGCATGCGCGTGTAATCGCCGTCGGCATAGATGTAGCGGCAGCGGGCATAGGTAAGGGCGGTGGCGCCGTCCATATGCTGCTGACCAGCGGTAATCTTAATATCCAGGTGCTCGGGGTCGTCAACATCATCGGTTGCGTTAATGTCGATACCGCCAACCGAATCAATCAGCGCCTGCATACCGTCGAAGCTGACCTCGGCATAGTGGGAAATCTGAACACCGCACAGCTCGTTGACCGCCTCGACCATGGCCTCGGCGCCGCCAACGGTATGGCAGGCGTTGATCTTCATGGTCTCGCCCTTGTACTCGACCTTGGTGTCGCGCGGAACGGAAATGAGCGTCGCCTGTTTTTGCGTGGGGTCGATGCGTGCCAGGATAATCGAGTCGGCACGATACGTATCCTCGCCCGGACGGCCGTCGGTGCCAAGAAGCAGCACGTAGAACGGATCCTTTGCCTCATCGGTGTCAACCAGAACCCGACGCAGATTGTCGGTAATGACATTAGAATCGCCGAGCTTGCCCATAATGGTGGCAAACCACAGGCCGGCAGCGGTAGTGGCACTCAGCAGCACGCCAAGCACGACAATGAGCGCGACGTGACGAATCGTGTGGCTACGACGACGTTGACGAGCGCGCTCGGAATAGCGAGCCACGTTATCGCGACTGTAGATCTTGGCCTGTGCACCAGTTGAGGGTCTTCGGGTGCTAGTATCCGCGAGGGGCTTTTTATTAAACATAGGCAACCTGTATTAGTAGATGACGGGATCGGGGACGGTAGCATGCTCGACATGCGCGCCGAGCGCCTGCAGCTTTTCGACAAACTGCTCGTAGCCGCGCTTGATGTGATGGATGGCCGAAACCTCGGTCGTCCCGTCGGCGATCAAGCCCGCTACGACGAGGGCCGCTCCGCCACGCAGATCGGGCGAGGTAACCTGTGCACCCGAGAAGCCCTTGACGCCATGAATCATGGCATGATGACTCTCGATACGAATGTCGGCACCCATGCGCACCAGCTCAGAGGCAAACATAAAGCGATTCTCGAAGATGTTCTCGGTAATAACGGAACTGCCGTCGGCGAGAGCGGAGAGCACCATAATCTGCGCCTGCATGTCCGTCGGGAAGCCGGGGAACGGAAGCGTCTGGATGTCGACCGGCTTGATACGCTCGGCACGGTTCACATGGACGCCATCCTCGACGCGCTCGCAGTCGATACCCATGAGCTCCATCTTCTTGAGCACCATGCCCAAGTGAATGGGGCAAAAGCCCGTGACATCGACACCGCGATCGTCGGCCATCAACGCACCGGCAACGATAAAGGTACCAGCCTCGATGCGGTCGCCCACTACGCGATGGGTAACAGGATGCAGCTCTTCCACGCCTTCGATAGTCACGACGGGCGTGCCCGCGCCGACAATCTTGGCGCCCATCTCGTTGAGCATGTTGGCGAGATCGACGATCTCGGGCTCGCGGGCGGCATTGTCGATGACAGTGGTGCCCTGCGCGCGCACGGATGCCATGATGAGGTTCTCGGTCGCACCGACACTGGCAAACTCGAGCGTGACGGTGGTACCGCGAAGACCTTGGGGCGCATTAGCGTTGATGTAACCGTGGGCGGTATCGAACTCAACGCCCAGGGCCTCAAGACCAAGAATGTGCATATCGATCTTGCGAGCACCCAGGTTGCAGCCGCCCGGCATGGCGATCTTGGCGCGATGGAAGCGGCCCAGCAAGGGTCCCATGACGGCAGTGGAAGCACGCATCTTGGCAACGAGCTCGTAGGGGGCCTCCCAAGAATCGACCTGAGAGGTATCAATCTCGAGCGTGTGCTCGTCGAGAACATCGATCGTAGCGCCCATGCCCTTGAGCACCTTGCCCATCACGTGGACATCGGAAATATCGGGCACGTTCTGCAGCGTCGTCTTGCCCGGCGCCAGAAGCGTTGCCGCCATGAGTTTGAGTGCGGAGTTCTTGGCACCCGAGACGGGCACGGAGCCTCCGATGGCGTGGCCACCCTCAACGCGGATAATATCCAAGGTCTACCCTTTCAAAAAGCATGCCCGGGGTGGCTGGGCCATCCCGGGCATGATGTGTTCGCAAATGGTCGAACGCTAAATCGTTTGACTATTGGGCAAGCTTGAGCTTACACCATGCGATTTCATTATAGAGGTAGGCGCGGCGTGCATCATCCTCCGACAAATTACCCAGCTTCTCTTCAAAACCTTGAATATCAGCTTTAAGCTTGTCGGCATCGACGGTCGCCAAATCGCAAGCGCGCTCGGCGAGAACGGTCACGACATCGTCCGCAACCTGGGCATAGCCGCCGGCCACGGCAAACGTGTGGTCGACAGTGCCCATGGCCTTATCGGAAACGCGAACGTAACCGCGGTCGATCGTGCAGATCTCGCTGGAGTGAGCAGGCAGAACGCCAAACTCGCCATCCGTGGACGGAATCGACACAAACGCAGCGTCGCCCTCATAGGCGCAGCTCACGGGGCACACGATGCGGATACGCATAACCTACTTCTCCCCCATCTTGCGGGCGCGCTCGCGCACGTCCTCAATCGTGGAAGCATAGCGGAAAGCCTGCTCGGGCAGGTCATCGGCCTTGCCGTCGACAATCTCGGCGAAAGAGCGGACGGTATCCTCGACGCGGACGTAGACACCGGGGTTGCCGGTGAACTTCTCGGCGACGTGGAAGGACTGCGAGAGGAACTGCTGAATCTTACGGGCGCGGTTGACCGTAAGGCGCTGCTCCTCGGACAGCTCGTCCATACCCAGAATGGCGATGATGTCCTGAAGGTCGGAGTACTCCTGCAGGAGCTCCTGGACCTTGACGGCGACACGGTAGTGCTCCTCGCCGACGATCGAAGGATCGAGAGCGTCGGAGGAAGATGCGAGCGGGTCGATAGCCGGGAACAGGCCGAGCGACGAAATGCTACGCGAAAGAACCGTGGTGGCGTCGAGGTGCGTAAACGTCGTGGCAGGCGCCGGGTCGGTCAGGTCGTCTGCGGGGACGTAGACAGCCTGGACGGAGGTAATGGAGCCCGTCTTGGTCGAGGTAATGCGCTCCTGGAGGTCGCCCATCTCGGTTGCCAGCGTGGGCTGGTAACCAACGGCGGACGGCATACGGCCCAGCAGTGCGGAAACCTCGGAACCTGCCTGGGAGAAGCGGAAGATGTTGTCGATGAACAGCAGAACGTCCTGGCCACGATCACGGAAATACTCAGCGGTAGTAAGGCCGGCCAGACCGATGCGCAGACGCGCTCCGGGCGGCTCGTTCATCTGACCATAGACCAAGCAAGTCTTGTCGATAACGCCAGACTCGCTCATCTCGAGGAACAGGTCGGTGCCCTCGCGGGTACGCTCGCCGACGCCGGTGAACACCGAGGTGCCACCGTGCTCCTGGGCGAGGTTGTTGATGAGCTCCTGAATCAGAACGGTCTTGCCGACGCCGGCGCCGCCGAACAGGCCTGTCTTGCCGCCACGGATGTAGGGCTCGAGCAGGTCGACGGCCTTAATGCCGGTCTCGAAGATCTCGGTCTTGGTGGTGAGCTCGTCGAAACGGGGCGCTGCATGGTGGATGGGGTAGAACTCCTCCACCTCGGGCATGGGCTTGCCGTCGACGGGCTTGCCCATGACGTTCCAAATACGGCCGAGCGTCTTGGGGCCAACGGGCATCTTCATGGGCTCACCGGTATCGGTGGCGATGAGGCCGCGCTGCAGGCCATCGGTCGAGGACATGGCGACCGTGCGGACGACGCCGCCCGGAAGCTGGCTCTCGACCTCGAGGATCGTGCTCAGATGACCGATCGGGGTCTCGGCCTCGACCGTGAGCGCGTTGTAGATCGGGGGCACCGCACCGTCAAACTTGACGTCGACGACAGGACCGATGATTCGCACGATGCGACCATCACCGGCAGTCGTCTTCTTGGTGGCTTCCTCGACCGCAAGCTTTACGGTGTTATTAGCCATTACTGTTCCTCCAATGCTGAGGCTCCGCCGACGATCTCGTTAATCTCGGTCGTGATCGAAGCCTGGCGCACGCGACTATACGTGCGGGTAAGGGTCGAGATGATCGCGGTGGCGTTTTCCGTCGCGGAGTGCATGGCCTTGCGGCGTGCACCCTGCTCGGCAGCCGCCGAATCGATCAGGGCCTGGTAGATGACCGTCAGGATATAAGACGGCACAAGCTTGCCGAGAACATGCTCGGGAGAGGGCACGAACTCGAACGTGGACGAGATGCGCTTAGGGGCGTCGGTCTCGTTCTTACGCGGACCGTGGGCCATAGCGATCATCTCGGGGTCGAGCGGCAACAGATGCTCGACGCGAAGCTCCTGATCCACGCGGTTCTTGGCGTGGTGGTAGACAAGCTCGACACGGTCAAGCTCACCGGCACGATACGCATCGCAGATATGAGAGGAGATCATGCGGGCCTGATTGAAATCGGGCTCAGAGGAGTTGCCCTCAAAGTGCATGACGACGTTTGCGCGGTCACGGAAATACGTGGCCGGTTTGCGCCCACACGCGATGATCTCGCGCTCGATGCCGTCGTTCGCCCAAGAAGCGGCGAGCTTTTCGGCCGTGCGCTCCACCGTCGTATTGAAACCGCCGGCAAGGCCGCGGTCCGAGGCAATAACGACAATCAGGCCATGCTTGACGCTCTCATGCTTCTGCAGCATGGGATCGGTGCCCGAACAGGAGGCGTCGCCGGCGACCGTCAACATGACGTCGGTCAGCGCCTCCTTATAGGGCTCGGCCTGCTTGGAGCGATCGAGGGCACGACGGATCTTGGCCGTGGAGACCATCTCCATCGTGCGCGTGATCTGCTTGGTCGTGGTAACCGAGGAGATTCGCTTCTTAATGTCGCGAAGGTTGGCCATGGGGCTTAGTTCTCCTCTGATCCAGAAACATCCGAATGGTGCTTGGCCATGAACTGCTGCTTGAAGTCGCCGATGACGCGCAAGAGCTCAGCCTTGGTGTCATCATCGATCTTCTTGGCGCGAACCTTGTCGAGCAGCGAGCCAAAGCCATTGTCCATGTACTCGATGAGCTCGGCACGGAAGGGCAGCACGTCGGCGATCTCCAGGTCATCCAGGAAGCCCTCGTTGCCAGCGAACAGCGTAACGATCTGCTCGCCAACCTCAAACGGCTTGTAACGCGGCTGCTTCAGGAGCTCGGTCATGCGGGCACCATGGGTCAGCTGCTTCTGAGTAGCCTCGTCGAGGTCGGAGCCGAACTGCGTAAAGCCGGCGAGCTCCTGGTACGAAGCGAGGTCCAGACGGAGGTTGCCGGCGACCTGCTTCATGGCCTTGGTCTGCGCATCGCCACCGACGCGGGACACGGAAATGCCCACGTCGACTGCCGGGCGCTGGCCCTGGAAGAAGAGCTCGGACTGCAGGTAGATCTGACCATCGGTAATGGAAATGACGTTGGTCGGAATGTAGGCCGAGACATCGCCGTCCTGGGTCTCGATGATCGGCAGTGCCGTCATGGAGCCGTAGCCGTTCTTCTTGGACATCTTGACGGCACGCTCGAGCAGACGAGAGTGCAGATAGAAGATGTCGCCAGGATAGGCCTCGCGTCCAGGCGGACGATGCAGCGTCAGCGACATCTGACGGTAGGCCACAGCCTGCTTGGACAGGTCGTCGTAGATGACGAGCACGTGACCGCCGGGGTTGGTCTCGCTGGCGGGCTTACCGTCCTCGCCGTTGTACATAAAGAACTCGCCGATAGCGGCACCGGCCATAGGCGCGATGTACTGCATAGGGGCGGAATCGGCAGCGGTGGCCGAAACGATGATGGTGTAGTCGAGCGCACCGTGCTGAGCGAGGGTCTCGCGGATGTTGGCAACCGTGGAGGCCTTCTGGCCGATGGCGACATAGATGCAGACCATGCCCTTGCCGCGCTGATTGAGGATAGCGTCGATGGCGATGGCGGTCTTACCGGTCTTACGGTCGCCGATGATGAGCTCACGCTGACCGCGGCCGATAGGCACCATGGAGTCGATAGCGAGCAGACCGGTCTGAACCGGCTCGCACACCGGGGTACGGTCGATGACGCCGGGGGCCTTGAACTCGATGGGGCGACGGTGCGTGGCGACGATGTCGCCCAGGCCGTCGATGGGCTGGCCGAGCGGATTGACGACGCGGCCGAGCATGGCGCGGCTCACGGGGATATCCATAATGCGGCCAGTGGTGCGGCACTCGTCGCCTTCCTTGATGGAGTCGACGGCACCAAACAGAACGGCGCCGACCTCGTCACGGTCAAGGTTCTGGGCAAGGCCGAAGACGGTCTCACCGGTATCGGAGCTCTTGAACTCCAGAAGCTCGCCTGCCATGGCGCTCTTGAGGCCGGAAACGCGCGCGATGCCGTCGCCTACCTCGTCGACCGTTGAAACCTCATGCGTATCGACCGTCGCGGAGAGGCTCGTGAGCTGCTCCTGCAGTTTCTTGGCGATATCCTGGGCATTGAGGGTTTCGGACATTAGGCTTCACCTCCGTACGAATTAGCAGAGTTTGCGAGGGTCTCCTGTGCGATGCGCAGCTGCGTCTTGACGGAAATGTCACGACGCTCGCCGCGGGCCTCGAGCACCAGGCCGCCCACGATAGACGGGTCGACCTGCTCGATAAGGAATACCTTGCGGCCGAAGTCCTGCTCGCATTTCTTAGTGATGGTTTGACGCAGCTCGTCGTCGAGCGGGATCGCCGTGGTGACGGTCACGCCCACTACATCCTCGTCTTCCTCGGCAACATACTTAAAGGCAGCTGCCACCTTGGGAAGAAGGTCGAGCTGGTCGCGCTTGGACATGGTGTCGAGCACGGCGATGATCTCGGGGCTGGCAGAAGCCAGGCGCTCGATCATCTCGAGGTCCTCAAACACATGGTTCTCGGCCTTAGCGGCTTCCAGAAGGGAGCGCGCGTAGGTCTCGAGCACCTTGTCCTGATAGCGGCTAGTCGGCATTCAGGCTACCTGCTTCCTGGATGTAGCGCTCGATGAGCTTCTTCTGCTCGGCCTCGTCCTCGAGTGCCTCGCCCACGATCTTGGTGGCGACGGCAACGGACAGGTCGGCGATGGAACTCGCGGCACCGGCGTAGATGGACTTGCGCTCGTCCTCGACGGTCGTATGGGCCTTGGCGATGATCTCCTCGGCCTCCTTGTGAGCAGCCTCGATGATACGGGCGCGCTCGGACTCGGCGTCCTTACGGGCCTCGAGAACAATGTCGGCAGCCTGACGACGGGCGTCGGTGACGATCGAGTCGGACTCAGCGCGCTTGGCGATAGCCTCCTGCTTGGTCTTCTCGGCCTCGTCGAGGCTCTCCTCGATCTTCTTGCCGCGCTCCTCCATGGTTTTCATGATGCCCGGCAGGGCGACCTTGGCCAGCACGATCCAGATAATCAGGAAGGCGATAAGCGCCGGGATGAACTCCGCCATCTTAGGGATGAGGATGTCCGCACCGGCAGCGCCGTCCTCAGCGAACGCGGAAACCGGCATGAGCAGCGCGGCCGCGGACGCGGAGAGTGCGATCGCGCTCTTCTGGGATGAAAGATTCATACTTGACGCTCCGTGCTATTTAACGATCAGCGCGACAACGAAGCCGATCAGAGCCAGAGCCTCGCCGAAGGCGGAGCCCATGATGAAGACGGTGAACACGCGGCCCTGGACCTCAGGCTGACGGGCCATAGCACCCGTAGCACCCAGAGCAGACAGGCCGATAGCAAGACCAGCGCCGATAACACCGAGACCGTAACCGATAACTCCCACGATTCCTCCTTTGTCGTGCGTGTCTTATTTCACGCAGGATAACCTTTTTATAACTGCCGGGCTCCATGGGTACGGGCACCGGCGGTTTAACGAATTGCCTTACCTTTAAGGCGCGAACGGAAGACTACTCCTCCTCCGCGACCTCCTCTGCCTCGGAGACATACACGGCGGTAAGGACCGTGAAGACGTAAGCCTGGATGGCGCCGACCACAAGCTCGATCGCATAGATCAGGATGAGGATGGCAAGCCAGGCCAGCGAAGGCAGGGCGCCGACGGCGTGGGCCGCGGAAACCTGCTGAAGCAGCGGCTGCATGAACATGCTCGCCATGATGGCGAACGAGCCCATGACCACGTGTCCTGCGAACATGTTGCAGAACAGACGGACGGCGAGCGTGATGAGGCGCAGGAAGGTCGAGAAAAGCTCGACGACCCACACGAGCACGTTCATCGGGAAGCTCACGCCCTGCGGGGCGAGGCTCTTGATGTAGCCGATCACGCCGTGGGCCTTGCATCCGTAGTAGATGAAGTACACGAAGGCGAAGATGGCGAGCGCGGCGGTGGAGCCGATTGCGCCGGTGCCGGGCTTCATTCCCGGGATCAGGCCGATCATGTTGTTGATCAGGATGAACAGGAAAAGCGAGCACAGGAACGGGAAGTGCTTCTTCCAGTTCTCACCCACGACGCCCTTGCCGATATCGTTCTCGACGTACTCGATGATGTACTCGAAACCGTTGACGAAGAAGCCCTTGGGAACCAGGGTCTGCTTCTTCTTGAACACGGCCAGGACGATCAGGAGCACGATCGTGGAGACGATCAGCCAAAACGAGTACTGCGTGATGCCGCAGCTCAGATCGCCCACGACAGGGGTGGAGCTGAACTCGCTGACCAGATGATTAATCTCATCAGGCAGCTTTTCAAAAATTTCCACGACTTACCTTTCGACCTCATGAGGATCTCGCAGCGCCTTGGCGACGCGAACCGTGCAGGCGGCCATAAAGGCCACGAAGCCGATCGCCTCGCCCAGGAGGAACATGCGAAATGCCTCTCCGAACAACACAAACACAACCAAGGTAAAGACGAGCAGGGCGATTGCCGAGACCGCCAGACTCACCATACCCTTGAGCATGTCCGCATTCTGTTTATCGTCAAGAACCGGCTTGAGCGTAAAGACAAAGGGAAGGAAGGCAATTGCGCCCGCGATGGCGCCTGCAACGATAGCGAGCAGATCGGCTATCTGAAACACTGGCGTCCTCACTTTCCTTTTTAACGCTTCACAGAACAGTTCCCGCCAAACATTGGTGACTATTGTACGAGCCAATCGCTAAAGTACAACCGAAAAAGCATCGGTTAATACGCACCTGTTCGTTTTCTTAAGACCTTCTTTATGCCGCAGGTACGGTAATACGTTTTTCTCGAACCCTGCAGGGCAAAACGTCCGTTAACAGGAGTGCGCGCGGTCGCCTTTTGTTCGTCCGCGCGCACCGTTTCTTCGTATTTGCAGCCGCGGCCGTCTTAGCCCAGCGACTAGAGCGTGCCGTAGATGCGGTCGCCGGCGTCGCCCAGGCCGGGAACGATGTAGGCAGCCTCGTTGAGATGGTCGTCGATGGCGCAGGTATAGATATGCACATCAGGGTCCTTCTCAGTCAGCGACTTGAGGCCCTCGGGGGCCGCGACGATGCACAGCATGCGGATGTCCTTGACACCGCGCTCGCGCAGGTAGCTAATGGCCATCTCGGCCGAACCGCCCGTGGCGAGCATGGGGTCGACGACCAGGCAGATGCGCTGGTCGATATCCTTGGGCATCTTGCAGTAATACTCGTGCGGCTCGTGGGTGACCTCGTCGCGCTCCATGCCGATGTGGCCCACGCGAGCGGAGGGCACCAGGTCGAGGATGCCGTCGACCATGCCAAGGCCCGCACGCAGGATGGGCACGATGGCGAGTTTCTTGCCGGCAAGCTGTTTGAACGTGGCGGTAGTGATGGGGGTCTCGACCTCGACGTCTTCCATAGGCAGGTCGCGCATGGCCTCGTAGCCGTCAAAAAGCGCGAGTTCGCGCACGAGCTGACGGAACTGGTTGGTGCCGGTGTTTTTGTCGCGCAGGATCGACAGCTTGTGCTGGACGAGCGGGTGATCGACAAGCGTCACACGGGACGCATCGTAGGTGACGGTCATGGATTGATTGCCCCTTTCGTTGCGGCCGCAAAACGGCCTTGCTGACAAGGCGCGCAGCAATGTTGCCGCCGCACGCCATGCATAAGTTTAGCGGTTTGTTGTATCGAGCAGCCCATCGCAGCCCTACTGTGCGGTACTGAGCGAGCGCTTGACTGCATCACGCCAGCCCGCAAGGTTTTGCTCGCGACGCTCGGCGGACATATGGGGAAGGAAGGTCCTAACGATCTGGGCATTTTGCTCCAGCTCTTCAAGGTCTTCCCAATAGCCGACGGCAAGACCCGCCAAGTACGCGGCACCGATTGCCGTGGTCTCCACCGTCTCGCATTGCAGCACGGGGATATCCAGCAGGTCGGCCTGGAATTGCATGATGAACTCGTTGCGTGAGGCGCCGCCATCGACGGACAGGCGCTCAATCGAAAGTCCCACGTCCTGCTCCATGGCGCGCAGCACGTCATAACTCTGGTAGGCCATGGACTCGCAGGCCGCACGCACAATGGTCGCGCGACTCGAGGCACCGGTCAGGCCGCACACGATACCGCGGGCACGCGGGTCCCACCAGGGAGCGCCCAGGCCAGCGAAGGCGGGGACGAAGTAGCAGCCCTCGTTGTCGTTGATCGAAGCGGCGAGTTGCGCGGACTCGCTCACACTCGAGATGATGCCCATGTTGTTGCGCAGCCAGTTCATGGTTGAGCCGGCGGCAAAGATAGAACCCTCGAGCGCATAGCTGATCTTGCCGTCCGCGGCGATACCGATCGTGGAGACCAGACCGTTCTTGGATTCGACGACCTCGTCGCCGGTGTTCATGAGCATAAAGCAACCCGTGCCATAGGTGTTTTTGGTCTGGCCGGGATGGAAACAGCAGTGGCCGAACAGCGACGCCTGCTGATCGCCTGCCACGCCCATGATGGGCGGCATGTTGGTCATGATGTCGCTCGCGACGCGGCCGTAGTCGCCCGAGCTCCAACGAACCTCGGGCATCATGGAACGTGGAACGTCAAAGAGCGCCAGCAGGTCGTCGTCCCAATCGAGCGTATGGATATTAAAGAGCGCCGTGCGGCTGGCATTGGTGTAGTCGGTGGCAAAGACCTGACTGCCGGTGAGGTTGTAGATGAGCCAGGTGTCGATGGTGCCGAACATGAGGTCGCCCGCCGCCGCGCTCTCACGCGCACCGTCGACGTTGTCGAGGATCCACTGCACCTTGGAAGCCGAGAAATACGGATCGAGCGTGAGTCCCGTGCGGGAGCGCACCAGCTCTTCTGCGCCCCGCTCGACCAGCTCGTCGATCAGAGGTGCGGTGCGACGGCATTGCCACACGATGGCGTTATAGATGGGTTGGCCGCTTATGCGGTCCCACACCACCGTGGTCTCGCGCTGGTTGGAGATACCGATGGCGGCGATGCGGTCAGAATGGATGCCGCTCTTAAACTGGACCTCCATCATCACGCCGATCTGGCTGGCAAGCACCTCCATGGGGTCTTGCTCTATCCAACCGGGACGCGGGAAGCTGGTTTTGACGCTACGACGTGCCTGCGCGACGATGCAGCCGTACTCGTCGACGATGGTCGCAAGTACCGAGGTGGTGCCGCAGTCGAGCGCCATGATGTAGGAACCGCCAAAGTTAAACGAGGCATCTTCCATGCCCAGGCTGCCCAGATTCAACGACATCGCTTACACCTTTCTATTGCATCGGGTCGGACAGGACCCGTTCGATCTCTGATGCGGGAAGTGCGCCTTGGCGCAGGATCTGGAGCCCGCCGTGCTGGAACGACACGATGGTCGAGGCGTCGCGACACGGGGTCTCACCGGCGTCGACGGCAACATCGACCCCCTCCAGGATGCGACCTTCGACGGCGGCAAAGCTTGCCGGCGAGGGCACGCCGTGTGTGTTGGCGCTCGTGCAGGCAAGGGGACTGCCGCAGGCGCGGATGAGCGCTTGGACCACGGGCGAGGCCGAAGCGCGAAGTGCCACCGTGTCGTCGGCGGCGCGCATAAAGGTCGGCACGCAGGGGGCTGCCTTGACCACGATAGTCAGGGCTCCCGGCCAGCATCGTCGCGCGAGTACGCGGGCATCTTCCGGGATATCCACGCCATAGCGGTCGAGTGCTTCGACGCCATCGACCAGCCAAGCGACGGTTTGCGTGAGCTCACGTTGCTTGAGAGTGAAGATACGGCGATAGCCGGTGCCGAGCGCAGGAACTGCGGCGCCATTGACGGCAGCCTGCGGATCGCGCGGCCACGATGGGAATTCGCTTGTATCTTGGGGCACGGCGTCCGAGAAGGCGTTGACTGCCACGGCGACACCGTAGACGGTCTCGGTCGGGATCAAAGCCAGGCCGCCGCGGCCGAGCACCTCGGCCGTGCGCTCGACGGCAAGCCGATGCGGCTCGCGCGTTCCCTCGTATACCCGATAGACCGTCTGCATGTGTATGCCAGCCCCTTACGCTCTGGTGCAAGTTTGTTTACTGTGGGGCATTCTCGCACGAAACGTTCAACCTATTTGCCCAGAGCGCATGTTGGTTTGGTGAGCGGCTCTAGTAGTCGGTGAAAGTGAGGGGGTTAATTGAAGATTTTTAGCGCGCAAGCGTAACGGTACGATCGGGAAACTCGATGCTTGCAACCAGTTTTCCGCCGAGGCTCTCTGCGTACCTGCTCAGCGTGTCGAGCCTCATCGAACCCAACTCCCCACGCTCGAGCTCGGATACACGTTTTTGAGAAACGCCCATCGACTGGGCGACCGACGCCTGTGTTAGATCTTTTAACCTGCGAATCTGAGCAAGCTTATAGGCTTCGATACGATCGCGAGTCCTCTCCTGCTCGGCGGTAATGGAGTCGCGTGTTATCCCGCGAGATTCCATATACTCATGCAGTTCCATCTCGATCGAGCCTCCTTACGTGGCGACGGTATATTTGCTCGGCCCTTGGAATGTTGATCGCATACCAACCGTTCCATTTTGCCCTTGACGATCCCGCTCGCGACTTATCACCCGCCAATAGCAATACCGCCTGGCGCTTGGGGTCAAAGGCGAAGAGGATGCGAATCACCTGCCCACCACACGACGTCACTCTCAGCTCCTTTAAATGATGAAGCTTCGAGCCCTTTACGCGGTCAACCAGCGGACGACCAAGGCTGGGACCTTCCTTCTCGAGCACCAAAAGGTCTGCATAAATCTGCTTCAGCGTAGCTTCATCCTGCTCATCAAGCCAAGGTTCAATGTAATCAAGCACGATACGGTACCGATGCAGCTGATTTGACATACCTTTCTCCTTCTATAGTAGAAGTTTTACGGTATATTGCAAGGACAAACTTGCGCAAATGTCTATTTATTCAGCTTAAATACGCTGTTTGGGCTCGGTGACGATGGCTCGAACGATGCGGGGACGATCGGTGAGGTCGTGGACGATACGCACGTCCGAAAGGCCTGCTTGACGACAGAGCTCGGCCGCGGCGTCGAGCGCGCCCTCGTAGAGCTCGCAGGCAAACAGGCCGCCGGCACGCAGCATGTAGGGCGCCGCGTTGAGCAGGCGGCGGAAGATATCGAGACCGTCGGCACCGCCCTCGAGCGCCAGATCGGGCTCAAAGTCCTTGACCTCATGCGGCAGCGAGCGCATGACATTGGTGGGGATGTAGGGCGGGTTGGAGACGAGTACGTCAAAGGTGCCCCACTCTTCGCGGGGAATGGAGCTCACCAGGTTTGTGAGGCTGAAGGCGACCTCGTCGGACGTGAGGCCAAGCGCATCGCGGTTTTTGGTAGCAAGGTCGATGGCGCGCGGCTCGATATCGGTAGCAGTGCAGGTAACGTGCCCGCGGCGCTCCCAGGCAAGGGAGAGCGAAATGCAGCCCGTGCCGCAGCCGACCTCGAGAACGCGGGCAGTGCGGGGCTCGGCTGGGGCAGATACGTTGGCCTCGGCGGCATCTTGCGCGGGAGTCGCCTGTTGGTCGTTGTCCTCAATGGCGATGCCGTATTCGTCGAGCTCGGGCTCGGGGGTTTCCATGGCCTCTGCTTCTGCCGCTTCGGCTTCTGCTGCCTGCGCGGCGGCTTCCTCGGCCTCGCGATCGGCCAGTTCCTCGGCATAGGCGCGGCTACCGAGCACGTCGCTACCCAGCGCAGCCTCATCGGCGGCCGTCAGGTTGGCGGCACGGCGCTCGGCGGCCGCGCGTTCGTCAGCCAGCGCCGCCTCGGCTTTGCGGGCCTGCTCGACCTCATCGTTCCAAGGCAGCTCCACGCGCTGGCGGGCAGCGGCCTCGGGGCTCAGCACCTCGGCATCCAGATAGTTCAGAACTTCTTCGACGAGCATCTCGGTCTCGGGGCGCGGGATGAGCACACCGGGGGCGCACGCGACGTCGATCATGCGAAACTGCGTGCTACCGGTGATGTACTGCAGCGGCTCGCCCTTCGCGCGACGGACGACCGCCGCGTGCATGGTCTCGAGCTGCGCTGCGTCGAGCGTCTCGTCCATGCGCATATATAAGTCGATACGCGCCAAACCCGTAGCTGCGCACAGCAGCCACTCGGCAGAAAGACGGGGGTGCTCCTCGCCGCGCTCGGCCAGGTACTCCTTGGTCCACTCGAGACAACGCTTGATGGTCCAGATCTCGTTTGCCATGGGGTCCTCCCCTCTTAAGCGCCGGGCGGCGCGCGAATGTCGGAGCAGATTGTACGCGAGGCCAGCGCTTGGCAAGGGACGATCGAAGGCAATTATCGAGAATCAGCCCAGAATTTTGCACCGGGCTCGCTCAAAGTGTTCATTCGCCGACGTCCAGATTTGCATTCGTCAAGCTTTTGGCAAGGTTGCCCAAAAACTGACCAATATCTAACCAAGAACTTGCCAAATCACTTGACGAACAACGCGGTAAAAATCACCCCGCGACTTCTCGGACGATTTTTTGAGCATTATTTTCAATAGCAGATGAATGCCGCTAATTTCTTTGAGCAGATAGACAGCTTAAAGGCCATCAAAGCCGATTGAATAACATCTCAAAGCAATGTGCCCAACCTAGTCGTTTAAGAACGTCCCCAATGACTACATCTAAGGCGCCGCAGGTTGAGCATACCGCATCCGGAGCAAGGCAACGCCGCAGGTAGAGGACGGACAGCGAGCGGGTCGCATTTGAGACAAGATGACGTGAAACGAAAGGGCGCTGACCTTCTGGTCGCGCCCTTGAAGTTGAACGTCAGATTGTCCAAATGCGGCCCGCGCAGCGTCGGCTGGTCCGCCGTTCGGTAGAACGGCGGAACCTACACGGCCTGCGCCAGCTTCTCGGCTCGCTCGGCGGCGGCGAGCGCCTCGATGACGGTGCCGAGCTGATCGCCCAGAAGGACGCCGTTGTAGGTGGAGTTGAAACCGATGCGGTGATCGGTCACGCGGTCCTGGGGCTGGTTATAGGTACGGATCTTCTCGGAACGGTTGCCGTGGCCGATCTGGCTCTGGCGCTCGGCACCGAGCTCTGCCCGCTGCTTCTCGAGCTCCATCTCGTACAGACGAGCGCGCAGCATCTGCATGCAGACTTCGCGGTTCTGAATCTGGGAGCGCTGTTCCTGCGACTGCACCACGGTGTTGGTGGGCAGGTGGGTGATGCGCACGGCGGAATAAGTGGTGTTAACGCACTGACCGCCAGGGCCGGAGGCGCAGTAGGTGTCAATGCGCAGGTCGGACTGGTTGATCTGGACGTCGATCTCCTCGGCCTCGGGAAGCACGGCGACAGTTGCCGTGGAGGTCTGGATACGGCCCTGGGACTCGGTCTTGGGAACGCGCTGGACGCGGTGCACGCCGGACTCGAACTTCATGACGGAGTAGACGCGGTCGCCCTCGACCTTGAACTCGATGGACTTAAAGCCGCCTGCCTCGCTAGGGCTGGAGTCGAGCACGGTGGTCTTCCAGCCGCGCGACTCACAGAAGCGCTGATACATCTTGTAGAGGTCGCCGGCAAAGATGGCTGCCTCGTCGCCACCGGCGGCAGAGCGAATCTCGACGATGGTGTTCTTGTCGTCGTTGGGGTCGCTCGGGATGAGCATGTACTTGATGTCTTCCTCGAGCTGGGGAAGCTTGTCCTCGTTCTCGGAGATGTCCATCTGGAGCATCTCCTTCTCGTCAGCATCGGTGGTGTCGCGGAGCATCTCCTTGGCAGCCTCGATGTCATCGAGCGCGCCGATGTACTCGCGCGAAGCGGCGATGAGGTCGGACTGGTGCGCGTACTCCTTATTGAGACGCGTGAACTCCTTGATGTCGGAGGCGACGGCCGGGTCGGAAAGCTTCTTCTCGAGCTCCTCGTAGGCCTTGATAATCTTTTCGAGCTTGTCGCGCATGGCGGGACTCCTTTATATGCGTGAAGGTGAAAATCGGCAGAGTTGATGGGGCGCGCGGCGCCACTGCGGGGGTAAGCCCGGCTAGAACATGTCGATCTTCAGATACATGCGCATCCCTTCGCGTATGGGGTACATAGTTGCGGTCTAACCCAAACATGATAGCGTGCCCAGGCAAACCTGCATATAACCCGCACGGAATGATTGGTGCAAACAAACCTGACCCCATTGCACCAAGGGCTTGCTTTTTGGCTAGAGCGTTTGGAGTAGAGCGACGAGGAAGCGGATGCCCTGGAGGTAGGCGCGGCGGGTGATGCGCTCGTTGGTGCCGTGGACGCCGCGGTCGCACTCGTCATCGTCGACCACAAAGGCCGAGAAGCGAATGCACTCGGAGCAAATGCGCTGGTAGTTGGCAGCGTCGGTCGCGCCGATCACGGTCGAGGGGACAATCGCCAACGGCTCGGATGATCCGTTTTCCTCCGTCCCCTTTGGATCACGGAAATAGCGGGCGGCGATGGAGCGAACCGCCTCGAGTCCCGGTCCGCCGATGCGCGGAGACGGCGAGGGTCCGGAGCTGCCAGGGCCGAGCTCGACCTCGACACGGTCGGCGAGCCCCGCCTCGGCAACGGCGACGCGGCAGCGGGCCACGACATCGGCCACGCTCGTGCCCTCGAGCATACGGAAATTGATATTGGCCCACATATCCTGCGGCATTACGTTGGCGCCGGTGCTGCCACCCTCGATCTGCGTGGGCGCGCAGGTGGTCGTCACCAGCGGATAGAGCTTCTTGCTGGCGAGGCATTCGCGGACAATGACATCCCCGTTGGCGGCAATTTCATCGGCCGTGTAGAGCCCCAACTCGACGAGTTGGGCGGCAAGCAAGTCGGTCACGCGCGTCGGCCACTCGATATCGCAGATTGCGGTGATGGCACGGCTCAGCACCTCGAGCGATGTGCCGCCGTAGGGGTTGGACGAATGCCCGCCCTCACTCTTCGTCTTGAGCACAATATCGGCGTAGCCCTTCTCGGCAAGGTCGGCATGCATAAGCCAGCCCTCGCCCGCGCCGTACTCGGCAGCTGGAACGATGCGGTAGTCACCCTCGTCGATCAGGTACTCAAGCTCAATGCCGCGCTCCTCGAGCGCGCGGCCGATGGCGCCTGCGCCGTACTGCGTAGTCTCCTCGTCCTGGCCAAAGGCCAGGAGCAGCGTGCGCTCGTGCTGCCAACCGTGCGCCAGCGCATACTCAACCGCCTCGAGAATGCCTGCGACCTGGTCTTTCATATCGATGGCGCCGCGACCCCAAATGTAGGTGTCGTCTACATGCCCGCTAAAGGGGGCGTACGTCCAGTCGTCCTCGGTACCCGGCACCACGGGGACCACGTCCATGTGACCCATGAGCACAACGGGCTTGAGTGCGGGGTCGGAGCCGGCAAGCGTCACCAGCAGCGAATGGTCGATAAGCTCGACCTCGCCCGCCGCAAACACGCGCGGCCAGGCCTGCTGCATATAGGCGCGCAGGTCGTCGAAGGGCTGCCAGTCCACCGCCTCGGCATCCATGCTCGAAATGGTCGGAAACGACAGCACGCGGCCCAAGCGCTCGCATGCGCCGGCCTTGTCCAAATCGGCAAAATCATCCTCATGCGCAAAGAAGCGCCAAACCTCGGCCATGACATCCTTTCGATTGTGACGACAAGGGCCGCCCCACCGGAGCGGCCCTGCCACATAAGCGCTTGCGATCGGTTATTTGTCCTCGAGATAACGCGAGAGGAACTCGCGGGTACGCTGGTGCTTGGGGTTGCCGAAGAGCTCGGCCGGCGCGGCATCCTCGAGCACCACGCCCTTGTCCATGAAGACCACGCGGTCGGACACCGTGCGGGCAAAGGCCATCTCGTGCGTGACGACGACCATGGTCATGCCGTCGGCGGCGAGCTTGCGCATGACCTCGAGCACCTCGCCCACGATCTCGGGGTCGAGTGCGGAGGTCGGCTCGTCGAACAGCATGATCTGCGGGTTCATGCATAGAGCACGAGCGATGGCCACGCGCTGCTTTTGACCACCGGACAGGCGACCCACGGCGGCGTGCGCGAATTTTTCGAGCCCCACACTCGTCAGATGCTCCAGCGCGACCTTCTCGGCCTCGGCCTTGCCCATCTTTTTGAGCGTGACGGGCGCGAGCGTGCAGTTGTCGAGCACATCCATGTTGTTGAACAGGTTAAAGCCCTGGAACACCATGCCGATGTCCTCGCGCAGCTTGTTAATGTTGCAACGCTCGGCCGTGAGGTCCTGGCCGTGGAACCAGATGTGGCCCGCGTCCGGGGTCTCGAGCAGGTTGAGGCAGCGCAGGAAGGTCGACTTGCCCGAACCCGAGGCGCCGATGATGGTGACGACCTCGCCGGGATTGACGGACAGGTCGATGCCCTTGAGTACCTCGAGCGAGCCGAAGCTCTTGCGCAGGCCCTCGACGCGGATGAGCGGCTCATTGGTCTGTGCGGCGGCCGCAACGCCGGTAATGGCGGTATCTGCCATGATGATTCTCCTCGTCTTGAGCCTAGTTGGAGCTGGGCAGCGTGACCGGAGCCTCGGCGCCGAGCTTTTTGCCAAAGGCCTCGAGCAGGCGGCTCGCCACGAGCGTCAGGATCAGGTAGACCACGAGCGCCACGCAGTAGACTTCCATCTGTCGATAGTACACGCCGGCGACGGTGGTGGTGGCGTACATGAGGTCGAACACGCCGATAACCGAGAGCACCGACGAGTCCTTGATGTTGATGATGAGCTCGTTGGTGAGTGCCGGAATCGCGTTTTTAATGCCCTGGGGGAACACGACCTTGCGCATAGCCTGCCACTGCGACAGGCCCAGCGAGCGTGCCGCCTCGGCCTGGCCGGGATCGATGGACTCGATGCCGCCGCGCAGGACCTCCATCATGTAGGCGGTGGAGTTGAGCGAGATGGTGACGAGGCCAGCGGTAAAGGTGCTCCAGATCTGGTTGGCCTGGGCGGTCTCGAAGCCCATGCCGCGCAAAACGGTGAAGCCCGCGTAATAGATGAGCAAACCCTGGACCATCATGGGCGTGCCGCGCACGATGGTGGAGTAGACGGTCGCAAAGCCACGGCCGATACTCTTAAAGAAGCGCACCAGGTCGTTGTCCACGCGATCGAAGGTCTGAATGCGCAGGAACACAAAAAGCAGCGCCAGGAAAAAGGCAATGACGGTGCCGAAGGTGGCAAGCGCGATGGTGATCTCGATACCGCGAATGAAGAAGTCGCCGCTCTTGTAGGTCATGTAGACCAGGCTCGACAAAAAGTCGCTGGGGTTGGAATCCGAGACAATGCTCACCTGCACCAGGTCGATAAACGACATGACGCAGCGGTCGATAAAGAAAACTGCCGCGATGGCGACCACGACGTAGCTGCCTAAGCGTGCTCCACGACGGAAACGCTCGGAGGCGAACGGCGACTTTTCGCGATAGTCGCTCCAATGCATGAGCTTGGTGACCAGCGCCGCCGCCGACACGACAAGCCACGCCCACAGGATCGCCCAAAGGCAATCTTGGAACACGCCCGTGGGAGCCAGGAAGCTCAGCGGCGTGGGGTTGCGCTGGCTAAACGCCAGGCCGAGCGCCGCGATAACGCTCGTGCCCAGATATACATAACGGTGGTCGGCCTTGATAAAGGAGGCCAGGCGATTGATGGTTTTCATACTGCCTCCCTATGCCGGCTGACGGTCGAGGCACGCGTCCCACATTTGGTCGCGCTCCTCTTGGCTAATGCCCTTGAGCGTCTTGTCGATGAGCTTAAGCAGCTTGTCCGAGCCCTTGCGGCAGCCGACGTTTGCCGTGACCTCCTGCTTAAAGCCCTCGCCCTCGGCAAATTGAATCGGCACGATACCCGGGTTTTGGGCCATATAGCCCTTCTCGTTCTCAGTGTTGTATGTCACGGCGTCGCAGGTGCCCTGCAGCAGGTTCGAAAACACCGTGGGGACCGAATCGACCGGGTTCTTGTGGACAACGCCCGGGATCTCGTCGATGACGGTGTCGAGCATGGTGTCCTTTTGGCCGAGCACCGTGGCACCGCTGAAGTCGCTGAGCTTGGTGGCGTTTTGGTAGGGCGAGCCCTCTTTTACGAACAGGCCAAAGTAGCCGATGAAGTACGGGTCGGAAAAGCCGACGGACTCCTCGCGCTCGGGTGTGGCGCTCATGCCGGCGATGATAAGGTCGATCTGGCCGTTGTTGAGCGAATCGATGAGACCCGAGAAGCTCTGTTTGACGGCAACGGGCTCGCCGCCGAGGGCCTTGCAGACGATCTTGGCGATCTGCACGTCGTAGCCGTCGGCATAGGCGCCCTGCACGTTGTCGATGGGGATGGTGTACTCGCTGGCCTCGGAGACCTGCCAGTTGTACGGAGCGTAGGCCGCCTCCATGCCAATGCGGATCTTGTCCTTGCCGATAACGGAATCGGACAGGTCGTCGCGACCGCCGCCCGTCGTGGGCTGAACTACTTCCAGCGTGGAGGGACGCTGGCAACCGGCAAGTGCGCCGGCGACGACAGAAGCGCTCGCAGCAAGCGCACTGCCTAAGAAGATACGACGGCTGCACACCGGCTGTGGATGCGCGTCGCGTTGATGGGGAGAATGCATAATCTGCCTTCCCTGTTGAATCGTATGCTGACGACTTAACAGGATATACGCCAGCGACCAGCAGCGCAGCACAAGCTCGAAAAATTAATAGACACACGGTAGTCATTGGGAACGTCGATGTTTTGGCAATGCCAGCGAGCGCCGCCCAGAGCAAACAAGTTGGCATGAAAAAGGCAAGGCATAGACCTTCTGGTCATGCCATGCCTTTTGAATGACAAATTGTCGCTCTGGGCGGCGCGCAGCGTCGACCGGCCCGCCGTTCGTCAGAACGGCGGAACCTCTAGAGCAAGGTGACGCTAAAGCTACGTTTGTCGGTAGCGCCGGGAGCCAAGGTGATGGTGTTGACCTTGTGCTCAAAGACGTCGTCCTCGGTGTCCATGGTGGTATGACCGGTCCAGGGCTCGAGCGCCACAAACGGGGCATCGTTGGCGGCAGACCACACGCCAATGTACTTAAAGCCCTCAAAGTCGATCTTGACGCCGTGGCCCGACTTGCGGCCGCGCAGCGTGAGCGTGGAGCCCGGGGTATCGGTGAACATGATGGCGTCGTTATCGAAGCTGCGGTGCGTGATGGGCAGCACGTCCGAGTTATCAGGAGCCTTGTAACTACCCTCGAACGTCATAAGACCGTCGGGCGTGATGATGGGAGCCTCGTTCGTCCAAGTCTCGGTAAACGCCAGCTCGTAATCCTCGAATGCCTCGTCCTCGGCACCGGGAGCCGGTACGTTAAACGCGGGGTGGCCGCCCACCGAGAACGGCAGGTCCACGTCGCCGGTATTGGTGACGGCAAAGGTCTGCGTGAGGGTGGAATCGCCGGTCAAGGCATAGGTCATGTTGAGCTTAAAGTGGAACGGGAACGCCTTGAGCGACTCGGGCGTATCGGTGATCTCATACGTTACCGAGGAGCCGTCCTCCGAAACCTCGACCAGCTTGTGCTCGACAATGCGCGCGAGTCCGTGGCGCGGCATCTCGCAGGTGCCGGCCGCAGACGTTGCCGTGTTGTTGCGCAGCGAGCCCACAATGGGGAACAGGATGGGCGCGTGCTTGCCCCAAAAGGCGGGGTCGCCCTGCCACAGATACTCGTTGCCGTTGAGGGCAAGGCTCGTGAGCTGGGCGCCCATGGAATCGATGGCCGCGGTGAGGCCGCCGCGCTTGATAGTAGTGACGGTAGACATGCTACTTCCTCCAAAGGTAAACAATAGTGTCGAGGGCTATTGTCCCACTCTTGACGACGGGACGGGACGGCAGGCGATTATTGAGTAGCCATAGCGGAATGAGCGGCGAGCGCCTACTGGGTATCCACGTAAAGGTCAAACCCGCCCTGCGGTGTGGTGTCGACCGTGTCGGGCGCCTGTGAGTTAAAGCTCACGGGGACCATGCGCTTTGAGGCGCGGAAGCGCGTGCCGTCGGTGGCGACGGGCGGTTCATCGACCGTGAGCTCGTAGTCGCCAGGCTTGAGCTCGATGCCGTCACCAGCGGAATTGACGTATTGATACTCGTCAATCGTCTGCCCTTTGAGCGTGCGACCCACGATGTGGATGAGCATCTGGCTGTCACCGCGCGCGGTATCCCACGTCGCGCCGTCCTTAACCTCGACAGACACATGTACCGAGCGCGTACGACCGAGCGATTGCTCGACAGACATCTCGACCTTGGCGGCGTCTTTTCGCTGTTGTTCGACATGGCTCCAGACGTTTCCAATTACCGAGCATGCGATAACGCCGGCCATAAAGGCGATAAGGATGGGGCCGAGCGGCGAGCGACGTCCTGCATCTTCCTCGCGAGACAGATTGGGGCGACGTGTGGGCGCGGGCGCCTGAGCGCCCTGCGAGGGCACGTCGAGAATACTGAAGGATGCCGTGCTGTCGGGGTCGATAGTGTGACGCGGCTGCGGGGTCTTTGCCGGCGAGATCGACATGTCGGCTGGCTCGCCGAGCGTGGCCGTAGCGTCGGCCTTGGCCTCGTCTGCCTCGGCCTGAGCCCAGGCTTGTTCAAAGGTCAGGGGCTCGACGGGGTCGAGGGCGGCGTCCGAGTCGGCGGCGACGTTGTTGCCGGTCTCGTCCTCGTCGCTCGACACGTCACGCGGCGTGGGTTCGTCCCACTCCTCGTCCGGAGCCTCACCCTCGCTATACCACCATTCAAAGTTATCGATATCCATACGGGGCGCCCCTTAGGCCTCGCGAATAAACACTTGCTAGCCTTATACCCCCAGACGACACCGAAGCTCACCCGCGCCGAACACGAAAACCGTCACAACATTCGACGCTTTTCCTCGTTTTCGAGATTTTCATCGAATGTTGTGACGGTTTGGGCGGCAGCCACGCCGCGAACGTGACAAAGGGACTGTCCCTTTGTCACATCTGGAGGGCGACGGGGATTTGGATGCAGCAGAAGTCCTCTTGGTGGGATTCATCGTAGCTCGTGGTATCCAGGTAGCAAAAGTCGAACGCATTGCCGATGGGCTGGAGCGCGTGCTCGTCCATGCAGGCCACGATGGCGCGAATGCCCTCGGGCTCATACGGCATACCCCAGCGGCTCATGCACAGGTACGTGCCCTCGGGCAGCACCTCGATGCCAATCTCCGCCAGCTCGGCAGGATCGCTCGGCAGTATTTCCTCGGCACCACGCGGCAGCACGGCAAAGGAGCCGGCACCGGCGATGGGGTCGTCGGAATGCAGCGCCTCGCGACGCAGCATGGCGCCCCAGCCGCGCATGGGGCGTATGCCCGTCAGTGCACGCATGCGCAGAATCGCTCGCATGAGCGTGGGGTGCAGCATCGAGCGGCCGCGCTCGATATCGGCCGGGAACTCCTCAAAGACCACGAAGCGGCGCTCGAACTGCTTGAGTTCCGGTTTGCCCTCGCGCTCGCGCCAATAGACCGCCTCGTCGTAAAAACTCAGCCGCTCCTGCACGCTCGCACGCTCGGCTTTGAGCCCGGCGATCTGTTCGTCGAGCGCCTGCACCCGCGAGCGCAGGTGATCGGTCATCTCTCCAATGTCGAACGTCGAGGTCAGGCGATCGATTTCGTCGAGCTCCAGTCCCAGGTCGCGCAACATGCAGATCAGACGCATGAGCGGGATCTGCGTGGGCGAATAGAAACGGTAGCCCTTTTCGTTAACCACGGCGGGTTTAAACAGACCGATCTTGTCGTAATAGATGAGCGTTTGGCGCGAAACGTTAAACAAACTCGCCATCTCGCTGATCGCATACATACCCGTCTGCATAGGTCCTCCCGACACACCAAAGCCCGCCGCCCACAGGGGCAGCGGGCTCAAACACTACTCGTATCCTACCCTAAAGATGCCTATGACCAGCGCTTATAGTTTTCGCACGACACGCCGACGGCCTCGAGCGCCTTGGCGGCGATGTGATGCACCGCGTCGTCGAGCGTGGCAGGGCCGTTGTAAAACGTGAGCATGGCCGGCATAAGCATGACGCCCGGCACGCGCGCCAGGCGCGCCATGTTATCGACATGGATTGCACTGAAGGGCGTCTCGCGCACCATAAGCACCAGGCGGCGCTGCTCTTTCATCTGTACATCGGCCGCGCGCAGCAACAAGTTTTCGCTGTAGCCGCTCGCAATGCCGGCGAGCGTCTTCATGGAGCAGGGCGCCACAATCATGCCGTCGACCGGATAGGTGCCGCTTGCGATGGCAGCGCCGATGTTCTTGTTGTCGTAGACCACATCGGCATAGCACGCAAACTCGTCGAGCGTCATGCCGAGCTCCTGCTCGATGGTGATCTCTCCCCCGCGCGTGACGACAAGCGCCGACTCGGCGCCGGCCTGGCGCAGGCATTTAAGGCACTCAAGGCCCAGCGCCGCGCCGCTGGCGCCAGACACGCCAACGACAATGCGACGGGGACGGACAGAAGACTCAGGCATGACAACTCCTTAGTTGCTTGGTAGGGCTACGTACTAGAAAGCGAGCTCTGCTGCCCACTTATCTGTATCGATCTCCATGAACTGCGAGCGGATGAAGTTCTTCTTGAGGTTGAACGGGACCGTGCAGTCGAAGATGGCCTTGCAGGCGATGCCGTGCTCGCGGATCGAAGGATCGAACGCGGGGTCGTTGGACGGATCGAGCACGTGGCAATGGCAACCGGGGATAGTGATGAGGTCCACGTCGGCCTGGAAGCGCGTGGTCATGGCCCACATAACGTCGCTCATGTCGAAGATGTCGACATCCTCGTCAACAAGGATGACGTGCTTGAGCTCGGAGAATGCCGAGAAGGCGAGCATGGCGGCGTTGCGCTGACGGCCCTCGTCATTTTTGCTCGACTTCTTGAACTGCATGATGGCAACGAACTTGCCGCCGCCGCAGGGAGCAGCGTGGACGTTGAGCAGGCGTCCCGGGATGGCGGTCTCGACCATCTTGTAGATGGAAGCCTCGGTGGGGATGCCGGCCATGGACACGTGCTCGTGCGAAGGGCCGATGCAGCTCTCCATGATGGGGTTGACACGCGTGGTGACGGCGGTGATCTTGATCACCGGGCAGACCTTGGCGCCGCCGGTGTAACCGGGGAACTCGGGCATGGCGTAGCCGTGGCCGTTGACGTCCTCGTTGATGGTCTCGTCGTGCATGAGGTAGCCCTCGAGCACGTACTCGGCATTGGCAATGCACTTCTGCGGAACGGTGACGCAGTCGGCAAGCTCGACGGCGTGGCCGCGCAGGGCACCGGCGATCTGCAGCTCGTTGAAGCCGAGCGGCGTGGTGGGAGCCTCGAAGCCGCAGCACATGTACACGGCGGGGTCCAGACCGATGGAGATAGAGATGGGCATGTCCTCGCCGCGCTGGCAGTACTCGTCAAAGAACGCACCGAGATGACGGCTGCCCGGGGTAATCCACATGGCGAGCTTGTCCTTGTCGACGCAGGAGAAGCGGTGGATGGTTACGTCGGACTGGGTGCCATCGGGGCTCGTGCCGTAGGCGAGGCCCATGGTGATGTAGGGGCCGCCGTCGACGGGCGTGTTGGTGGGGGCGGGAACGATCTTGCGCAGGTCGAAGCCCTCGTCGGTCGCCTTGTACACGACCTCCTGGCAGTCGACGTGCTTGCCCTCGGCGATCTGCTCGGGGGCGATCAGGTTCTCGAAGCGCTTGCCGATCTCGAGGCCCAGGTGCTCCTCGTCCAGGTCGAGCAGGGCGGCAACGCGCTTGCGACTGGCAAGCATGCCGATGCAGACCTTGGCGTCGTCAAAGCCCTTGACGTTGTTGAAGACCATCGCCGGACCCTCTTTGGTCGGGCGCATGACGGTGCCGCCGGCACCGACGTGACGGTAGACGCCCGAGACCTCGGCATCGGGATCGACCTGGGTGTCGGTCTCGAGCAGCTGGCCCGGCATCTCGCGCAAAAAGTCGAGCGCGGAACGCAGATCGTGGATCTGGGAAGCATTGGTAGTGGACATGGCGTACTCCTTTCGGGAGAGTGTCCGGCGACGGGGTGCCGCCGGACGGGGTAACGTAATGGGGCCGCGGCGCTCACAGATGGAGTGCTCGACCACTCGAAGTTCAAGCGCTTGGCTGCCTACAGCCGGGGCGCTCGACCGCTTACATCAGGCCAAAGAGGTGGAACCAGGCGGCCTCGACCAGCACGACGACAAAGACGACCGCGGTGAGGGGAATGCCCATGCGCATGGCCTCTTTGGAGGTGTAGCCGCCGGCGTCCTTGCCTTCGCCGATAAGGATCGGCAGGTTATGGAACGGCAGGATGTAGTGGATGTTGATGGACGTGAAGACGATGAGCGCCACGGCGAGCGGGCTCACGCTGAAGCCGGCGGCAAAGCTGATGAACGCCGGCACGCACACGCCGAGCACGGCCATGACCGAGCCCATAAACATGTGGATGATCATGGAAAGCGCGGCGACGAGCAGGGCGAACAGGAAGATGTTCTCGGGCACGGAGCTGGGAAGCACAACATCGGCGATCCAGGCGTTCATGCCGGTGGCACCGCCCACGGAGCCCACGGCCATGGCGGCCGTCAGGAACATGAGGGACTTGATGTCGACAGCGTTCCAGCTGGCGGGGGTGAGGACTTCGCCGATGATGGGCATGGCGAGAGCGACACCAATGGCCAGGGTGACCCAGCCGATGTAATCGCCCGAAACGGTGAGCCACAGCGCGATGGCGATGACAAGCCACACGATGGTGCGGATCTCTTTGACGGAGAGCTTGCCGAGCGCGGCTTGCTTGGCCACGATCTGCTCGCGATCGTAGACGAGTTCTTTGCTGGGCTTAAAGAGGAAGAGGCCCAGGAACAGGGTGCACAGCAGCGCGACCAGCATCGGCACGCTCATGTACAGGAACCAGTCGACGAAGGACGGGCTCATGCCGCCGGCCTCGGCGCTGTACTGCGCAACGAGCGGGTTGAGCGTGGAGTCGCCCGTCAGGAAGAACATGGAGCCCGGGGCGGCAGCGGCAAACACGAGGAAGCCGAGCTTGCCCTTGTCGTCGCCGCCGTAGCCGGCGGACTCGGCGATGACCGAGACGACGGCGAGGATGAGGAAGGCGCGGGGGAACGGATGCGGGATCAGCAGCGACAGCACAAAGGTGAGCGCGAAGATCGAGATGATGAGCGACTTGGCGTCGCGCACGAACTTGAGCATGAACGCGTAGGCGATACGCTCACCCAGGCCCGACTCCTTGACCGCGCTGGCGATGAGGTAGGCGCCGATGACGAGCCACATGGTAGCCTTGGTCCACGAGCTAAACGTAGAGGCGACCGTCGCCGAGATGCTCGCGGCGCCCGTGTCGTCCACGCACACCTTGAACAGGACGAGCAGCGCGCAGTAGAGCAGGCCCACAAAGCCCGGCTGTGCCACGCCACATGCCCAGAACACCACCGTGGCGAGCGTCAGTGCCAGACAGGTCTGACCGCCGACCGTGAGCTCGACCGTCGAGCTCAGCTCCGCCAAAGGAAGAAACTTCACCAGCAAAAAGACAACGATACCCAGCACAAAGCCAATTTCGCGCTTGGTGATCTTAAACGCCTTCTTTTCCGCTTCCATCTCCCCACCTTTCTTGTTGGGGGCGCTCCGGATTCGCAGCCACGTTGCCGCTTAAAAAAGGGGCGCCCGTTATCGGACACCCCTTACGTTGCGCTGTGTTGCGGCAATACAGTCAAGCGGATTTTTTGGATGAGAAGCGGTCCCCTGGACAAAAACCGTCACAACATTCGACGCTTTTTCTCGTTTTCGAGATTTTCATCGAATGTTGTGACGGTTTGAATGTGACAAAGGGACTGTCTTTTTTACATAGCGAGGGCCGTACGGATGGATGGGTCGCTGAGGGCCTCGCGAAGCCAGGGGGCCAGCTGCTCGGGGTGACCCTGCAGGTAGCCGTCGAGCTCGGACGGGGCCACGCGGCGCACCTCCGAGATCTCCTCTTGGTTGATATGCAGCTCGCCGGGCTCAACATGAGCGAGGTAGACCTCGCACCATTCGCACTCGCAACGACCATCGCCGTGGTCCTCACGGTACACCACGTGTCCGAGGTGCTTAAGCTGATCGGGCTCGCGCGTAATGCCGAGCTCTTCGTTGATGCGGCGCGCCGTGGCGGCCGCGATGTCTTCCCCGGGGAGCGAATGGCCGGCGCAGCTATCGGCCAGCACCCCGCCCCACAGGCGCTTGAGCGGACTGCGGCGACAGAGCAGCAGGCGCGCGTCTTCGCCCTGGCCCTCAACCAAAAGCGTCAGGAATGCCTGATGCATGATGCCCTCGCCGGTATGGGCATCGATGCGGTCGACGGGGCCAAGCGCCTCGCCGACCGCGGCATCGACTGCCACGACCTCGGCGCCCGCGCCGCCCTCATCCCAGCCGGCGCGCAGGATGCGCGCGGCGGCTTCCTCGAGCGCGGCGATGAGCTCCTTGGTGGTGTCGAGCACGCGCTGCAGGTCGTCGCCGCTCGCCTGTTCAACATGAAAACCCGTGCTTGCAACGACCGGCACGCCAAAGCGCGTGGCCAGCGCCGCCGCGATATCGTGCGCCGGAATCTCGTCCCGATGGCACGGAACGGCCAGGATGCTCACCGTCGCCGTACGGCCGGGCTCGGGTCGCGGAATGGCCTGCGCCGTGGCGCCCAGGTGCGCGAACTCCGGCGAGCAGGCGTACACCGCCATGCCTCGCGGCGTCACCGTCAGCTGGGCCTCGAGCGCAAACTTGCCCTCGCCCACTGCAACCTTTGTCGTGTGCATACCCATGGGATCTCCTGTCGCCCGCGATGTACCTGAGACCATCTTCGCCTGTATTGCGACTATACAGGCAAGCTCTCCATGTGACAAAGGGACTGCCCCTTCGTCACATTCTGTTAGAGTTGCAGGGATTGAATCCCGCTTATTCATGCGACATTGGAGTGACAACCTTGACCGCCGCAACCACGCCTAAAAGTAAGTCAACCGCCGCCGCACTCTCCCCTGCGCGCACCAAGCTCTGCCTGGCGCTGCTCGTGCTGTTGGGATTCTCGCTCGGCTGCTCCGAGTTCGTGGTCATCGGCATCGAAAGCGACCTGGCGACGGAACTCGGCGTATCACTTGCCACTGCGGGCCAGCTCATCAGCGTGTTCGCGCTGGTCTACGCCATCGCGACGCCGGTGCTTGCGCTCAGCACGGGGCGATTCCGCCGCTATCAGCTGCTCGTGTGCTACAGCATCGTCTTTGTGCTTGGCAATTTGTTTATGGCACTGGCGCCCAACTTCCAGGTGCTCTTTATCTCGCGCATTGTCCTGGGCTCTGTCTCGGGTGCGCTGCTCGCCGTGGGCGTGACGTACATCCCTGAGCTTCTGTCCCCGCAGCAAACTTCGCTTGCTATCTCGGTAGTATATGGTGCGTTTTCCGTGGCGATGGTCTTTGTGACCTCGATCGGCAAGTTTGTGGCCGACACGCTCGACTGGCACGTTGCCATGTACGGCGCGCTGACCTTTGCCGTTTTAATCTGCGGAGCGCTCGTGGCGTTTATGCCGCGCGCCGGGCAAACCGACGAGCCCGCCACCTTTCGCGAGCAGGCGAGTCTGCTGCGCGAGCCGAGCATCATCACCGGCATGCTTATCTTTTTGTTTGGCGTGGGCTCGGTCTATGTGTTCTACGGCTACGTGACGCCTTATCTTGAGCAGGTGCTGGGCATGGGCACGGTCGAAGCCAGTACCACGCTTATGGCCTACGGCGTGTTCTGCCTGATCTCGAACATCCTGGGCGGATGGATCGATGCGCGCTTTGGCATGAAGGCGCTGCTTGTGACGTTTGTGCTGCAGGCGGCGGCATTGTTTGGGCTGTTTGCCGTAGGTGCTGCCATGCCGCTCGCACTTGTCTTTGTCTTTAGCCTGGCGATGCTCATGTACCTGTTCTCGGTGTCGTGCATCACGCACTTTATGGACGTTGCTCGCAGCCGCCATCCTAAATCGATGGTGCTCGCGAGCTCGGTAGAACCCATGGCGTTTAATGTCGGCATTTCGTTTGGCACCGCGGTGGGCGGCGCCGTGGTAAGCAGCATTGGTATTGTGTACGTGGGCGCAGTGGGCGCCGCGTTCTCGCTTGTGGCCTGGGCGCTCACGCTGGTGACGATTAAGTTGGCTCGCTGGGAGCGCAGGCGGGCGAGGGCGTAGGCGTAGATGCGATACTCGAGCTCGATGATGGCGATCGAAAGGAAACCGCATATGCAACGTGTACTGTTTATCTGTCACGGCAACATCTGTCGCTCGACGATGGCCGAGTCGGTGTTTACCGAGCTCGTGCGCCGCGCTGGGCGCGAGGCGGAGTTTGTCATTGATTCCGCGGCGACCTCGACCGAGGAGATCGGCAACCCGCCACACCACGGCACCGTTGCCAAGCTGCGCGAAGTCGGGATTCCCGTCGTCGCGCACCGTGCTCGCCAGGTGCGTCGCGCGGAGTATGGTGACTGGGACCACATTGTCTATATGGACGCCGAGAACGCGCGCGGTCTGCGTCGCATCTTTGGCGACGACCCCGACGGCAAGATTACGCGCTTGCTCGATTGGACCGAGCGCCCCGGCGACGTGGCCGACCCCTGGTACACCGGCAACTTCGATGCCACCTACCGCGACGTGCTCGACGGCTGCACCGCTATGCTCGAGCAGCTGTAGGTTCGTGGGCG
>CABUUB010000018.1 GCA_902494625.1 uncultured Collinsella sp.
TCCATGCGCCGGGGTTCTCGTCAATCCAGCGGCGCGCGTCCTCGGCGTCCGCCTCGCCCTTGGCCCCGAGGCCGAATATCTCGAGCTGGCAGCTCTGGGGCTTGGGGTTGTAGCGCTCGTCGTTACGCATGGACGCCCACCGCCTCGTATGCGGCCTGGGCGCTGTGCACCGCGCCGTCCATGGTCGGGATAATCCAGAGCCACAGCAGCGCGCACATCGCGAGCGCCGTCACGGCGATGCCGACCAGAAGCCCGGCCCTGAAGGCGTCCTTCTGCCTGTCGGCCTGCTCCTGCGCTGGCAGGCGGTAGCCCTCGCGTGCTACGATGCGGGGAGTCCTGTTGGACGTGCGGGCGCTCTTGGTGTGGTTGCTGGGGGTGCCCGCGTATCTGTTTTGAGGGGTCATTCTTCCTCCGTTTCCTCGTCCTCGACTTTCAAAAGGTTTTCGTTGATTTGCTTTTTTGCGCGATATTTGCGGCTGTAGAGCCGCTGGCGCTCCTTGTTCGCCTTGTCCTCCCTCCTCACCTCCTCCTCCATCGCCCGCACCTGCTCGGCGATCTCGGCGGCGCGCTGCTCCCTTGTGCAGGAGACGCACCAACCCGTCCGGTTCGACAGCGGCTTGAAGGTCTCCCTGCCGCACTTGGGGCAGAGCCAGCGCTTGCGGAGTGAGAGTCCGTAGCGGTGCGCCTGCACTTCAATGGCCGTCACCGATTTGCCGAGGGCCTCGGCTATGGCCACGGCACCGTCCCCGGCGTGCTCCTCGAGGTAGCGGACTTCGCTGCTCGTCCACGTCATTACGCCAGGCGTCCCTTCCAAGTCTTGAAGCGGCGCTGCAATTTCCGGCGCATGATGTCGAGCCTTTGGTTGCGGGGCATTACGCCACCGCCTTCTTGATAAGGCGCTCGTTCGAGCGAGCCATGAGGTAGTCGAGGCTGCAGTCGAAGATGTCGGCCATCGAGATGAGCAACGTGCTCTTGATGGGCGTACGACCGGCCTCCCAGTCCTTCACCGAGTCGCGGGAAACCTCGAGCTCGTCGGCAAGGTCCTGCTGGGACATGCCCAAGCGGACTCGCTCCGATGCGATGTTGTTCTTCATCCTTGTCTCCTTTCTGATTAAGTACCCGTTTTTGGTACCTCATGAGGGAACTATACCACCATTATGGGGATGTAGCAAGAAGATATATTGATAAAAGTCCCCATTTTGTGTATCTTCGTGCTAAGGCAGAAAGGAGCGCGGCCACAATATGGCCGGGACGTCGGGCCGTGGCAAGAAGAACGTCAAGTACGAGTATTACGGCTGCCGCTGCGGGGCCAAGCCCGTCCGGCGCGACTGGCTCGAGCACGAGCTGGCCGAGGCCATCAGGGGGATGCTGCGCGACCGCGAGACGGCCCTCCGCATATCCCACATGCTCTGGGACGAGCCGGAACCGGAGATAGCCGACGCGCGCAGGCGGGCCATGGCCTCGAAGCGCAAGGCCGAGAACGGCCTCCAGAACATCATGGCCGCTATCGAGCAGGGCATCGTGATGCCCGAGTTCACCGACCGCATAGCCCAGCTTCAGGCCCAGAAGGCCCGCGCCGAGCGCGATCTGGCCTCCTATGACGAGGCGCGCATCGACCCCGAGGAGTTCGCGGACTTCCTCCAGTGCGGCGGCGGGATGGACGACGCGGCCGTGCTCGATTCCTTTGTCTATCAGGTGATGGTGACGCCGGAGGAGTGCGTGGCCACGCTCTACTGCGACGACGAACGCAACGAACCCGCACGACTTAGCATCGCACGGGTTCGCACATTTTCGGGTTGGTGCACCGTTTGCGCATCTCCTCGAACCGAGGTGTGCGCAGTCGGCACGATCATCTTCGTTAGGATACCACGAGCGGCCTAGGAAACAACCAGGCGCATGCCGGGATAGATCAGATTCGGGTTTGAGATGCCGTTCTTGGCGGCGAGATCCTGATAGGTCGTGCCGTACTTTGAGGCGATTCCAGAAAGGGTGTCGCCGCTCTGCACCACGTACACCTGCTCGGTCTCGGCCTGGCCGTTGATTACCGCCATAACCTCGTCGTAGCGCGGCCCCAAAACAGCCTTGCGGCGGCTGCCGTTGCCGTAATCGCCCGCCCATGTCTCCTTTGCCAGATCCTCGGCGGATGCCGTGAGGATGTGATTCACGAGCGACTGCACCTCCTGGTAGCGGTCGCCCAGCGTGTGCTTGCGGTCGTCGCCGTCTCCGAGCTCGCCAGCGAGCACCTTCGCCGCGAGGTCTGCCGCAGGCGTCTCGTCGATGCCGTGGATAAGCGAGTCGGGATCGCCGTTGGAGCCGCCCGCCATGGCCTCCCACTCCGCGCGGGAGATATAGCACTTGTTGATGTCGAGGTTGCCCGCCCAGCCGTCCAAGCGCCCGCACGAGGAGTACTGGCGGATGGCGCAATCGTAAGCGCCCTCATGCCACGGCGCGTCCTGGTAGCCAGTGGGATTCATGTCGGCGTACTGCGCCACCCACGTCTTAGCATCGGTGAGGCCCCACGGGAACACGCTCTTGCTGGCGTAGATGCCGATGCGATCCACACTCACGCCAAGAAGCTCGGCCAAACGCTCTGCCATGGCCTTGAGGTAGGACGTGTCGCCCCATGCCTTGTTGCCCTGCTCCTCCCAGTCGATGAAGAACGCGGCCTTGCCGACGTAGCCCTTGCAGTGCTCGTAGAAGTACTCGGCCTCCGCCTCGGCATCACCTCCGTTGACGTAGTGGTACACGCCCACGAGCTTGCCAAGGCCGACCGCTTGCTGGATCTGGCGGTCGCAGTCGGGCGACACGTAGCGCGTGCCCTCGGTAGCCTTGCAGATAACGAAGTCGAACGGGACAGCCGCGAGGTTGATGCCGTTCTGCCAATTGCTGATGTCGATTCCGTTCATTCTATTCAGCGCTCCCTATCGCTATGAAATAAGCCCAGTCAACTTGTTCGTACTGTTTGCGGCTCAGCCGCACCACGCCCTCGTATGGGTCGTGGAATGTCGCCGTCTCGCCGTCCCATCCGCAGAGCAGGACGATGTGCCCGCCGTAGCTCTTGCCGCCGTCGCGTAGCTGGCCAGTTAGGCTGCAAAACACCATCCATCCGCCAGCCGCCTCGTCCAAGGCGTCGTCGGCGTTGTCGTGGATAGGCGTGTAGCCCAAAGCCTGGTCGTTCGCGTTCATCCAACGGCAGAACTTTTCCATGTCGTTCACGCCGTCCGTGAGGCACGATTCGCCAACGAATCCCAGCATCTGCGCCGGCGTGCACGTCTGGCCGTAGAGCCATTCCCACGCCATGGCCGCGCACGTGAGGCCGCAGCCGGCAGCAGCCAGGTCTTCGCCTGCATACGAAAGCCCGCCCCAGCGCTCGTCTGCTTGGAGGTAGACGGGCACCTCGGCGGGCTTGTCGAGCGGCTTGTCGTAGATGGTGGGCAAAGGCTCCTCATTCGGCACCTTCGGCACGTTAGAGGCTATAAGCGCCACGTCGGCGAAGGCGGCGAGCAGGGCCAGCAGCGAGATGGTGGCGGCGATGCGCACGAGGCGCTTGCCGCCCATTCCTAGTTGTCCTTCTTCGGAGTGCCCATGGCGAGCAGCGCGTCGAGCCACTTGTCTGTCACGCCGACCGCCTTGAAGGCCGCATATGCCACCTGCACGCCGCCGACGCAGGCGAAGATCGCGGTGACCCACGCGCCGGGGTCGGTCGGGATTCCGTTGGCCATTGCGGTGAGGGCGCCGAAGAGCGCCGAAGCGGCGATGGCGAGCCAACGCGCGGCGTTGCCGCCCATTGCCTCGGACTTGATCGCCTGGATGATGAACGGAAGGATTACGGAAGAAATAACGGCGAGAGCCGCCTGAATCGTGGTCATGGTCTGCTCCTTTAGTCGATTACGGGCATCTTCATGGCGTCTTCGTAGAGACGCGTTCCGGTGCCGTTGCCGCCCAGCCCGTGGTAGGCGGCGTAGACGTTTTCGAGGTGTTTGCGGTCTGCAACCGTCAAGCCGCCTTGACGGACTGCCTGCTCATGGATGTTCTTCAGCTCGCGCCAAAGCAGCGCACGAACCCCCATCCTCAAGGCCTCGTCCGTCGCCTTTTCCGCCTCGGTGCGCTCGACAGCCTTGCGTCCTTGCGATTTGAGTGCCGCCACCAAGGCGGATACCACGGAGCCGACGAGGCCAGACACGATGGCGGTGACCGCCACGGTGTACACGAGGTCGTTCACGCTAAGCCACCGCGTACTCTTCGCCGGTGATTTCCTTGTACTCGTCGGCGGTGATCCATTTGCACTCGACAGCCTTGTAGACGCGCGCCTTGCTCCAAAGGTCTTTGTCGTAGTACTTCTTGACCTTCGCGAAGTGCTTGGAATGCTCAACGGTTTTCTTCGTAGCCATTACTGGTCACCTCCCACGGTCATGAGCAGGTAGTCGATGTTCGCCGTGTTGGTCTCGGTCTGCGTCGGCTGGGACGCCTGCTCGCGCATCTGTTCGAGCAGCGCCGGGAGGTCGGGCGCCTCGCCGTTGGCGTAGGCGGCGAGCGCGGAGGTGTAGGCGAGCTTTCGCGCCTTCCGCTCCACGTACTCGTCATCGTCGATAACGCCCGCGTCGTGCGCCGCGTCGGGGTCGCCGATCTGCGACAGCAGGTCGCGCAGGGCGTTGACCTCGGCCAGGGTGCCGTCTCGAAGCTCGTCGGGGCGCGGCATGTCTTCCTCAGCGTCCATGCGGACTCCTTCCTTATCGGGGAATGTGCCGCCATCGTATTAGCGCCGTGAGATTGCCTGGCCGTTTGGGCGGGCGCGAAGAAAGAAGGCGCGCCGCAGCACGCCTTCGCTGTCTTGGTTATTTCGTTTTCGACCCGTCTAGGCCGCCGTTTTGAGTTGCCGCCCTTCCGCTATGGCGAGGGCGTTCCGCCCGAATCGTCTCTCGGGCTTGATTGCATTGAGCAACCCCCCCCCGCGAGATTTTCGAACAGGCTGCGGTACAGCGCGTCCATGGCCAGCACGCTGCGGTGCGCGTCCAAGTGAGCCATGCCGCCGCGCCAGCTCTGGTAGCTCTGCTGCACCTGCTCGGGCGTCATGACCCCCTCGGCCACCATGCGGGCCATCTTCTTCAGCTTGCGTCGCTCGCGCGTGATGGAGTCGCGGCACGGCTTCATGACGATGCGGCCCGTTTCGGTGTAGAAGATGCGCTTCTTCAGCCACGTGAAGCCGCGCGTCAGCTTCACCACGCGGGTCTTGCGCGGGTTCAGCGCGATGCCGAGCTTCGCGCACTCGTGCTCTATCAGCAGAAGGCACACTTGCAGGTACTCCTTGGACTCGTGGATCAGGTAGAAGTCATCCATGTAGCGCCCGTAGGCCTCGGGGCGCAGCATCTCGGCCACGTAGTGGTCGATGCGGTTGGGGTGCGCCACCGCGCATATCTGGTTTGGCTCGCTGCCCAGGCCCAGGCCGACCTCGCCCTGCGCGTCTATCAGGCGGTGCTCAAGGGCGACCACGCGCGGGTCGAGCAGCGCGTCGGCCACCTGCCGCTTGACCGGCTCATGGGCAATGCGCGCGAAGTAGTCGGAGAAGTCGCCCAGCAGTATGTAGCCCTCGCGCCCATGCCGCCGCCAGTGGTCGGCCAGGTGGCGCTTGAGCAGCTTAAGGGCGTAGTCGGTGCCGCGCCCCTTGATGTTGGCGGAGTTCGCGGATACGAGCGTGGGGACTATCGCGGGCACGAGGGCGTTCTGGGACAGCGACTTCTGCACCACGCGCTCGGGGAAGTGCACTGCACTGATGTGGCGCAGCTTGCCGCGCTCCCACAGGTCGAAGCGGATGAAACCCCGGCATATGTCGCGGCCCTCCAAAAGGTCTTGGCGCGATTTCACGGCGTTTCGCAGGTAGTCCTTCATGTACCGCTGCGTCGAGGCCTTCCACATGACGCCACGCGCGGCCTGCTTGGAAGCCTTGCACAGGCTGTTGAGGTCGGCCACCGTCTCAAGGGTGCACGCCTTGACGCGCTCGGCCTTTGCCTTGGCCCGCTTCTCCTCGCGGCGCTTGCGGCGTGCGGTCCTTCTTTGCTCCGAGTTCATAGAGAGCACCCCGCACGGCTTGCAATGTGGCTCTGACAGCCGCTTGAGGTATGGCCATGAAACGCGGCGAAGCCACGGAGCGCCGCGCCATGCAAGCAGCGTCCGGCCACCCTCGCGGGGTGCGTATTTACGGGCGCATGCCCGATGGTCGCGCCTTCCTTCCTCTTCGCGCTCTGCTTTCGGCCCTGGGGCCTACTCGGTCTGGCAGTAAGGGAATCCGGGGCGGGGGCGAACCCAGGTGTTCGTCGCCGAATTGTAGTTGGCATTGCCGTTGTTGTTGACGTAGCACACGTTGGACGAGGAGCCACCCATGACGGAACGCAACCACCAATTGTACCGATAAACAAGGCGCGACCGCCGTCCATTATAGCGAACGCAGGCGCTCTAGCTCGGCCTCGGCCTCGGCTATGCGCTCCTCGGTGGACTTCTTGCCCGTCACGCGCACGTTCTTGCGCGCCCCCTTCAGCAGCCTGATCTCCTCCTCGACCATGGCCGCCAGCTCCTCGAAGCGGTTGGCGTTCACGGGCAGGCCGATGTCCATGAGGCACTGCATGTCGAGCATCAGCTGCTCGCAGTCGGCTATCGCCAGCGTCAGGTAACGCTTGCGCTCAAGTGCGTTGAACGAACTGTTGGGGTAGAAGCAGTCGGCGCGGTTGACGTTGTATACGATGCTGCGCGCGGTCTCCACCGTGGGGACTGCGTTCAGCAGCCTGTAGGCTTTCGGCACGACCGACGAGGAGGCCATGAGCTTGTTGACCTCCACGCGGATGGCGATGGCCTGCGTGAAGAACTTGTACTCGGACACCTCGCGGTTTCGCTGGTAGACGCCGCTCATGGCACCTCCCGGAAATAGTGGCAAAAAAAACGGCCCGCTGCGCGGGCAGGGATGCGACCGCGCAAGGCGGTCGCATCGAAAGAGAAGTATAGAGCACTCGGCTGGCTAGCCGACGAGGAAGCCGGGGCGGGGGCGAACCCAGGTGATCGTCGCCGAATTGTAGTCGGCATCGCCGTAGCTGCCGACAAAGCACACGTTGGACGCGGAGCCCGACGCAACGGAACGCAGCCACCAAGTGCACCGATTTCCGTTGACTCGGTGCGCCGTGTCTCGGAACAGGTCAAACTGGCAGTCGAAGCCCACGCTGTAGCCTTTCGTCCCCCACACGGGGCAGCCGTACACCTCCATCTCCGACAGCGAGAACACCTTGCCGATATCCTGCCAGCTCCACGAGTTGGAGTCGTTGAGCGCGCCGCTGGCGCTGTACCGCTCCTCAAGCAGCACGCGCTGGGTGAGCAGGTACTTGGTCAGCCCCTCGGGCAGGCACGCCTCGAAGGCCGTCTCCCACGCCTTGAGGTTGCTGTTGGGGTAGGGGCATTTCTGGTTGGCGGTGCCCTGGTTCGAGTTGGTGGTGTTCCACATCAGGAAGCTGTCGTTTGCCACGCCGGTCACGGTCTTGGCTACGGGCACGGGCGCGGACGCCACGAACGCGATATGGTGGCCCTTGCTGTTGTCGCCGCAGTAGAGGTACGGGCCGATGTGGGCAAGCAGGAACCGCACAGATTGCTGGGTGGTGACGGCGGATGCGCTCACGAGCGGCACGTCCAGGTAGTCGCCCACGCGCATGCCGCTGAAGTTCGCGGCCTGCACGCGCTTGTGCAGCGCGTCGTAGATGGTGACGGAGCCTGAGACCTCGCCCGCGAGAAGCGTTGCGAGCGACTGGCCCGGGTACTTGCCGATCAGGCCCTGTCGGTTGTACTCGGCGTTGTTGAGCGCCGTGGTGGCGTTGGTGCGGGCGGTGTCGTCTATCATCTCGTAGTTGGTGCCGCCCACTGTGAGGATCTTAGCTTGAGCCATTTCGTTTCCTTCTTAAATCAACGTGATGGTATTGCCGCTTGCGGAGCATGTTGAGCCGAACGTTACGGTCACCCCGCTCGCCGATGCCTTTGAAGCCGGGCAGTAGACTGTTCCGCCCATGTATATGAACTGACCTGTCGAGTTCGCCAAAAGCGTTGCGAGCTTCGCGTTCTGGGCACGCAGCTCCGCGACGTCCGAGCTTCCTGCGCTGCCTTGCGCCACGGAGTTGGCGATCTGCAACGCCTGGTTCGCCGCTGCGTCCGCACGCGAAGCCGCGCCGTTCGCCGCAGAGGTCGCGTTGCTCGATGCCTGTTGGTCGGCGATATGCTCGTCATGGCGCTGGCTTTCGGCCTTTTTGCGTTCGATCTCGGCGTTCGATCGGCTCGTCTCGTTGTTCTGGCGCGTGGTTTCGGCATTCTTTCGCGCAGTTTCGTTGTCTTGACGTGTTGTCTCGGCGTTCTTGCGCGACGTCTCGTTGTTCTTGCGGGTTGTCTCGTTGTTGCCGCGCTCGGTCTCAGCCGTTTTCCGAGCGTTCTCGTTGGACACGCGCGTCTTCTCTGCCGCTTCGGCGCTTTCAGTCGCGGTGTTGCAGTTCGCCGCTGCCGTCTTGGCCTCTTCGGCGGCCTCCATCGATAGCGTCGACTCGATGCGGAAGATCGAGCCGTCGGTGGTTCTGGCGCGGTCGATGTTGCCCGCATCGTTGAGCAGCAGCGCCGCGCCTTTGTTGGTATCTGCCATCGCACCTCCTTTACTTAGCTAGCACGCCGATCACGATGGCGTGCGGGCCGATTGCCTGGATGATGCATCGGTCGCCTGCCTTGGCTCCCGAGCATGAGGTGGTGTACGGGAGCTTCAGGGATGCCCCCTTCACCGATACGGCCATGGTGGCTCCGGATACGGAATTCACCGTTCCGTAGCACGCCTGCTGGCCGGGAGGGTCGTTGGCGGTCGCATCGGCCATCGCGGCGCCGTATCGGCGCATGGCCGACATGAGTTCATCGCTCATACCTCTTCACCTCCATCTCGATTGGGCATCCTCCCACGAGCGTGAGAGTCGCAGTCCTCACCGCGAACTTGCCGCTGATGCCGGCGCTTGCCCAATCGACCATCACGGCATCGCCGCACGCGATAGGCGCGTACGTCCGCTTGACCGTGACTCTACGGATAGCGCTCTGCTGTGTTCGCAGCATCTCGTTAGCCTTGACATCGGCGTTCCTCTGTCTCTCGGCATCGGTAGACCCCTCGGGCAGGTCGCTGTAGCTGTACGTGGCCGTCTTGCGCCAACCGCGCGAAACCGTGGAGTAAGGGCTGCTCGGGTCTGAGTCGATGGCCGTGCCACGGTAGAAGGCGTCCTGCGTTTCGTAGTCGCAGTGCACCACGTTGGCGACGCCCGAGCGGTCAAGCTCGTCGACTACCTCGTTGATGAAGCGTGCGCCAGAGCCCTCTCGAAGGGTCATGGAAACGGGCCTGTCCTGCGGCTCCCTATATCTGCGAAGTACGGGCCTTCCGTAGGCGTCCTCGTCGACGGCGCGGAAGCCCGCCACGTCGAGCAGCGCGTTGCACGCCGCCAGGCGCTTCGACAGCCTCATGTCGCCCGAATCGATTCCGAGCGTCCAATCCTGCGCTAGCTTGTAGTCGGAGCCTTCGGCGATCACGTCAGCGAAGCCAGCCGCCTTGAGCAACTTTACGACGTAGGGGACAACCACGGTTCCAGCCGCCACCGTGAATGGGGCATCGAATTCGTCCTCCGCAACCTCCGACAGCCTGCCCGACAGGACTGCCGTGCCGGTTGAGTTGACGCCGCGTCTGGTCCTTTTCGGCGCTGAGACAACGAAAGTCCCCAGCGCCTCACTGACTGACGCGCCACCGAAGTCGGCATCGAGGTACACCCGCAGCAGATCTGCCCCGATATCGAGCGCCCCGGAGTAATCGACCTGCCCTGTGGTGTAGTCCTTGTCCTGGTTGCGCTCAATGCACCCGCCGTTCTTTATGTTCGTGATTCTCTCGACCTCGTTGCCGCTTGCGCGGTCTACGCGCATGAAGCGGAACGAGGTGAGGAACGGTTTTCCCCAATCAGCCATTTATCGGCTCCTCGAAGACGTTGTGCGTGACGTTGGCCGAACCCTTCCAGATGCCTGCACCCTTCACAGACATGTCGAAGTCCATGGGGCCGTATGCGCGTTCGCCCGCATGTCCGCGCCACCATCCCCTCCACTGCTCGTCCATAATCCGTATGTACCTGTCGTGGCCGTCGCGCTTCATCTCCCATGAGAGCGAGGTCTTTTTGTTCAGCTCGTCGAGCATGTACGAAATGGGCAGGTCGCCGTTCTCGCCGCCATCGGCGAAGTGGTATGTCTCTACGGATCGCTGAGAGCTTGTCGAGTAGTCGCCGTTGTAGTCGAGCACAAGCACGGTCGATGCATCCTGGCCGAAGTTAAGCGCCATCCCGTGCGCGAACACGTTGGCATCGGTCACGGTCTGCGACGAGGTGCCGTTGTCGGCGTACCCAGTGACCTTGTACTCGTAGTCGGTGTTTAGCGGCGGCACGCGGTCGATCGTCTCTTGGGAGTCAAGCACGCCGGATGCTATGACGGCATCGCCGCCGTACGCCACGCGCTCCACCGTGAAGGCGGAGCAGCGGGAGGCGTTGCCGAGCACCAGCGCGTCACCATCGACTGTGATCGTGCCTAGTATGGAAAGCTCATTGCTCACCTCGTCGACCGTCATGGGGCCTACGAGCGTGGTCTGCTCGATCTCGTATGACGAGAGGCCGTTGCGCACCTTCACGTGACACGCCAGCGCATCGTCGTACGACAGCGACACGTCTGGGATGGCCGGTTCCGCCCAGTGCGTCTTGAAGCGGCGCATGGCCGTCTTGGACAGGCCGGAGCCGCCCTTGACCGTGAGCATGAGCAGATAGTCGATGCCGTTGCGTATGGTGGCGTAGCTGCCGAAACTCACGGGCTTCAGGTTCGTGACGTCTGCCGTGGCGACCGTCGCGCCGCCGACCTCTGCGAGCGTGAGCGTTGCCTGCGCGATGCCAGTTTCGTCGGTTGCGGCGACTTGCACCGTGAGCGGCACCGCATCGACGAGCATGCCGTCGGTAGCGGGGGAGGCGACCCAGCACTGCGGGTAGTCGGCGACCGTTATCGCCGCATAGCCAGACCAAGCGCCCCAATCGGCGTGCAGTCCCTTCGTGCGAACGCGAGCTTTCCAACTTCCCTTCGTGAGTGCGACCGATGCGCTTTTCTCGGTCGTGTACGACTTCGTTATCGTCTCGCTGCCGACGAGCTCAAGTTGCGCGGCGGACTGCGCCGAGCCGTCGGGGTGGTTGGGCACCCACGAGAAGGATGCTGCCGACCCCGTTGGCGCAACATGGTCGGCGGTGACCTTCGGTGCGAGAGGCGGCGTGATCGTGGTCACGGAATTCGATTCGACCCACGAAGACGTTAGGCTACCGCGCTTGGCCCTGACGCGGTAGACGATCGTGCCGGCAGGCGCGGAGGTGTCGTGCAGGTCTACCCATGCGGGGTCTTCGCCCTCGGTGGTGGTCGAGACCGCCGCCCACGTATTCCCGTCGTCGCCTGATCGCTGAACATCCCATGCGCTGGCGTACCACCACGCCCCGTAGACGCGCAGCGTCACCTCGGACGCGCCGGCCTTGATGGCATCGATGCGCGAAGGTGCCGACGGAGTTGTGTACGTGGTTCCGCACGAGACGTGCGTGGAGTTGCCGCCCGGGCCGTGGGCGCAAAGGCGGTACTCGTACTTGTGTCCTGCGGTCGTCGAGTTGTCGGTGTAGTTGGTCACGTCCCACGAGACGTCGGCGATGTTCACCCATGAGCCGTCGTCGGTGCGGCGGTCTACATACACGCCAGCCCAGGGGTACGCGCCGTCCATGCCCGTGTAGTCGACGTCCCACGTGATCTTGTGGGATGTGTCGGAAACGCGGGCCAGCTTCGGGTTCTTGGGCGGATGCGGTTGCGAGTACCCGCGCTGGGGAATCCAAGCGTACTCTGTTGCCCAGGCATCTCCGCCGGCGCTGTCGTAGTAGTTGTTGTACGTCTTGCCGTAGACGTGGATCTGTACGGAGCAGTTCCAGCCGCTGGCCCCGCGCCCGACGTCCACGGTGAAGGTCACGGCGTCGCGCGTGGCCCAATTCCCGTAGTTGTTGAGCAGCACGTCGCGCGACCTGTAGGTGATGCCGTTCACGATCACGTCGTAGTGCGTGCCGTACTGTGCCGCATACTTGTCGTCGATCGCGGCGGTGATTGTTATGCGCGAGGTGGTGTCGTTGACCGTGCTCACGCCGTCAACGGAGATATAGCCGCAATACCAGCGGTTGCGCCCCGCGATCTGAATCTCCCTTGTATAGGTTCCCATTGGCTACCTTCCCGACCCTGCGGACCGCTTGGCTGCGGAGACCAGAACGTCAACCGCCTGCATGATCCGCTGGTCTGCGTTTACACTTCCTCCATTGACCGTGACGTTGTAGGTCGTGCCGGCGGCACCTGCCCCGGCAACGGCAACCGACGGAGCGACCGTGATGCCCGAGCCGATAAGCGAGCTCGCGGAGGCTAGCGCCGACGTGATGGCGGAGTTGACCGCCCCCGTGCCGCTGCCGATGCCCTCGGCCCATCCCTCCATGAGCGCCTTGCCCGAGTAGGTTGTATAACCGTGGCCGCTGAATGGGCCGCGCTTTGCGGGCGAGAACGGGAAGAACGAGCGGATCTGCGAGACGGCGCCGGACACGGCGGAAAGGGCGCCGTCGATTGCGTTCTGGATGCCCTGCGTGAAGCCGTTGATCAACGCGCGACCGGAATCGACGAGCCACGACCCAGCGCCTGCGAAGAAGCCCATTACCTGGCCGGGGATGCTGGAAATGGTGTTCATGAGGCTCCCGATATGGCCAGACACAGCGCCGACGAGCGCCGAGAAGGCACCCGTCACCGCCGCGTACACCTGCTGCGCCGCGTTCGCCATCGTAGACACCATGGTCGAGAAGTACCCGGCGATCGAGGAGACGAGGCCGGACACGAGCGAGAGCGCTGAGGACACCAGCGAGCCGACGAACGCCACTACCGCGTTCACACCGCCTGAAACGGCGGCGACCACGGTAGCTATCCCGCCGCCGACAACGGATACGATCGAGCCGATGAACGTGGTAACCGCAGTCACGAGGCCGCTCACGACCGACATGACGAGGCCAATGGCCGAGGCTACGACGGATGCGGCGTTTACCACGACCGAGATCACCTGGCTTGCCACCGTTATCACGACGGACACGATTGAACCAACTACAGACAGCACTGTCTGGATTACCGGTATGAGCATCTGAGCCACGGAGAGCACTATCTGCATGCCGCTAGCCAATATCGGCAGCACGGCGTTGGCGAGGTTTGCGAGCGCCGTGCCGATAGACGTGATTGCCGGCATGAGCGCAGCGCCCACCTGCGACACGAGCGGGCTTACCGCAGCGAAAAGCTGCATGGCGACGCCGATGACCTGCGAAATGATCGGGACGATCATCGCGAAGGCGTTGTGTAGCACGGGCAGGATGGCCTGGCCGACGTTCAGCAGCGTCGAGCCAAGCTGCTCTATGACAGGCCGCACGGCGCTGAACGCGCCGACTGCGCCAGATGCGAATGACGCGATGACGGGCAGCATCTGCGATGCGAAGTACGTCACGAACGGCGACACCGCCGAGATGATCGTCGTCACGGCTCCGCCAATAGTCGAGACGATGGTGTCCCAGATGCCCGGTATCTGCTCGCCAAGCTTCCCGAAAGCGGACTTGCACGTGCCTACGACGGATGCCGCAGCGTCGGCGATCGCTTGGAACGCCCCCGTTATCTGGGAAGCGTCGACTGTCGGCAGCTGTATGCCAAGCTCAGCCAAGGCTCCTACGGCGATGTTCCAAGCAGTCGCGAGCGCTTCCGAGAGCACTGGGCCAAGGACTGGGCCAAGGCCAGACAGCACAACCGGGAACGCCTCGACGATTCCCTTGCCGATCTGCGCAACCCTCGGAGCCACGTTCGTAGCTACCGCGCCGATCGACTCAAGCAGCTGCTGCGTGAGCTGCGAGAAGTCGACGTCGTCGCGCCCGAGTCCGGTGATGAAGTTCTCCCACGCGGCCTTCGCCATGCCGATGGAGCCGCTGATCGTGGTAGCGGCCTCCTTGGCGGTGGTGCCGGTGATGCCCATGTTCTCCTGCACGGTATGGATGGCCTCGACCACATCGGCATAGCTGTCGATCGTGAGGTCGGCGTTCTTGCCCTGCTCCTGGCGCAGCTTGTTGGCATCGGCGATAAGGCGCTTCATCTCGGCCTGCGTGCCGCCGTAGCCGAGCTTCAAGTTGTCCAACATCGTGTAGTTCTGCTTCGCAAAGCCTTGGTAGGCGTTCTGCACGTCCGCCATGTCGGAACCCATCTTGTTCACGTTGTCCGACATGTCGCCCATGGCCATGTTCGCGTAGTCAGCCGCCTTGGCGACATCGCCGCTGCACGACGAGATGAGCGAGGCCGCGAAGCTCGTGGCCTGCGTCATGTACTGGTTGGCGGACATTCCGCATGTCTTGTATGCCTCTGCGGCATAACCTTGCAGTGTCTGCGACGCGGAGCCGAACAGGGTGTCGACGCCGCCAACCAGCTGTTCGTAGTCTGCATATGCGGAAAGGGCCGCGCCGCCAATCGCGGTCACGGCCCCTGTGAGCGCTGTGAACCCGGCCACCGCCGCAGTGGCGACGCCCTTGGCTACGGTTCCAAGCCCTGCCAGGATGCCCGAGGACTTCTTGGCCCCGCCGTCGATGCCGACGGTCATGGAGTCGCCGAAGGCCTTGCCTGCGGCGTTGCCCTGGCTGCCGAACTCCTTGCCGATTTTGCTCGCGAAGCCATCCATCGACGGCATCAAGGACACATAGGCCGACCCGACACTAGTCGCCATCTTCCCCTCCTATCCCCAGGATCTTGTCTATCTCTTCCTTGGCTTCCAGCGCGTTCGCGCGGTGGCGCTCAAGCTCTGCGAGCTGCGCCGGCGTCTTGATAGGCTCGGGAGGCTCCGCGCTCCTGTCCTTCTTGTCAGCCATGCCCCAGGCGATGCACCGAAGCTGGTGCTCGATACGCCAGAGCATGTAGTCGGTCGTGCTCCACCTGAGTTGCGGGTACTGCGCCTTGGCGAGGCGCGAGTTGTCGGGGAGGTGCTGCCAGAGAAGCGCCATCCGATCGAGGTCTTCGGGCGCTCCATCCAATGGCAGGGCTATGCCGTAGAACTGCTGGAAGTCTGCTATCGCTTCGCCGCGCCTGTTCTCGAGGTCGCTGGCGAAGCCTATTAGTTTTTTGCCTTTGCAGCCTCGAATGCCGCGTCGCACAGGCGGCGCATGTCGTAGGAGGTGCCTCCGAGCGCTTCGATGTACTCCTCGTCGCGGCCCATGAAGATGCGCTCCATGGCGTCCATCATCCCCGCCGGGTCGGTTTCGCTTCGGGCGAACTGCTTCACAGTCTTGTAGGACTTCAACTCGTCGAGGTCTGCGGCGAACTCGCCGTCAACGCCGTCGACGGAAAACTTGATCTCGGTCATCTGCATTCCTCCTAGGCGCTGGCGGTTTCGGTCGACTCGATGTAGTCGTAGCAGGTGTTTCCGTCGCTATCGACCAGGTACTTGAGCGTGATCTGACGCCCGGCGATCTCGCTCACCGCGAGCTTGAGGTCGTCAAGCTCGGATGACTTGGCGAAGGGCACGACCTTGCGCCAGCGGCGACCGTTCTTGAGCACGAGTTCGAGCACGATCGACCACGCCTCGTCCTTGTTGCCGTTGTGCTCGACGGTGATAACGCCATCGAGGTCGGTCACGTTTTCGGCGCCATACATGACCTTGAGTGTTTGCGCCTTGATCTCCGCGAGCGTGAGCTTCGCAGACTCCACGCGCGAGGTCGTGGCGGAGTCCATGAGGTCGCCGTTCATATCCTTCAGCTCGTTGGCGTCGGTCTCCTCGGACTCGGTGTAGCCGTCCTCGGAGATGAAGCCGAGATTGAGGAAGGCTTCGACGAGATTGGTCTTGATGTCTGTGGGGAGGGTGGTGCCGGCCGGAGCCACGAAGATGTATCCGCCCTTCACGCCCTTGGTGGACGAGACGTTCTTGGTCTCGTTTTTCTTGAAAAGTGCCATGTCGGCTCCTATTCGCAAATGGTTACGTTTACGTTGGTCTGGTATCGGCGCTGGCGGCTGTCTGGGTCGTCCCAGCGGTACGTGTCTCCGCACGTGGCCTCGAACACGCACTCCTCGTCCATGAGACTCGGCACTGCGTGCTCCACGGCTTCGGCGATCTCTGCGGCGCGTCTGCGGGTCTTCGCCCATGACTGCGCCACGAGCTGCACACGGTTGATGCAGCCGCTGCGGCTAGATCCGGTCTGCGACACCGATATGAACTCGCTGGGCCTGTCAGCTGGTACGTCGAGCACGGCCTCGATGCCGGTCTCGTCCATGAGCCGCTGCGCCACCATGCGCTCCACGTCCATCACTCACCGCCTCCGAACGTGGATCTGAGGCGGTTGTGCTTGCGCTCGCTCGCATGGGCGTGCGGAGTCGCCGTGGTAACCACGAAGCCGTTTGCGAGCGTGCCCTTGAACTTGCGGACTATGTAGCCGGCACCCTCGCCGTGGTGCCGGGAGAAGGACGAGTTGCACGATGCCGCTGCGGCGTCTGCCTTCTTCTTAAGAAGCGTTTGCACCGCGCCTGAGTTCATAACCTCGGCATAGCCGCCGCGCTTCCAGCCCTTCCACTCGAACTTCACCTTGCACTTAGCCATCGGTGCGCCCCACTTCCACGGTGAGGTTCCAATCGCCTGGGGTGTTTTCCGGGTCGTAGCGCTGCGGGTCGCCTATGACGCGGTACTCGGTGCCTCGAACGTTCACGCGGCACCCCTTGAGCGATGCGGTGAAGCTCTTGGGGAAACACAGCGTGTAGGCGACCTCAGTGCCATCGGGGCGCGATGCGTCGAGTTCCGACGTGGCCCCCGGGCACACGACCACGCCCTCTATGGCGGTGTTCACGCTGCCGCGCTCGATAGGCTCGCCGAGCGAATCGAAGTCGACCACTGGTGTTGTGACCGTCACCGATTCGGTGCTTATGAGTCCCATTCGGCATCACTCCCAACCGGTTGGAGCGCCCCGATGCGCTGGTCGAGCAGCCCGAGGCGCTTCAGCTCCGTCTTTCCCAGGTACATTTCGCCGAGGGCAGACCCGTACGACACGCTGGCCGTGTAGCCGCCTGCGCCCTGGCTGTACTGCATGGCACCCGCCAGAGCTGCTGGCGCAGACAAGACCCTGTTGACCACGAGGCAGCACACCGCTGCGGCAGATCGGTCGAAGGCGGCTACCTTGCCGCGCTCGTAGTCGCCCACGTTTGATTCGTAAGCGCTCATGAGCAGGTCTGACGCGTCTGAGAGCAGGGTCGCGGCGCGTGCCTCGTCAGTCGGGTCGCCGTACCTCGCCCTATAGTCTTCGATGGTCGCTAGCGGCTCCATGCGCCTACTCCTCGCTGGCAGGCTCTTCGGCCTTGCCGGAGTCAACCGGCTTCGCGGCATTCTCGCCGGCCTTCTGCTCGGATGCCTCGGAGGTCGCGGCCATCACGCCAGCGTCGACGAGGCACTTGACCACCTTGGCGATGGTCGGGTTCGCACCAGGGTTTGCGGCCTGTTTGGAGATGCCGACAGGCTCGCCGTCGGCGGTCACGAAGCAGACGTGCTGCGGGAGGATCGGGGATGCCTTGGATGCGTCCTCGACGATGAACTTCTGCACAAGGTTCGCCATGGTTACCGCCCCCTAGGCCGTCTTCAGGATGGCGAAGGCCTTGGGGTCGAGAACCGCGTAGGCAAGGACTGCCTCGGTGCGGTACGCGACCTGGTTGTATCCCTTCAGGTCCTGACCGGTGTTGTCGGGGTCGCCGTACTCGATGATCTCGGAGGTCATGTCGCGCACCATGCCCCACTTGATGGTGGAGAAGTCGCCCATGATGCCCGCCACCTTCGGGTCGATCTTGCAGCGGCGACCGTTGACGGTGCCGGAGGTCGCGGCGGGGATGCCGTCGATGTTGCCGACGTTGAGGGACAGCGGGATCTCCGGGTAGAGGCGCTGGCCGGTGGCGGGAATGCGCAGCTTGCGGAGGTCTGCGGCGAACTTGCGGGAGAGCGCGAAACCGTTGATGTCGTAGTCGATAAGCGCGTCGGCCAGCGCGTCGATGTCGTCGACTGCGGATGCCGAGGCGGTTACGGCGTTGGCCCCTGCGGTGAGCGCGGTGTAGCCATCGAGCGCGGTGCCCGTCTTGGGGGACACGGCGTGGTAGACCACGTAGTCGAGCGCTCGGCCGATCGCGGCGGTCTGGTCGGCGATGATGTTGGTCACGATCTCAAGCTGGTTGTCCTCGTCGGCCCAGCGCAGCTCGTCGGAGACGCGTGTGGTCGTGACTACCTTCACGCGCTTTGCGACGATCGGCGTGGTGGAGACCTCGGAACCGCTCTTCTTCGCGCCCTCCGCAACTACCTCGGCCTCGGTTGTCGGGTTGAACACGATGTAGGTGGTGTCGGAGAACGTCTGCGGGGTGCTGGGGGACAGCGCCGCGATGGTGGAGGTGTCCTTTGCCTTGTTGATGATGGAGGTCACTACCTTGTGCGGGAGCTTGACCTTGCTGGTGTCGTTAGCCATTTCGGCTCCTTACTTGTCTCTAGTTGTTACCGAGGAGCTGGCGCGTGAAGTCGCGCAGCTCAGATTTGTCGCCGTCGCTCGGCTTCGGGAAGCTTCCTGGCTTCTCGACCTTGGGCGCGGGCGGCTTTTTGAACGCGGCGAGCATGTCGTCTGCCCACTTGGACATGCTTTCCTCGTCGTCGCCGACGATCAGGCTCGCCGGCACGCCCTTCTCCTGCGCGACCTTGGCCGCGATCTTCGACCGCTTCTCTTCCTTCTCCTTGTCGTCGAGCCTCTTCTTGAGGTCGGCGATCTGGTCTTCGGCGGTCTTGTTCGCGTTGTTGGCCTCCTCAAGCGCCGCTGCTGCGGTTCTGTTGGCCTTCGCCTTCTTCTCCCACTCGCGCGAGTGCTTCTTCTCGGCCTCGTACAGCGCCTTGTAGTCGACGGGCGGCTCCTGGTTGGCGCCATCTCCGCCTTCTGCTCCCGGCGCTTGCGTGGGTTCGTTTGCTTCTGCCATGTCGCGTCCTTTCCCGTGCCGTGCGGCACGCCTGAGCTGCCGTGCGGCTGCTCAACGGTCATCAGTTGGGCCGTGCGGCCCGTCCGCGACAGTTTCTTATGAGCGTGAGATTCGGCATGAAAAAGGCCACCTGTAGGTGGCCCTTGCTGTTTTTTGCGGTTATAATCTGGTTAGCCAGCGGGTTGTTTGACTCACCTATAGAGACATGCAGCCGCTGGCTATTTCTTTATTCGCAGGAGTTTCCCATCGTGCCCGAGCATCCTGACCTCGCTGATGTGATAGCGGGCCATGTACTTGCTGATCCACTTTATCGCCTGCTCGTCCGTCACCTTTTCGTTCTCGCTCACGTCGACGACGGTGAGCTTCACGCCATTCTTGCCGGGTATTGACTTGATGTGAGACTTGAACGTGTTCTCAGACCCAGCTCCGTAGATCGTCTTGATTTCGATACCCGTTGATAAATCCGCTCGGCTAATCGTTGTCTTCCCATCGGAGTTCGGTGCTGTCAGATGCGATTCGTCTTCCCAGAACTCCGCCTTATAGCCAAGCGCGTTCAACTTCTCGGCGGTAATTCTTTCGCCGGGGTCTTTCTTCCAGCGCTTTAGCTTTTCGCCTTTCACGGCGGAGTCCGTAAACTCGATGCCGGAATGTTCTCCCGATGCGTACCACTTCGGATCGCGCAGTTCGATCTCCTCGACCATGCGCTTGTTCACGTACTTGTCGAAAGCCTTGCCGGCCTTGTTTCCGTGGGCCTTGATGTACGCCTCTCGCTCCGCGTCGGGCATGGCGTCCCATTCCGCCCACAGCCCGTTGCGACCGCCCAATGTGTCAAGGCACTCGTTGAACCTGTCGTACATGCCGTCGGGGTCGTAGCCCTTGACCTTTGATCCCTTGCCGAAGCTCGGCACGACGCGGCAGTCGCACTTTGGGTGCGAGTGGCTTGCGGCCTCCTTTGTCTTGTAGTTGAAGCCGAACGAGGAGAGCATGAGGCAGAAACCGCACGTCTCGCCAGACGGCACGCGTGCGTACCTCGGTTTCGCCGGGTCTTTGGAGACGTTGTGCGCCACGCACATGTTCGCGGCCTTGCGGATCTCTGCGTCGAGGCGGCGAACGCACGCGGCAACGAACATGTCGGTGGCTCCCTGCTTCACCACGCTTGCCATGAACGCCTTCACCGAGCCGTACGTCGCCTGGGGGTCGCGCAGCGACTCGGCGACGGCGGCGTACTTTCCGGGCGCTTCCTGCGCCTTGCGCACGGCGTCGTAGAACTCGGCGGCGCGGCCAGCCGCAACGGTGTCGGCGTAGTAGCCGCAAGCCGTCTCGATCACCTCGTAGGCCGCCTCTCGCAGCGCCGCTATGTCGCCGTTCCCGCTCGCCTCCCAGTCGGCCACCAAGCGGGTGAGCGCGTCGCCGGCTTGGCGCTGCGCCATTCCAGATAGCGCGTTGATCTCGTCCGTAAGCTCGTTAAGCAGGCTGCGAGGTATCTCCGCCATCCTCGCCCTCCTTCGGCTCGAACAGCGAGGCCACGGCAGCGCTCGCCTGTGCCTTCTTGTTGTCGCTGTTGATGCGCTGGATCTGCTCGTCTGTGTAGTCGAGCATTTCGAGCATCACGTCGGAGTTGGCGAGCTTCGGCAGACCCTGCACCTGCTTCAACGCGGCGTCGGACAGGCTCACGATTGACGGGTAGGCCGGGGACATGAAGCGCGGGTTGAGGTTGTAGCCGGCATCGCGCTCGGTCTCGTAATCCGTGCCGTTCGCCACAGCGAGCGCCATGTAGGCCACGTTGCGCAAAGCGTTGCCATTCTCGCGGTTGAGGTTCTTCGCATCGATCACGAGCGGTTCGAGCGATGCAGCGATGGCATCCGAAGAGGATGGGTTGTCGTTGCTCACGCCGAAGAAAGACACCGGAACATTGGTGACCGCCGACATTTGGCATGCTAGCTGGCGCAGGTACTCGGTGAGCGGCGCCATCTGCAACTGGGCCGACTGCCACACGGTCGGCGAGTCTCCGTCAGGGTCTTTGGTGATCTCGTTGACCGCCCCCATCGACGCGTCGTACTTGTTCTGCCCGTTGATCATCTTCTTGTATGTGCCGAGCAGCCAGGTCTGCGGCAGCGTCGCGGCCTCAGACGCCACCTCCATGCGGGCGCGTTGGCGTATGGCGTCGTCTGTGATGCTCATGACCGAACGGCTGATGCGCGAGGAGCCGAACGGTCGCTCAAGCGTGGCATCGTAGGGCATAGGCTCCATGAGACAGCGACCCATGCCATGCTCCATGTAGTCGGCCACCCAGTGGCCGCTGCCGCGCGTAAGCACCACCAGCGCGTCTTCTGTGAGCAGGTGCACGACGGTCGGCACGCGCTCGGTGTCACCTGGCATCTTCTTCGACTCGGCCACAACGAGACCGGCCTTGATGCGCTTCTGCGCGTCATCCCAGATTGCCGCCGCTGCGGTTGCCGGGTACGCGGAGATGATTGGCTTGCCGCCGCCGTCCGTGACAGTCCAGAAGCCGCAGCAGTGCTTCAGCTCACCGATAAGGTTCTTGCGGTAGAGAGCTTCGAGCTGGTTGTCGGCGCATATGTCGCGCAGCCGCATGGTAACGGCATCGTCGTCGGCAGTGAAGCCGTTGAACACCGAGCGATCTGCCAGGGCGTGCACCGCCTTCTTGGGCCAGTCAACGCGCGGGTTGATCTTCTTGGCGAGGGCTTTCGGCATGGCGATGCCTAGGTCTTTGACGCCGACGTGTCCGAGGTAGTAGTCCTCCCGCAACATGTTGCGGGATCGGTGGGTGCGCCACGTGTCCATAAGCTCGCGCACGAGCGCCTTGTCCTCGTGTCGCAGGCCTTCCGCCGCCGCGACCTGTCCGGCCAGTTCCATGTTCACTGCTGCCATCAGAAGCTTGCCTCCTGTTTACGTCTCGGGTCTCTCTTGGTTGTCCTCGCCGCCCATAGGGCCAGCGATGCGCTCTCGATCGGCGCTGACGAAGAGTCGGGGCCGTCGCCGAAGCCCCAGCCGTCGCGCCCGATGTCGCGCTTGATCGACTTCGTTGCGGAATCGTCCAACGCGGGCGATTCGATGTGGCTCGTCGTCCCGGCGTTGACCTCGTCGGCCAGCATCGTCGCGGCGGCCTGCACGATTGCGGTGCTGCCCATGACGATCGCCGACTTCGGCATCCTGCCGTCCAGAAGTCGCTGCTTCAGCGCGTCCGCTCCGCTCTTTCCGTCGATGCAGACGCATGCGATCTCCTCGCGGTTGCGCAGCAGCATGTCGGATATGCCGACAGTGCCGCCCTCAGCGCCCATGAGGTCGTAAAGCTCGACGTAGGAGCCGGCACCGCGCTCTGCCTTCGCCCAGGACACGGCAACGCGCGACCCGTCGGGCGAGAACTTCACGCCGAACGCGAGCTTGCCTTCCTGCATCGGCCCCGCCGCCTCGCACGCCTTCCACTTGGCGCTCGAAAGCGCGTATGAGTCGGCTCCTCCGATTGGGCTCCACCAGCCAAGGCGCTCACGCGCGAAGACGTCGGGCTGCATCTGCTCGGACTCGCCGCGTACGGCCTCTATGTCGAGGATTGTGCCGAGAGACGGGTTGTACTCGAACCATCGCGACTCGTCGTGCACGTCGCCGATCTCTGTAGCGCCCCACTCGATCCATCCCATCTCAGACCTGCCGTTGTGAACGTCCTCGTGGAGGTCGCGGAACACCGTGCCAACGTTGTCGGGGCTTGGCGGCGTGCCCAGGTAGATCGTCTGCGGGTTGTGCTTCGACCCTGCCGAGATGGCGGGCAGAGAAGCCGCCTGCTGCTTGGCCGTAAGCTCCTGCGCCTCGTCGTAGATAAGCACGTCGTAGGTCTTGCCTCGCGCCAGCGAGTCGGTGCGCGTGGTGAAGCGGATAAGGCCGCCGTTCTTGAGCTTGATGGCCTGTTGGCCGTTGGTCTTGCGCACGGCGAGCAGCAGGGCGTTAAGCTCAGGCTCGTCCTCGTCCTCGAATGGCCTTGAAAGCTCCTGGAACATCTGGTCTGAGGTGTCGCCGTGCTGGCATGTGTACAGAATCTTCTCGCCGTTGAGGGCGCCGTGGAAGCAGCGGGCGCGAACGTCCCAGCTCTTGCCGTTCTGTCGCGGGATGGATATGCCGATCGAGCGCAGCAGATACTTGTCGCGTCCATCGCGGGCGAGCATGGCGTCGAGCAGGTGCGGCTGCCACGGCAGCGGGTCACCGAAGTACGCGGATGCCAGTTCTGCCGCCATGGGGCCGTCCCCGTCGAGCCTTTCTGGGATGTTCGCCTCGTATGTCGGGGTCTGCCTCGCCTGCATCACGCGCCTGCCGCCTTGGCACGCGTCTCGCGGTCGTCGAACATGAGCGTGAGCAGCTTGCCGTGGGCGCTCGCGGGTCGCGCCTGCTGCACCGTGACGTTGCGGGCCGACTTGGACAGGCCGAGCTGGTCTGACAGCGCTCTGATCTCGGTGCTGGCCTCCTTCAGCACGGTCAGCGCCGGATTCTTGCGCATCATCTTGAGCCGCTTGCCGCCCTTGCCTCTGATCGGCTTGTATGCGGTGGCGTCGAGTATTTCGATCTCGTTGCCCCCGAGGGCCATGGCCTCGCGTGCCTGGTTCGCCACGGCGTGCCAGTAGCAGAGCAGCACCAGCGTCGGCGCATCCTCCTGCGCGAACGTGCGCCTCGCGGTCAGCTGCTCCCAGATGGCGGCTTGCACGGGGTCGCTAGCCACTTCCTGCGGCATCTCGATGTTCTCGGCCATGATTCCCTCCTTCTTCGCGGGGAATCGTAATGGCGGCGTGAGATAGCGAAATCGTTCGGAACGGGCGGGGGGAAATCGGCCCTAGGCGGCCGGAGTGGCCTTCCGACCCGGGGGAGGGGCGACCGCCCCGCCTCTTTTCGGCGGCTTCGGCGCTTGGGGCCAAAAGAAAGGGCGCGACCGCCGAAACGACCGCGCCCCTATTGGTGCATTGCTATGTTTTCCCTCAGAACAGCCGCGTGCGGCGTATCTGGTACTGCTTGGCGTCGCCCGGCATCCTGTTGCCGCGCCGCTGGTTACAAATCCTGTGGGCTGCATCCACGTTGGAGTAGTCCAGCGGGCTGCCTCCCCTCGACACGGGCAGCAGCTCGTCCACCTCGAAGCTCCACGGGTCGCCGCTCGGCAGGCTGTAGTCTATCGGCTGGCCGCATATGTGGCACGGCCTTCCCTCTGCCCTCAGCCTCGCTCTCAGCTTGCGCCTTGCGTTGCCGTTGCGGTTGCGCGGGTTGCCACTCATGCCAGCATCGCCGCTATCCCGCCGATGCACCACACGATGCCGTAGCACACGAGCAGCACCAGGAAGAGCATCACGAGCATGGACACGACAGCACCGGCTGCATCCATTAACTTCTTGTATCCCATGTCAACCTCCAATGATCATGCGGGCCAGCGATACCGCCGCCCACAGCGTCAATCCGTCTATTAGCAGGGATGCCGCTATTATGAGCAGGCATCCCCAGTTGCATCCCGGGCGGCTCATTCGTCCCACCTTATCGTTCCGTCGTCGTATTCGGCATGCAGCCACGCCGCGTACTCCTCGAAGGACGCGAACTCGCCGACGCGGCGCGAGTGCTTCGCGCACCTCGTGTGCGGGTCGACCTCGTCCACGACTATGAGCAGCGGCCACGTCATCATGCGCACACCCATGCGCATGGCGGCCTCGGGCGAACCGAAGTACCGCTCCCAGTTGGTCAATCGTCCACCTCCTATCCGCAGGCGAGCAGGGCCAGAACCACCAGCCCCGCCGCCAGCATACGGATCGCGTAAAGCTCAAGGGCCAGCACCGCCAGCAGCAGCGCCACGGCAAAGGCGGCTAGGGCTTGAAGTGCTCGCAAGCGATATCGCCCCCGTCCCTCATATGGTCGAGCGCCCAGTCGACGGCCTTGTTGGCCGCGTCGGCCATCGTCGCGCCCGCAAGCTCCTCGTTGGCTATAGCCGCCTCAAGCTCAAGGCCGCACACGCCGTCGTCTTCGTCGGCTGGCTTGAACCATCGGCACTCGCAGCACGGCTCAGGCTCCTCCTGATTCCATGGCGCCCTGGGGTCTCCCTCGAAGCAGCCGGGCGGAAGGTTCCACCCGCTGGGTGGTTCGTAGACGACCATGCTCATCGGGCACCGCCCGTGCACGGGATGTCGTGGCCGATGATCTCAAGGTCGTATGCCACGGCTGCGGCGCGCTCAACCCTGCAACCCCTGGCGTTCTCCCATCCCTCGCAGAGGAACACGGCGTCGCAGCAGGCCATCTTCGCGAGGCTCTGGCTTAGGTAGTACAGCGGCTCGTTCACGACCTTGTGCGGCACCGCGAGGCCGTCCTTGAAGTACGTGTCCACGACCTCGTATCCGCGCCGCTCAAGCTCTGCGACCGCCTTCGTGCGGGCCTCAAGTATCTGCTCCTCGCCAAGCCCGTTCATTGGCTGGACGATCATCGCCTTCTTCATTTAGGTTCCTCTCAGTCGCCGTCCCAAACGCCATCGGGACGCATCCTCGCCATGGCGAGCAGCTGTAACAGCGCCCGCTTGGCGTTGCCCTCGGTGGCCTCCCAGTAGTCGTCGGAAACATCGTCGCCAAGCCTCAAGGCCGCTGCTTTGAGCATCGGTATCGACTCGGCCCCAGTCTTCCCATAGATCTCGCGGATGCCGCGCTCTCCCAAGCAGTGGTAGTGCCTGGCGTAGTTGTAGGTCACGTTCAGCCAAAGCTCGGTCGTGCCTCCCAGGGCATATGTTCCGCCCGCCATGAGATGCGGAGAATCGACCTCCAACGTCTCGTGCGTCACGGGGTCGCACAGTCTTATGTCGTAGCTCATGAGGCCTCGCCTGCCTTCGCTTTCCTGCGGCGAACTTGGTCATAGTCGATTTCGTCGCGGCACTTTTCGCATACCTCGCCGGCTCGCTTCTTGTTGTCCTTCCAAAATTCGCGCGGGTAGCACGTGAAAAACGGGTTGCAGTGCGTTTTGCCGCACCTCGCGCACGTCCATTTATACGGGTCGCAGCTCATGCGATCTCACCCGCCTCGGCCATGGCGATCCTCTCGCCGATCCACCGCATCACGGGGACGGCCATGCTGTTGCCGATCGCCTTGTATCGCGGGCCGTCCGGGCACTCCTCTGCGGGCTTGCCGCGATAGGGTATCTTCGTCCAATCGTCGGGGAATCCCTGAAGGCGCTCGCACTCACGCGGCGTGAGCCTTCGCACAACCATGCCTCCTCCTTCCTCGCTGAAAAGCGTCTGAGTGTTGCTGGTGGAGAGGGTGAGCGACACTTCGTCGCTCACCAGCGCTCCTTTGCCCCCGCCCGCGCATCCGCAGCGGACGAGCAGCGTGCAGGCGCTCACAGGCACACCGACGGCGCGTCGCCGCCAACCTTGAGCGTGCCAACCATGTCGTATCCGATCGCCGTGTTGGCGTTGAGGTCGGCCATCGTTATCGGCTCGTCGATGGGGTAGACGGCGGGGTTGTGCCAATCGGCGGTGAGCGTCGGCGACTGCTCCGGTTCCGCGCCTACTCCTCCCGCGCCTGCCCCTTGGTGGTACTTGAAGCCTGCGCTATGAGGGCTTCTTCCAGCCTCTTCGGCAAGGCTCGCCCTCTTTTCCGCGCTCGATTCAAGATCCCCTCGCATGCTCTCCGGCTCAATGAGTACGCCGATGGGGGGGGGCAGGCTCCAAGATGTCCGACAAGAAAGAGACGGCGGCGTCTTTGGGCCACTCCGAAGAACTGCGCATCGAGTATGCGCCACGCCAGGCCGTACCCGAGCTTGTCCATCTCGGACAGGAGCTGTCGGAAAGCCTCCCCATTCTCGCTTGAGAGCGCTCCCGGGACGTTTTCCCAAAGAAACCATCGAGGACGTATCTCACGTACCGCCCGAATGTACTCGAACATGAGTCCTGACTCACCTTGCAACCCCTCCCGTTTGCCCGCGATCGAGAAGGACTGGCACGGGCTTCCGCCAACCACCAGATCCACCTTGTTGCGGTACTTCTTCCAGTTCATCTTGGTAACGTCGCCGATATTCGGCACCTCGGGGTACCGCTCGGCCAAAACGGCGCTGGGGAACTCGTCGAACTCGGCGAAGCACGCAGGCTCCCAACCAAGCGGTTCCCACGCCGCTGTCGCGGCCTCTATGCCGCTGAAAAGCGAGACGTACTTCATTGGTGCGCCCCCAATGCTTGCTCGACGAGCATGAAGAAGCGGCGCTCGGCGCTGTCCGACGGGTTGCGCTTGCGCATGTCGGCAATCTTCAGCAGCTCGTCTTCCTCGTAATAGGTGGCGTCCCAATCGACCTCGGGCCAGTCGTAGCAGGAGCAGTGCCAGCCCTCCAGCAAGATATAGCCTTTGTCGTAATAGTCGTTGATTCCATCGCCGGCGTAGATCAACATGTAGCGCTCTTCGCTGTAATCAGACTCGCTTTGAGCCGCGCAGATGATGCGCCACGGCTCGATAATTTTCGGCGCCTCGATGGTCTTCATGACTCGTCACCGTCCTCGGCCTTCGGCGGTTTCTGCTCGAATCGACACCACCTGGTTCCGCGCACGTCTATTGCAACGAAATTGTCGTAGCGCTCGCAGCACGTGCGCTCCATGTGGTCGAGGTATGCCCCACTGTCGCACAAGATGGTCACGCTGTTGAAGGCCTTGAAGCGCGAGTGCACGCATTGGGTGCACGGCGGTGTCATGGCCTTCCTGATCTCCCTGATCGGGTTTTTGAGCTTCATCGTAGGTGCCTCGTTCCTCTTCGCTTGCTCATCGCTGCGCCTCATCTTCGATGCCCGCGAGCTTCTTGGCGCGGTCGAGCATGTGCACGCGCATGTTGTAATCGCATTCTTCGAGACGATGTTTCTCGCAATAATCGCGGCAGCCGAGATTCACGTCCTCTTCCAGCTTCTCCCAGCTGTCGGGCTTCAGTTCGCCCGCTCGCTCGTCCCACATGCGTATAGCCATCTCCTCGTCCGGAGCGATGCTTCCCCTGGCCTTGCAGCGTGCGCATACGACGGCGTGCTCGGCTTCCTTATAGCGCACGTTCCCGCTTCCGCAGAACGGGCACGGCTTCAGCTCGGTTGTTTTGGCGCTCATTCGCCCACCGCCTTCCTGATTCGCGCAGCCCAGTCGGTCACGCCGTCCACGTCGGCTGCGTCGCACTCGTCGGCGACCCTCAAAAGCTCGTCGAGGTCAACCTTCCTCTTCGGCATCAAGCCCCATCCGTATTCCGTGCCACTCTCCGTTTCGATTGCGTACGGCGTCAGTGCGCAATCGGCCAGTTCGATGATGTAACAGCTCATTTCACCACCCCCGCGAGGCATCCGGGGAACGTGCCCGTCAGGTCGATGCACGTGCCGTCATCGTCGACGGCGAAGCACTGGTAGCTGTCCTCGGTCATGGCCTCGACCTGCTTCAGCGCGTCCTCTCGCGTCTCGGCCTCGCCGATCTTGATGCCAGCCCTGTAGGCGCTCGCGTAGCTCTGGCAAAGCGAGCGCTCGTAGATACGTATCATTCCTGCTCCGCCTTCCACTCGTTGACCAGCTCGTCGTACTCCTCTCGGAACTCAGGCTCGAAGTAGGCGATGAACTCGCTCTTGGTCATGCCGCAGCGCAGGCTTGAGTAGCCGACGTGCTCGATGCACCAGTCAGAGAACGGAATGAGCTTGCCGCCGTCGTCCACGCTCGTGCGGTAGCCGGTGCCGTCGCGGTAGAGCTTACGGCGGCCCTCCTTGCGGATGGCCTGCTCGACCTTCGAGGCATCGCGCTCGCCGCGCTCCATGAGCTTGGCGCGCAGCTCCTCTGCCTCGTCCTGCGCCTGCTCAAGCTTGCCGCGCAGCCAATCGCGCTCAGCCCGCGCCTGCTCCAACTGATCGAGCACGTACTGCTCGCATGTCTTGATCTCCATGGGTTACATCCCTTCTCGTATCATCTCGTTGCCGTCACGGTCTGTGATCAGCCAATATCCGTATTCGTAGAGGTCAGGGCTGTGCGGCTCGTAGACCTGCAACAGCTGGCCCGTCCACCAGGCCTCCTCGTAGACCGGATGTCGCCAGCGCCACTCGGCCTTGAGCCGCGCCCCGCCGTGGAACTTGTCGTGGCACCCGGTCGTCCCGCTGCCGCAGAGGCAGAACAGCGGGCTTCGCAAGTCCCAGGCGCCGCACGGCGTGACCAGGCGGAACGTCTCGCCCCAAGACCGGTGCGCCACGTGGTGCACGCTTCCGGCGCGTCTGCCGCAGACGCAGCATCGGGGCGAAAGCGCCTCGTAGGCCTTTCCGTGGGTGTAGTGCGCCCCCAGGTGGGGCTTGCCGTAAAGCTCGGCTCGCTCCTTGGGGTAGCCGCGAAGCACCCCCGCATCGAGGATCATTGCAGCCTCCCGTCCGGGCCGTCGAAGTGCTCGACCCTCGCGCCGCCCCTCAGCCGCGACACTATTGCCTTCGCGGTGTCGGGGTCTCCCTGCTCGGCGAGCCTGCGCACGAGGTCGCTTGGCTTGTACTGCGTTGTCACCAGCGTGGGCAGCATCGCGGAGTAGCGCTGGTCGATCAGGCTGAACAGGCTGTCCAAAACGAAACCCGTCGGCCTGCGCTTGCCCAGGTCGTCCACGATCAGGTAGCGCACCTCGGCGTAGCGCTTGAGCGGGTCGCCGCCGTCGTGGAAGCTGCGCTGGATCTCGTCGAGGATGCGGTACATCGGGGCCATGAGCACCGACCGCTTGCCGCCGGCCAGGCGCTTTGCCACGGCCGCGGCGCAGGTGGTCTTGTGAGTTCCGACGTCTCCCCAGAGGTACACCCACTGGCCGCGCTTCATGCACTCGGCGATCTCGGCCGCCAACGGGTGGTCGAGGCTCACGTAGCGTTCGGGCACGCCCGCCCGCTTCCAGTCGTGCATGGCTCTGTCGAGCGCAGCCTTGCGAGCCGCCTCGGCCTCGGCCTGGCGCTCCTTCTCGCGCTCGGCCTCGGCGCCTGCGCAGCCGCACTGCTCGTAGCCGCAGAACAGCGTCCGCCCAGCGAGCCGCGTGGTGCGGGCCTTGAGGGTCGCGCCGCAGTGCGGGCACTCAGTCGTAGGCCGAAAATCCATCGTCTGGCACCTCCTTTGCCATGCCGTTTTTTGGCTTCGAGGTGCGCACCCAGTTGCGCACCGTGGCCTTCCAGTCCTTCATGTGCGATCGCCCGACCATCCAGCCCTTTTGGGCGTAGAAGTCGACGAAGCGCTCGGGGTCGAAGTCGAGGGCGGTGAGGTCGAGGCCCTTGTCCGCGGCGAACTGCTGGGCGTATTCGGCGACCTCGGCGGGAGAGGGGGCGCGGAAACGCGCCGCTTTCCCTCTTTCCTTAATCCCTTTTCCTGACTCCTCTTCCTCTTCCTCTTCGCTTGCCCGTTTGCTCTCGGGTTTGCTTGCATCGTTGCTTGCCGCTTTGCTCTGCGTTTTGCTTCCGCTTTTGCTTGGCGGTTTGCTTCCCGTTTCGCTTGCCCGTTTGCTCTCGGGTTTGCTTGCCGCTTTGCCGCCCGATCCTCCCGCCACGATGCGCTTGCGCGAGGTCTCCATGACTGGCTGCACGGCGAACAGCACGGCCTCTTGGGCGTCCGTCCGAGGCTCGGGCTGCTCGCCAGTTCGCAGGTACCGGACGATCATGCCGATAAGCTCGTCGCCCTCCCTGCGGTTGCGCAGCCTAAGCGGCCCGTCTATGAGCGAGTCCAGTACCTGCATGCCGCCATCGCCCCTAAAACGGGATGTCGCCGTCGTACAGGCTTTCCTGGGCGGGCGGCATGGGCGCTTGCTGCGGCGCGTACTGGGCGGGCGCCTGCTGGTAGCCCTGCGGTGCCGCCGGGGCTTGCTTGTAGGCCTGCTGCGCGTTCCACTGCTGCGGCGCCGCCTGCGGGGCGGGCTGCGGCGCGTACTGCTGCTGGTATCCCTGCGGCGCTTGCTGGCCCTGCTTCTGGCTCATGAGCTCGATCTCGTCCACGATCACCTCAAGCTTGGATCGACGCTGGCCGTCCTTGTCCCAGCTCGAATAGCGCAGCTTGCCCTCGATGGCCACCTTCATGCCCTTGTGCAGGATGCGGCCCATGCTCTCGGCACGGTTGCCGAACATCGTGCAGTCCACGAAGTTCGGGTAGTCCTCCCACTCGCCGGTTTGCTGGTTGCGGCGGCGGTCGTTGACCGCCA
>CABUUB010000019.1 GCA_902494625.1 uncultured Collinsella sp.
CCCGAGCCAATCCTTTCGTCGCGCACGACCGAGAGCGATGCAAATGACAACACCCAGTCGCAAGATCAGCAGGCACAAGCGGACGGCACGCAAGACAGTTCTACCTCTACCGATTCGTCCTCGAACACCCAAAACCAATCGCAGGGCACCGATTCCTCTACGGCCAACAGTGGCACGCCGTCCGGCACGACCGACTCAAGCCAAACGGCTGACGGTTCGCAGCCGAACACGGGCAGCCAGACGAGCGACACCACGTCGGGAACGGGCACAGCAGACAGCAACAACAGCAATTCGAGTGGCACCACATCGGGCACGACATCTGACAGTTCAAGCCAAGGCACGACATCGGGCAACTAGGCGCTGCATCCCCAGATAGGCAACCTGTACAACGGGCGCGAACCGGCAACGGTCGCGCCCGTTTGCCTTGGGCGCCGAGGTAGCAAGCCCCGCGCGATGGTAAGATGCTTTGGTGTGTAAAGAGGAGATTTGCCATGAGCAAGACAATAGTTAGGCCCACGCTTTCGCTGGGCAACCACATCTATCTGTATCGCCTGCTGCGCGATGCAATCGGATGCGGCAAGCAAACGTTTATGACGCAGGTCGAGGAGGCACTCGCCGCCGGTGACATGGCCGCTTATGACCTGGGCTTCGAGACCACGCGCGAGCTGCTCGAGGAGCTCGACGACTGCATTAAGCTGACCGTCTTTAAGGGCGGTCGCCTGTATGCCACGGTCATCGCCAACGAGGCCTGGGATGCCGCCCTTGCCAAGGGCGAGGACAAGCCCAAGGCTGCCAAGGGCGAGGACAAGCCCAAGGCTGCCAAGGGCGCCAAGCAGTCCTACAAAAAGAAGAAGCGCGGCGAGAAGGACCTCAAGGCCGTGCGCCCCAAGCACGTTAAGCGTCCCGAGCCCGAGCCCGTGGCTGAAGCTATGCCGGAGCCCGAGCCCGAGGCAGAGATCGAAGTCGCTATTGAGGTAACGGCAGAAGCCGAAACCGAAATCGCCGCCACGACCGATCCCAAAGTCATATCCGAGCAGGAAGCCACTGCGGAGCTCAACGAGACTCCCAAGTCGACAACCGAAGAAGTCGCTAACCAACCTGAGACGCCTGCGTTCCAAAACAGCGATGTCTTTGGCGACGAGGCTGAGGACGATCAGTCCGACGATCAAGGCGCTACCGAGTCGACGCCGGAGCCCGAGACGCCGGAGCCCGCCATCTCGCTCACGGTCGTCTATGACCCCGAGAACGCCAACGCCGGCATCACCACTATGGCATCCACGCCCATCGAAGCAAAGTCGAGCGTCGAGAATGAGAGCGCGATGCAGGTTGAGTTTGAAACTGCAGCTGTAGACGCGCCCGTCACCGTGAAGCCCGCAGATTCCGCAGTTAAGCCGGAACCGGTGCCTGAGACCGCACCCGTCATCGAATCCGTGCCCGCCTCTGCTTGCGACCAAGTTCCCGCACCGGCACCGGCTTCGGTACCCGCAGCGGCCCCAACCCCCGCACCCGCAGCGCCCGCCATCCCTGAGGACTTCCCCGTCGATTTCGCAACCGAGGTCTTCTGCCCCGGCCCGCTTCTGCACCAGTTGTCGACCTATCTCCCCTACGGCGCCGACACGCTCGGCATTGTCGGCGAGTACTACTGGATCGCCCGCGAGCGCGGTACCATCGAGGCCGCGCGAAACCGCGCAAACTTCCCCCTGTGCTACACGCAGGCCGGCGAGCGCCGCGAGGTTACAGTGCGCATCCGCCGCAACACCACCGGCGGTCTCGGAGCCGCCTGGACCATCGACAAGGTCGAAGCCCCGGTCGAGTAAAAAACGGCCTCGGATAGCCAATTGACCATCCGAGGCCGTTTGAATTCAGGCCTTTTAGTTGTCATCGGTGCATATAGACACCAGAGAAGCAAGCTCATCCTCAAGTTGCGGAGCAAAGTATCTAAAAGAAACCTGCGCTCCAGTCGGTATCGACTCAATCATATTCGCAGCATTATCTGAAACTCGGTACGATGCAGTTTCACCTGTCTTCAAATCCTCTATTGAGCAGACAGCGTCTTCAGCATCAATCGACCTAAGCACGCCTTTTCCTTGTAACATCACATCGGCATGCCCGCCAGCTATTTCTAATGAACCTGAGTCTGTCGCAGTCACTTCTCCGGAACCTCCGCACGATATCTCTTCCTTTGTTGAACAGCCCACCAATGAAGCCATCAGCACCAAAGACAGAGCTAGACGAATCGCCCTACTTCGAAAAAGTCGTTCCATAAGTCCACGCATAATAGCTCTGATCATACTTCAGGAAGGATAAAGATGAATTCCAGCCGTCCGCTATGCCAATCATCTGCCTTGTCTCTCCAGTTTTCTTACCAGTAAGTGTGGCGTAAGCCTCCGCTGTTACAGAATGGGCTGATCCGTTGTACAAACTCGCATGTAAAACATTCGGTCTATTAGAGTTAATCTCATTTTGGATGCTCGCGATAGCCGGAGAGGAGACAGTGCGGGCGATAAGAGTACTTCCTCTGCTTGCGCAGTAATTTGTAAACCCCGTTGCACAGGTTGATATCGGCGTTCCACCCAAAACAACGCCGGGAACAGTCTGTTCTTCATCGGAAAGAGCATGGGTATTGGTGTAATTCCATATCTGCATATATTGCGAAGGGTCGCTATATAAATTGGCAATGCCATACAGTTCCGCAACGTTCGAAAAAGCTGTCACCATACAAGCATAGTGGGCGGTAAGCCTCTTAATCTCGCTTTCATCATATGACATAAACTGAGAAATGGAACGAAATCCAGATACTGTGTAATCCTGCATTTGAGTTGCGTAAATTACAACATCGTTCCAGCTTGAAGGTTTATTCGATAAAACGACAGGCCGTCCTTCTATGGAAACAGCCGGGATTGTTCTTCCGCAATTTGTTGTTATTGAACCGTCCAAAGATTGCACGCCGAATTCGAATGGATTGATCATTACGACTGGGTTATTGAACGAATAAGACTCGACACCAAGATCTCCTCCCCGATCCATAGGGCTGACTAAGCCGTCTCCAAAACGATATCCCGTAAGTATTTCATCATCTGAAGCATCTAAAACCAAATAGCCCGCGGCTCTATTGGATGTCACAACCGGAACAATGTAACCAAGCGGGGACCCATCAACATCTACAAAAGGAATAGGGTCAGAAGGCGTATACGAATAGCCGAGGAGTCCCTTTATATATTTATCGGCAAGCTCTTGCGCAATTTCAGAAGTAAATTGTATCTGCTCACCATCAATATTGCCCGTCGAAGCAAAAACCTCTTTCGGACGTGCGGCTAAGGCGACAATTGAAGACGCGACAAGTTGCAGAAAACGACGACGCGAAAGCATATGTTCTTCTTTCTAGAGAAGCGACTAATAAGGTACTCCTATTCTATAATCTTTTTTGTAACGTTACAGCACTGGTTATATTTCAATTCGATTTGCTTATGTCCTTGCAACCCAATGCGGCTTTACGTTTTAAACGGAATTAGAAAATCACTCATAGCAAAAACGGGCTTTAATCCCAAAGAGATGACTTTGATTATGAATCAAACCAGCAGCTAGGGCATAGCTGCAGTGCAATTGCTACAAGAAAGGCCGCCCTTGGTGGCGGCCTTTCTACTTGCTACTAGTCACGCGTCAGCTTGCGGTGAATACGATGCGGCTGGGCTGCGTCCTCGCCCAGGCGCTCGATGCGGTTGGCCTGATAGGCCTCGAAGTTACCCTCGAACCAATACCAGTTGCCCGGATTCTCGTCGGTGCCCTCCCACGCCAGAATGTGCGTGGCGACGCGGTCCAGGAACATACGATCGTGGCTAATGACCACCGAGCAGCCCGGGAACTCGAGCAGCGCCGCTTCGAGCGAGGACAGCGTTTCGACGTCGAGGTCGTTCGTGGGCTCGTCGAGAAGCAGCAGGTTGCCGCCCTGCTTGAGCGTAAGCGCCAGGTTCAGACGGTTGCGCTCGCCACCGGAAAGTACGCCAGCGCGCTTCTGCTGGTCCTGGCCCTTAAAGCCAAAGCTCGCCACGTACGCGCGGCTCGGAACCTCGGTCTCGCCGACCATCATGTGGTCCAGGCCGTCCGAGACGACCTCCCACAGGTTCTTATCGGGGTCGATGCCGGAACGGTTCTGGTCGACGTAGGAGATCTTGACGGTCTCGCCCACCTCGAGCTCGCCCGAAGTCAGCGGCTCCAGACCCACGATGGTCTTGAAGAGCGTAGTCTTGCCCACACCGTTGGGGCCGATGACGCCCACGATGCCGTTACGCGGCAGGGTGAAAGAAAGGTCGTCGATGAGCACGCGACCGTCGAATTCCTTGTGCAGGTGATGGGCCTCGAGCACCTTGTTACCCAAACGCGGTCCAACGGGAATGCTGATATCGGTCCAGTCGAGCTTCTGGCTTGCGCGGGCCTCGGCCTCCATCTCCTCGTAGCGAGCCAGACGGGCCTTGTTCTTTGCCTGGCGAGCCTTGGGCGAGCTGCGTACCCACTCGAGCTCGGCCTCCATGCGCTTGGCGAGCTTGGCGTCGCGGTTACCCTGCGCCTCGATACGCGCGGCCTTGGTCTCCAGATACGTGGAGTAGTTGCCCTTGTAGGGATAGAGGTGACCGCGGTCGACCTCGCAGATCCACTCGGCAACGTTATCCAGGAAGTAGCGATCGTGTGTGACGGCAAGCACCGCGCCCTGGTAGTTGTGCAGGAAGTGCTCGAGCCACAGGATCGACTCGGCGTCCAGGTGGTTCGTAGGCTCGTCGAGCAGCAGCAGGTCGGGAGCCTCGAGCAGCAGCTTGCACAGGGCCACGCGGCGGCGCTCGCCGCCAGAGAGCACGTTGACCGGCATGTCGGAATCGGGCAGCTGCAGGGCGTCCATGGCCTGGCCGAGCTTGGAATCGATATCCCAGCCGTCGGCGGCGTCAATCTCGTCCTGGAGCTTGCCCATCTCGGCCATGAGGGCGTCCATGTCGCAATCCGGGTCGCACATCTCCTCGCCGATCTTGTTGAAGCGATCGACCTTGGCGATCATGTCGCCAAATGCCATGCGCACGTTCTCGATGACGGTCTTGTCGTCGTCGAGCGGCGGCTCCTGCTGCAGGATACCCACGGTGTAGCCGGGGGTGAGCCTGGCATCGCCGTTGGAGACTTCCTCGATGCCGGCCATGATCTTGAGCAGGGTCGACTTGCCCATACCGTTGGGGCCCACGACGCCGATCTTGGCACCGGGGTAGAAGCTCAGGGTCACGTCGTCAAGGATCACCTTGTCGCCATGGGCCTTGCGAGCCTGATACATCTGGTAGATAAACTCCGCCATTTGTCTGTTTTATCCTTTCTACCTGTTGTTTCCCTATTCTTGATTCGCTTTAGTGGAAACGAAATGAGAAAACCAGCTCTGAAACTTAACGAAAAAGGGGCATGGTTGCCCACACCCCCTAATACTACCTGGGAAAAGTCCCCCGGAACATACTATGAACTGCGTACGCTAGTTTTCCGCAACCTTAACGAGCGGCTCGCTGCGATTTGTGCCACAGCAGATACGAGTAGACGTAGATGGCTCCGACCGAACCAAACGCCAGAACCGCAATCACCGCGGCGACGACTTCACTCGAAAGCACCGCACCCGCCACGCCCATCACAATCAGGCCAACACCCAGCACCATAAAGCAGGCACCGCCAAAGCGCTGCGTACGGCGCCAGTTCTCGGGATCGGCAAGCGCCCAGGGCGTCTTGATACCGAGCGTATAGTTCTGCTTCACACGCGGCAAGTAGTTGCCTACGCCGATGAACAGCAAACCGACAGCACCGGAAATCAGCACGTTGACCGAACCGACCGCCGGCACCACGCCCCAGACCGTAAGCTCTCCCAGCCAGCTTACGGCACACATGAACAAGGTGAAGACGATTACGAAACCCTGATAGAACTTGCCCGAGGTCCGATACGCCTCGCCCCTGGGGTCAATGCGTGGCACCACGTAGAACATTGCAAGAAGTGCCAGAGGCAGCATACCGAGCGCGGAGGCCATCCAGCTAGGGCCCCAACCGTCGACGGCGCCGTTCGCTCCCCAGTGCGTGGGGATCTGCGTCGGCAAGCTCGGCATCACTATGAGGTGCGCTACGACATTGGCGACGCACAGAGCGATCAGCGCAATCCACACACGCCGCGATACCCCCGTGGGGTGAATGCCCTTGTTTTCGTTATTCATCCTTATCACCTTCCGTGTTTGTAAAGCCCATAAACCAACCAATCAAGTCCTGCATGACGGTGGTGTTTAAGCTGTAAACAATGTTTTGGCCATGACGTTCGTCGGTTACTAACCCGGCGTTTTTGAGCGTCGCCAAGTGATGGCTCAACGACGGCTTGCTGATGTCAAAATGCTCGGCAAGCTCCCCGGCCGTGCGATTGCCCTCGCGCAGTAGTTCCAAAATGCGCCGCCGCGTAGGATCGGCCAGCGCCTTAAAACCCTCTCCCGGCATAAGACCTCCTCTCATCATCTCTCATGACGCGCACACTATACTCGATATTTAGATGTTTGTCTAACTATCTAATACAGTAACATCTATAGAACATTCGTTCGTGTTTAGTTACAATGGAAGTTGAAGCAGATGGGCCAGCTCCCTCTACCCGAGAAGGAGATGGACTATGAGTATTGACGATGTCCTGACGTTGTTGTTGCTTGTAATCGCGGCTGTGGAGCTCGGCATCCACATTGGAGGTCGAATGAAATAGCCGCCCCCGCGTAATGCGAAGACGGCCACTTCTCACGCTACAAACGTGTTTGGGAGTTGGCCAACCCGCGGCAACGGGTGCCATCTGCTTCATCTTATGCGAATCACTGCCTCATTTCAACAAGCCCCTAGGGCTCAAATGGAATCGCGATAATACCTATAATGACGATAGCTAAAACACGATTCGCTTCCCCATCGGAGGATGTCTATGACCGAAACCACAGCCGCAACCCCCAACGAGACACGCGACACCAAGCTCGAGATCATCATGGGCCGCGAGGCACTCGACAAACTCGCCGCCGCCACGGTGCTGGTGCTCGGCTGCGGAGGTGTGGGCTCCAATTGCTGCGAGGCACTTGCCCGCGGCGGCATTGGTCATTTCGTCATTCTGGATAAGGACATCATCGCGCCCAGCAATATCAATCGCCAGGCCATCGCCTTTCAAAGCACCATCGGCAAGCGCAAGGTCGATGTTATGGAAGCCATGATCCACGACATCAATCCAGCCGCTACCGTCATCAAGCGCACCGAATACCTGTTGAGCGACAATATCGACGAATTTATCGCGCGCGTTTTGGAGCAGACGGACGGCAAGCTCGACTACGTCGTCGACGCCATCGACACCATCTCGGCCAAGCTCACCATTGCCAAATATGCTCAGGACCACGACATTCGTTTGGTTAGCTCCATGGGCGGGGCCAACAAGCTCCATCCCGAGTGCCTCCGCTTTGCCGACATTTTCGATACGGTACGTGACCCCATGAGCCGCATCATGCGCAAAGAATGCAAGAAGCGCGGAATCAAGAGTCTGCATGTACTGTTTAGCTGCGAGGAATCGGTTAAGACACAGCCCCGCGACCCTTCCAATATCCACGAGCGCACCGAGCTCGGAACCGCCAGCTTTATGCCGCCCATCATGGGCCAGATGATTGCCGGCGAGGTTATCCGCCAGATCAGTGGCCGCGGCACCGAGCGCGTGCGCGCCGATGGCCAGCGCTTGGACTAGCGGAGCGCGCCGAGATGGAGCCCCGGTTATTTGATGCACACTGCCATCTTGATTTAATGGCTCACCCGGACACCGTTGCCGATGAGGCAACGGCGCTGGGCTTGGGTCTATTTGATTGCGGCGTCGATCCACGCGACTTTTCGGCCGTAAACGAGCGCGCTCGTCGCCACCCGGGCATCATCGCCGGCGTTGGGCTTCACCCCTGGTGGCTCGCCGATGGCCACTGCGGTTTTGCCGAAGTCAATCTGCTTTGCGAAGTTGCTGCCCAAGAACGCTACATCGGCGAAGTCGGACTCGACTTTTCCGCGCGCTTTGCTGGAAGTGAGCCGCTACAAATACAGGCACTTAACCGCCTCTGCGATGCGCTCGTGCAGCATCCTCTTACCGGGCGCGTGATATCAATTCACGCCGTTCGTTCGGCAGGAGCCGTACTGGACATCCTCGAATCACATGGACTACTCATCCCAAACTCCGACTCCCCCGCTATCATCTTCCACTGGTTTAGCGGCACTTCGGACGAACTCGCCCGCGCGCGTGATGCGGGCTGTATTTTTTCCGTCAACGAACGCATGCTTGCGTCTAAACGTGGTCGCGAATATGCCCGGCAGATTCCACTCGACCGTTTACTGCTCGAAACCGATGCGCCGGCCGAATCAAACACAGAAACAAGCACGCAGTCGCTCATCAGATCGCTCACAAGGACCTCAGAACGCATCGCCTCACTCAAAAACTGTGCCGCAAAGCACATCGAGTCGGAGGTTTTGGCAAATTCGCGCTCTGTTTTTGGCCTTCACTAACCCCGGGGAGGCGACAATTCGACTCCCCGGGACTGCTCACCTATTCGGAAATCGGCACTCCATGGCCCCAGGAGCCTTCCATGCCGCATACGGTCGAAGCAAACCCCGCCGCAAAGTCGAGTGCGCGCTCGATGGCCTCAGCACCATCCTCGCCACGCTTGGCGGAATCGAGATAGCACATCAGGAACGAAGTCAGGAACGAGTCGCCCGCACCCATGGTGTCCTTCATGTCTGCCACGGGCTTGGCATGCTGCCGATAGTAACGCTCGCCGTCATAGGCAATGCAACCCTCAGCGCCAGCCGTTGCGGACACAAAACATGGGCCCAAGCCCTTCAACCAGGCAAGGCGATCGCGAATCTCATCCTCGCTCGCAGCGTCTGCCGCGCTAAAGAACGCGAAGTCAACGTAGGGAGCAATCTGCTCGTAGTACTCGTCGGTCGAATCGTCCGAGAAGTCAAACGAAACGGTAATACCCGCTGCCTTCAGCTTAGGCAGCTCGCGCTCGGTAAAGCAGTAGTTACCCGAATGGACCACATCAAACTGTTTCATATACGCCAGATCAAAACGATCGAGCACATGGCGCGCATCGCCACGGATACCGCCCTCGTTGGAGCCAAGAAATACACGGTCACCATCGACCACAGTAACGCGTGCAGCACCGTTCTCGCCGATGAGCTGCTTGCATTTGGCTAGTTCAACGTCCTCATCCTCAAGACTTGCAATGACATGCTCGGCAGCAGCGTCATTACCAAAGATGCCCATATACGCGGAGCGCGCGGCTCCGCATTTCTTGGCATACACGGCAAAGTTCACCGCATTGCCACCCGGATACATTGTGTGGATATGCTCGTAGCGGTCGACGACGTTGTCGCCAAACCCCAGTGCGCTCACGTTAAATGCCATGACGCCACCTCTCTCTTATGTCAACGGAACCACTGTTGTGACAGCAGTACCGCCCAGGATCTACGCGAGTTCCAGCAGTTCCGGCAGCTGGTCGATAATCTTGTCCGCGGCATCCTGGCTAAAGCCAAAGCGCTCCTCGCGCTTGGCAATGACTGTCAGGCCGGCTCGCTTGCCGGCAGTGATGCCAGGCACCGAATCCTCAACGCAGCAGCAGCGATTCGCGGGCAGCCCCAGCAGGTCCAGCGCATGCAGGTAGATGTCGGGCTCGGGCTTGCTCTCCTTAAACTGCTCGCCGCTCACCACATACTCAAAGGCATCCGACAGCCCGCACGCATTGAGCACTTCCTCGATGCTATCCATCGGAGACGAGCTAGCAAGCGCCACGCGAACGCCACGGCGCGGCAGCTCTCGAATCGTATCCACGGCGCCTGGGTTAATCAAAGCCTGATAGTCGCGCGGACGCTTATGCGCCCACTCGTCCCAACGGGCCAACGCTTCCTCGCCAGTAAAATGCCCCTTACCGGCGCGCTCAAACCAATCGACCAGCATATGCAGGAAGAACTGATGCGAGGTACCGACCTGCCCATTCAACTCCTCTTGAGTCAGATTAAGCCCAAGCTCCTTGGCAAACGCGGCAGTCTCGCCCAGGTAGTAATACTCGGTATCGACAATCACGCCGTCCATGTCAAAGATAACGGCGTCGAACGGAAATGCGGACACGGCACCCCCCTAACAAAAGGGCACCTGTAAGCAGGCGCCCGAACCATGCATTATCGGCGATTCTAACCCAGCAGCTTATCCAGCGCCACCGCAATACCGTCTTCGTTGTTATTGGCGGTCACCATCTGGGCCACAGCCTTAACCTCATCGACGGCGTTGCCCATGGCAACACCGGTGCCGGCCCACTCAATCATGGACTTGTCGTTCTGGCCGTCGCCAAACGATACGACCTCACTGGCATCGATGCCGAGCTTGGGCAGGGCACCCTCGAGCGCACGGGCCTTGTCGATACCGGGCGCCGTGTACTCAAAGTACCAGTCAGCCGTAAACATGCCCGAAAGCGTCTGCTTAAAGGGCGCATACATCTCCTCGTGATGCGCTTGCAGATAGGCCGGGTCGCCCGCAGTGAGCAGCTTGTCCACGGGATAAGCATCAGCGACCTCATGCAGGCTCTCCACCTCGCGAATCTTAAGATCGCACGCGTCGCGCTCATACTTGACGATATTCTTCTGCGAGCCGTCAGGCAGCGTGATCATGCAATGGTACGAGTCCTCGACGTGCAAATCGCGACCGAGCGAAATCATAGGGATAACGTCAAAATTACGCAGGTGATCAATCAGACAGTGCAGTTCGTCAGCCGGCATGGCCTGGTCAAAAAGGACCTCATCGGTCTGAGCGTCGACCACGTGCGCGCCATTAAAGGCAACTAGCAGACCATCATGGTTCTGAAGGTCGAGTTCCTGCGCCAAGGCGTGCAGTCCCCATGCGGGACGGCCCGAAGCCAAAATGAGCTTAATGCCCGACTCCTGCGCCGCGAGCAGCTTCTCGCGCGTGCGCGGGCTAATCACTTTCTGGTCGTTGGTGAGCGTACCGTCGATATCCATCGCGATGGCTTTGATTGCCATATATGCCTCCCTGTCATTGAACAACCTTGTCTGAGTCATCATACAGAACACCCACCGCGACTCCGTTTGCAACGGGCAAAAAGTCATATTGTCTCGAACATGAACGGGACGCCATCTCGGGGCTCAGTCGCTCCAGCCCAAACGCCGAGCCACCACATACCAAGCTGGCGACGCTAAACGCGGCCGTCCCACCGACCTCATTTCATCCCGTAGAAAAAAATTTCAAAATTAGTTCTTGTCAAATCAGCAAAACGAACGTACTTTAAAGATGGCCGCTCCGGTGGTCATCGTTTGATCGAGCATATTCAGTTTCAGTTTTCAGCGTGTAAGAGAAGGAAGATCGGCAAAGTACAACCCCAAACGCAATGACAACTTAATGAGGTAACTGCCACATGTGAGGCACCCAGGGCATTGCTGTCTCGATTTTGAGCACGATGCCTTCCGCCTTGCATGGGCCGTTCCATCCCGCCCCTGCAGCAACTGCCTCACGGGCTCATTGAAAACCGCATAGCACCCCAACGTCAGCACATCACCCACGGCAAGCACATCACTCACGACAACCAACACATCAACAAACAGCACGAACATCAACCGATTGGAGAAGCTATGACAAACCACCACGCTGAAGACGGCGATAAGAAAAGCATTTTGGATGCCCGCATTGAGCGAGCATATGCAAACGAATATGACGCCGCCTTTGCCGCCGCGACCATCAAGAACTACGCGTCGCTACCGCTCGCGACGATCTTGGCCGACCACCCTCAACTGCTGAAGCGCTGCACAAAGATCATGGGCGACCCCGACATTCGCAAGCTGACAGACCCCTATGCCCCAAAACGCGACAACGATTCGTACGTTCTTACCGTAGGCTGCCTAGCCCATATGCTTACGGCACTCGACACGAAACTCAAGCTCGAATGGGAACCCGACGAGCGTCATGAACTCGAAAGCAAGCGGAACACCCTGCGCACCGCACTGTTCCTTCCGTTGGACGGCCTCAAGCGCTGCAACGTCGAGCTCAATACACAGGCGCGGCATAAGCCCGGGATCACGGGGCAGAAAACTCCAAGACCCCATGCGGCCATCGTCGACCGCAACCGATATAACCGCATGACCGCGCACTTTTCCGCCGAGGGAGCAGCCATAAGGACGCTGATCGACCTGCTGTGCCTCCTGAACATCAACGAGCTATTTGAGGGCTATCTCGCCCTTGTTCCCGCGACGGCACCCAAGTCGGTAGCAAAGATCATCGAGACCTGCAGACGCCAGTTTGAGCGCCATCGCAATGGCAGCGAGATGAACGCCAGCATCGCGCAGTACTACGCGGCTCATTACAAAAATGACGGATGTGCCCCTGTCGAGCATCAGCTGCGGCTCGCCTACACCACGCCCGCCGCAACGCTCCATCGCTTTGGAGCCCTTGGCGCTTGCGAGCCGCACGAACAGGCAGCCTGCCCCACAACCGAGCTCGATCTCAGGCTCGGACGAACCCTGTAGCCCGCCAGCCCCTCCGCGGGCAACAATCCTATTCCACAACACAACCAACAGAAAGGAGTCCTCATGGACACCAATCATTCCCCCATCATCAGCCCCCTCACCATGCGTGAATCCGCCCGAGGTATCACGCTCACCAGCATTTACGATGAGATGCTCGCCCGTCGCGAGCTCTCCGTCATGGGAAACATCGAAACCCCGATGGCCCACGACCTATGCCAGCAGATCCGCCTGCTCGATGCCACCGACCCCAGCCGCCCCATCACCATATTTGTCGCCAGCGCCGGCGGAAGCGTGCGATCGGGTCTTGCGATCTATGACGCCATGCGCCTCGCATCGTGCCCCATCCGCACCGTCTGTCTGGAATTCGCCGCGTCCATGGGCGCCGTGATCTTTATGGGCGGCGACGATCGCCGTATGGCACCCCATGCAGAGCTCATGATTCACGACCCGCTGATTCCCCAGGGGGCAGGCGGCTCGGCACTTGCGCTGCAGGAAACCAGCCGGCGTCTCATGCAGACCCGCAAGACCCTCACGCAAATCCTCTCGGACCGCAGCGGCCTCACGCCCAAGCGCATCCAGTCCCTCACTGCAAAAGACACCTACCTTTCGGCCGAGCGCGCCGTCGAGCTCGGCTTTGCCCACGAAATCCTCTCGACCACCAAGGAGGTCGCCCATGTCTAACCTCGCCAACCGCCTCGCCGCATCTGAGTCCGCATCGTCCACCATCCTAGCCAAGGATCGAACGCTTTCCTGCGACACCCGCCAAACGGGACTCAACAACAACGCACTTGTGATCGGCCCCTCGGGAGCCGGCAAGACCCGAAACGTCCTCAAGCCCAACCTGCTGCAAATGAACGCAAGCTACATCGTGCTCGACACCAAAGGCACGCTCTGTCGCGAAGTGGGACCCGTGCTGGCAGCCCACGGTTACCGCGTGCAATGTCTCAACTTCGCCGACCTCAACACCGTCCCGGCCCTTGCGCCCGGCATCGAGCGCTGCGGCTACAACCCCCTGAGGCACATTCGCCGCAAGGCGGACGGCAGGCCCAACCAGCAGGACATCCTCTCGGTGGCAAAGGCCATCTGCCCCATCGAGGACAACAACCAGCCTTTTTGGGATCATGCGGCGGCAAACCTGCTGTCGTGTCTTATCGCCTACGTCACCGAACAGCTACCCGCCGACGAGCAGACGATCAGCTCGGTCATCAAGCTGATCGAACACCTGCAGGACGGTGCCACGGGTCGATTGTTTGACGACCTGATCACGACCGACCCCCAAAGCTATGCCCTCTCGCTATGGCGGCGCTACGCCATTACGCAAAATGCCGAGCGCATGCACGCGAGCATCGTCGGCATCCTTGCCGAAAAGGTCATGTGTCTGGGATTCGACGGTGCGGCACAGCTCTATCGTGAGTGCCATCAGGTGGACTTCGCTTCTATGGGACACACCCCCTGCGCCCTGTTTGTAACCGTGAGCGATATTGACCGCAATCTCGATCCGCTGACCGGCCTCTTTATTTCGCAGGCGTTTATGGGCCTCATTCGTGAGGCCGATAGGCAGCCCGACGGCAGCCTGCCCGTGCCCGTGCGCTTTATGCTCGATGACTTCGCAAATCTGCAGATCCCCCAGATCGACAACGTGCTCTCGATTATCCGAAGCCGCAACATCTGGGCAACGCTGCTGCTGCAGTCGACCAACCAGCTCGATGCGCTCTATGGCGAGGCACGCGCACGCTCCATCATGGGCAACTGTGACACGCATCTGGTGCTGGCGTTCCAGGATCCCGAGAGTGCCCGGGTGTTTTCCGACCGCGCCGACGCGCTGCCCAGCACGCTCATGGCGACGCCGATCGATCGCTCGTGGCTCTTTGTACGCGGTCGCACTCCCGAACAGGTCGAGCGCTTTAGGCTCGAAGACCATCCGCTCTTCGGGGAGCTGCCCGAGGCGCAGCGAGGCCATGCGGAGGCCGAGCTCTAGGCGCAGGGCCTCGCAGCGCGCGGCGCCCCGGCGAAGATCCATAAAGGCCGTGCACCCCGGGGCCACGGCAAAGCAAAGGGCCCCGCATCCGATGGGATACGGGCCCCTGACTATAAGGCGCGATGCGTTAACAGCAGCGACTACTTGCGATGCGCGCGATAGAACTCGATGAGCGCCTGGGTCGAAGCGTCCTGCTCGGCCTTGGCGGCATCGTCGTGGAAGGCAGGGGTGATCTGCTTGGCAAGCTGCTTGCCCAACTCGACGCCCCACTGGTCGTAGGAATCGATGCCCCAGACCGTACCCTCGACAAACGTGATGTGCTCGTACAGGGCGATGAGCTCGCCGAGCGCGAACGGGGTCAGCGTGTCGCCGAAGATCGAGGTCGTCGGACGGTTGCCCTCAAAGCAGCGGGCGGGGACGATCTGCTCGGGCGTGCCCTCGGCGCGGACCTCGTCGGCCGTCTTGCCAAAGGCGAGCGCCTTGGTCTGGGCCAGGAAGTTGCCCAGGAACAGCTCGTGGACATCCTGGCCGCCGTCGGTTGCGGGGTTGGCAGTATTGGCGAAGGCGATGAAATCGGCCGGAACCACCACGGTGCCCTGGTGCAGCAGCTGGTAGAAGGCATGCTGGCCGTTGGTGCCGGGCTCGCCCCAGAAGATCTCACCGGTGTCGGAAGTCACGGCGCTGCCGTCCCAACGGACATGCTTGCCGTTGGACTCCATGGTGAGCTGCTGCAGGTAGGCCGGGAAGCGGTGCAGGTACTGGCAGTACGGCAGCACGGCGTGGCTCTTGGAACCGAAGAAGTTGACGTACCAGACGTTGAGCAGGCCCATCAGCGCAACGGCATTGTTCTCGAGCGGCGTGTTGCAGAAGTACTCGTCGATAGCGTGGAAGCCCTCGAGGAACTGCTGGAAGCGCTCGGGACCGAGCACGACGATCAGCGACAGGCCCACGGCGGAGTCGACGGAGTAGCGGCCGCCGACCCAGTTCCAGAAGCCGAAGGCGTTGGCGGGGTCGATACCGAAGGCCTCAACCTTCTCGAGTGCGGTGGAAACGGCGACGAAGTGCTTTGCCACGGCCTCGGCGTTCTGCTCATCGGAGCCGTCGATGGCGCCCTGGGCCTTGAGCTGCTCGAGCATCCAGGTCTTGACCTCGCGGGCGTTGGTGAGGGTCTCGAGCGTGGTGAAGGTCTTGGAGACGATGATCACGAGCGTGGTCTCGGGATCCAGGCCCTTAAGCTTCTCGGCCTGGTCGTTGGGGTCGATGTTGGAGATATAGCGGCAGTCGATACCGGCGTCGGCATAGGGACGCAGAGCCTCGTAGGCCATGACCGGGCCCAGATCGGAGCCACCGATGCCGATGGACACCAGGTGCTCGATCTTCTTGCCGGTAACGCCCTTCCACTCACCGGAGCGCACGCGCTCGGCGAAGGCATACATGCGGTCGAGGACCTCGTGCACGTCGGCGACGACATCCTGGCCGTCGACGATGAGCTGGCCCCTCTCGGTTGCGGGGCGGCGAAGCGCGGTGTGCAGGACGGCGCGGTCCTCGGTGGTGTTAATGTGCTCGCCGGAGAACATGGCGTCGCGGCGCTCCTCGAGCTTCACCTCGCGGGCAAGATCGCACAGCAGCTTGACGGTCTCATCGGTCACCAGGTTCTTCGACAGATCGAAGTGCAGGTCACCGGCGTCAAAGCTCAGCTTGTTCACGCGCTCGGCATCGGCAGCGAACCAGGCCTTGAGGTCGATACCATCGGCCTCGAGCTTCTCCTGATGAGCCTCGAGTGCCTTCCAAGCGGCAGTCGACGTAGCATCGATAGGTGCGGCAACAGTTGCCATAGAGTCCTCCTCAGCATACGGGCGCACGCCTCCATGCGCCCGGACATTCAGATGCCACTATTCTAGCGCAGGTCAAGACTACAATCAGCGAGCGTTGCCAATCGGCCCCCAAACGGCAACCGATCAAAAAGGGACAGGCTTATTTTGGCAGGTCAAACGCTTTACCAACCAAAAATAACCCGTCCTTTTATGGCAAATATTAGGCCGCGGCGCAGACGCTACCGAGTAACTCACGCAGAGGAGACCCGATGCCCTCCAGCAGTTCGGGCGCGATAATGGCAAAAACGGGAACCTCGCCGGTGCCCACGACAGCAGGCACCTTGCCCTCCGAGACAATGCATCCATAAGGCACAAAGCCGTCTTCGCCGGCATCGAGCGCCGCCATGCGACGCGCGAGCTCGCGCGCAAAGCCGGCAGTATCGGCATCGCCAATCGCCAGGACAAAGTCCACGCCTTCGTCGGTCGCCAGGGCTACGGCCTCATCGACCAAATCGTCTCCCCCATCGCCCCCGACCAAGCCGCAGCGAAAAAGCACGCGTTCGAGCAGAGCTCGATCAAGCGAGCCGAGCGCCGCCGAGACGAGCTCATCGTGCGTATGTTTGTCACTGCCCAACACGACCAGCGCCTTGGTGCCACCGTAGTGAGCGACCAATCGTCCGCACCAGCGAGCCACGTCTCCATCCGCAACAAGGCGCGTCGGCATACCAAACCCATAATTGACCATCTTTTCCACAACCCTTCCGTGCGTATAGGCGGTATCAATCGTTAGGCTCATGCTACGAAGCGAGGTTTTCCGAGCTGTTTCGCACTCTTTAGAGCTGCGTTAAAACCCGATCCAACCGCACGACCATACCTACCAAAACAAACCAGTCCCTTTTTGACAGGTTTTGACGACGTCCGGACGAGCGGGTATTATCGAACAGGTATTCGATAAGAACATGTGTTTGATGAAGGGACACGGATGGCGCACGAGCAGCACACCTATATCTGCATCGACCTCAAGACGTTTTATGCCAGCGTCGAGTGCGTCGACCGTGGGCTCGATCCGCTCACCACCAACCTGGTCGTTGCCGACGAATCGCGCGGGCGCACGACCATCTGCCTCGCCATCACACAGGCCATGAAGGACCTCGGGATACACAACCGCTGCCGTCTGTTCGAGATTCCCGACGGCATCGACTACATCAAGGCCGTACCGCGCATGCAGCATTACATGGAAGTGTCGGCGCAAATCTACGGCATCTATCTGGAATACGTGAGCCCGCAAGACATTCACGTCTATTCAATCGACGAATGCTTTATCGACGTGACGCCCTATCTAGACCTCTACCACACTAATGCCAAAGGCTTTGCCTGCATGTTGCGCGATGAGGTCCTCGCGCGCACCGGCATCACGGCGACGGTCGGCATCGGCCCCAACCTATTCCAAGCCAAGGTAGCGCTCGACATTACCGCCAAGCACGTACCCAGCCGCATCGGCATACTCGACGACGAGACCTTTCGCAAGGAAATCTGGCCTCACCGCCCCATCACCGACATCTGGGGCATCGGGCCCGGCGTGGCAGCACGACTCGAAAAATACGGCGTCTACGATCTGATGGGCGTCGCGGCGCTCGACGAAAACCTGCTCTACGACGAGCTCGGCGTCAATGCCGAGTATCTTATCGACCACGCCTTTGGGCGCGAGCCGACAACTATCGCCGATATTCAGGCCTATCGCCCGCAGGCAACCTCAACAACCACGGGGCAAGTGTTATCGAAAGGCTATGCCTACGAGCAGGCCTACACCGTCTTGCGTGAGATGGTCGACAACGCCGTGTTGGACTTAGTCGATAAGCACGTGGTGTGCGACAGCATCTCGCTCTTTGTAGGCTACGCGAGCGAGCGCGCCGACATACGCCGTCTCGACGCCAGCGGCACAGCGCAATATGTAGACGGATGCGGGCATTTGCGTTCAAGCACGTCGAGCATCGAACCCGCCGCAACCGCCGGCCCCGAGCTCGCACCCCGTGCGCCCAAGCCCGTCCAACGCGATGACGAACGGCACCGCCTGGTGCGCGAAGCACAGGCAATCGACGGCATCTTTGTGGGAGAGCACGGCGGCAAACCGCGTGGTGGCTATGCTGCGCTGTTCGCACATTCCAATACATCCCGCAAGCTGCCCGAGCGCACCAATTCGTTTAAGAGGATCATGGGCTATTTCGATGAGCTCTGGGCGCAGACTGTCGATCCCAAACGACCGGTCAAGCGCATCAACCTGGGATTTGGCAACCTCATGCCCGAGGAATTTGCCACCATCGATCTGTTTAGCGATGTTAAGGCCGATGAGCGCGAGCGCGACCTGGCGCGCGCCGTCCTGGCCGTGAAGGGCAAGTACGGCAAGAACGCGCTCGTCAAGGGATTAAGCTTTACCGCCGGCGCCACCGCACGCGAACGCAACGATCAGGTAGGAGGACATCGTGCCTAAACCCAAACAACAGCCCGTGCGCCCGCCGACCGCCTTCGAGCGCCTGGCGGACCCCGAGGGCAGACGCCGCGCCGCCGACCCCAACCTCACTGCGAACGGTGCCGTGCGCGCCAACCGCGCCGCACAGTTTATGCCCTTTGCCGCCCTCACGGGATACTACGAACTCGTGCGCAAGCAGGAAATCACCGTCGAGCCAAAACGTGAGCTCACGGAAGAAAAAGCCCTCGTGCTTTCTAAAAAACTCGAGGGTCTCAAACGTGGCGACTTGGTTCGTGTCACCTATTACGATACATACGGCTATCGCAGCCGCACCGGCATCCTCGACGAGGCGCTCCCCGCCTTCAAGCTCCTCAAGCTCCGAGACATCGCCATCGACTTCGACGACATCCAAGACATCGAACTGCGCGGACGAGCCTAGCCAAGGAAGCGCATCCAGAGCGACGCTTACAGCGTCATGACGTAGTAGCCCGCATCTCTCACGGCAGCCTCAAGGACACCGCGATCGATCGGCCGCTTGGAGCGCACGCGCGCTGTGTGGTCCGCGTACGTTACCGTAGCCCACACACCATCCAGCGCATTGAGGGCATTGGCTACGTTCTGAGCGCAGCCGTCACAGCTCATGCCGCCGATGAGCAGCTCATCGCTATAGGGATAGTGTGACGCATCGGTATCCACCACAACAACCTTTTTGGCCTTCTTGCCGCTCGCACCATCGCTGCAACAACTCTTCCCGTGTGTCGAAGCGGCAATGCGACGCAGTCCAAAAAACATGCCGACGGCAATGACGGCCAGCACGATGAAATTCGCAGGGCTGAGCAAGTCACTCATGCGTTCCCCTTTCAAGTAGCCCTATCTAGATACCCCCATGGGGTGTCCCCATCTTAACCCAAAATTATGTCTGTTCGGTCAATTAGTTTCCCTCTTCAAACTTTTTTGTTGACCATGGCTTACTTTCGTGTATAAGTTTTCCTAGGCTAACAACTGAGGACCCGAAAGGGGCATCGTGACTCGAACCATTGACATCCCAACATACCAAACGGCTGTCGTGCGCAACTGCTCCCCTACGCTCGCAGGTATCAAGCCGGCTTCGCTCTTTACCTATCCCGGCGTTTACGCCAACCAAAACGGAAAACCCAGCGCCGCCCATATCGAAGAGCGACGCTCTCGCCTGCTCGCCGTCATAGCCCAATGCAACCGCGAGCTCCAGCCACTCGGGATCCATATGAGCGTTTTGGTCTGGCGCCCCTGCGGAGCGCTCATCTATGTGTACCGCCCTGCAGACCTCATGCGATACCTCTCCGACCCCCGCGCCACGACGGCGCTTGCCGCCGAAGGTTACGATGTCCACAACCTGCCCGCGTCCCTGGTGCATCTCGCCGCGCGCATCACGCTGGCAAGCAGCAATGCCGCAGAGAGCGCCTATGACGGCAGCGTCTGCGCGCTCGCGCGAAATAGGCACTGCGATACGGGGTGCATGTGCGAGTTCCCCCACGAAATTGGCTATTTTTTGGGCTATCCCTACGAAGATGTCCATCAGTTTATCGTCCAGCACGGCGAAAACTATAAGGTCTTTGGCGCATGGAAGGTATACACAAACGTTGAGCAGGCGCTCACGACCTTCGATTCCTATCGCGCATGCACGCAATACCTTACCTACATCTATCAACAGGGCTGCACTCTGGGACAACTTGTCCAGGCAACCCGATAGAGCATACAAAACGCGGCCGCACGCCGCACAACCGAAAGGAAGACATATGAGCAAGATCGCAGTCGTCTACTGGAGCGGTACAGGCAACACCGAGGCCATGGCAAACTTCGTTGCCGAGGGCGCAACCGGTGCCGGCGCCGAGGCAGAGGTCATCTCCTGCGCCGACTTCTCTGCCGACAAGGTCGCCGAATATGATGCCTTCGCCTTCGGCTGCCCCGCCATGGGTTCCGAGGAGCTTGAATACGATGAGTTCCAGCCCATGTGGGATGAGGTCAAGGAGACCCTCGGCGACAAGAAGGTCGTCCTCTTTGGCTCTTATTCGTGGGCCGAGGGCGAATGGATGGACAACTGGAAGGCGGACGCCGACGAGGCGGGCGTCAACGTCGTGGACTCCACCATCTGCTACGACGCGCCCGACGACGAGGGCGAGACCGCTTGCAAGGCCCTCGGAGCCGAGCTCGCGTAACGAACCCAGGGCCTCCAAGAGAGCCTGCATCAAAGCGCATCCCCATCCCTACAAAAGAGCGGGGCTGGATTCAAGTCCAGCCCCGCTCTTTTGCAACGGCAGTTACATCAACCGGCTACGAGATATTGCCCAAGAACGCCTTGGTGCGCTCGCTCTTGGGGTGGTCGAAGACCTCGCTCGGCGTGCCCTCTTCCACGATAACGCCGCCGTCCATAAAGACGACGCGATCGGCGACGTCGCGAGCAAAGCCCATCTCGTGGGTCACCACGATCATGGTCATACCGTCACGTGCCAGGTCGCGCATGACGCCCAATACATCGCGGACGAGCTCGGGGTCGAGCGCCGACGTGGCCTCGTCAAAGAGCATCACGTGCGGGTTCATCGACAGGGCGCGGGCGATGGCCACGCGCTGCTGCTGGCCGCCCGAAAGCTGACTCGGCATAAAATCGATGCGCTCGGCCAGGCCGACCTTGGTCAGCTCCTCGATGGCGATCTTCTCGGCCTCTTCCTTACTGCGCTTGAGCACCTTTTGCTGCGCAAGCATGACGTTCTTTTTAACCGACAGGTGCGGGAACAGGTTGAACTGCTGAAACACCATGCCCAAGTGCGTACGTACCTTATTGAGGTCGACGCCCTTGGCACACACATCCACGCCCTCAACGACAATCGAGCCGCTCGTGGGATGCTCCAGGCGATTGATGCAGCGAAGCATCGTCGACTTGCCCGAGCCCGAGGGGCCCAGGACCACAACGACCTCACCTTTGTACACGTCCAGATCGATATCACGCAGGACCACGTTATCGCCAAAAGCCTTTTGGAGGTTCTTGATGCTGACAACGACCTCGTTGGAATTCGTTTCACTCATGACAGGACCTCCTTACAGACCGGCGATATGATCGGCGGGCGTCGCGACAACCTGTCCGGCGCTCTTGGTGGGACGCTTCTTCTTGGTCTCGGCCGTGCCCAAAAGCCTCGCCTCAAGACCGCTCACCAAGCGCGCAAGCGGCAGGGTAATGACCAGATAGAACAGAGCGGCAACCACATACGGCGTGATGGAGCCCGTCGTGGCCACGATGGTGCGGGCGTTCATGACGATCTCGACGACACCCACGGCGGCAAGCAGCGACGTGTCCTTGTAGAGCAGGATGAACTCGCTGGTCAGCGTAGGCAGGACATTGCGGAACGTCTGCGGAATCATGACATAGAGCAGCGTCTGGAAGGCATTCATGCCCAGCGAGCGAGCAGCCTCGTTTTGACCCTTGGGGATCGACTGAATACCGGCACGGAAGATCTCGCACAGGTACGCAGACGAGTTCATGGCCATGACGATAACACCCAGCACATAGTCGTCCACTTTGACACCGGCCAGCGGCAAGCCAAAGAACGCAATGTAGATCTGCAAGAACGCCGGCGTGCCGCGGATGATATTCACATAGATGCCGGCAAGGCAGCGAAGGATGCGCGACTTGGAAATGCGCATGAGCGACAGCGCAAAGCCAAAGGGAATGGCCAACGGAAATGCCATGAGCACGATCGAGAGCGACATAAGGAAGCCCTTGAAGACGATCGGCAGGCTCTGGACCAAAATGACCGGGTTCAGGAACAGGCGCAGGAACATATTGGAGTTCCACGCCTCGACCCACGGCTGCTCTTTAAGGTCAGCCAGGAAGTTATCGAAGGCCGTCACTCCCTTGATCTCCACCGACGGAATCTTGGAGATCTTCTTGGTCGACCCGTCGGCGAGCGTATAGGTGCCGCTAAAGGCCTCATCGCCGCCCTCGACGGGGAAGGTCACGCCGTAAACCTCGACACGGAAAAAGCCGCCGGCAGGCGCCGTCTCGCCAAAGTCAATCTTGAGCGTCTGGCCGTCAGCCTTGCACGTGGGCTTCATGGGCGTACGATCCATGAGGTCCTCGCCCGAGAGCATCGTCAATCGCGTGTCATCGGTACCAAACGTCGTGCCGTCGACAAACGTCAAAGAAAGACCGCTCAGTTCCTCGTCGGCATCGGCCTGAACTTCCCAGGTAATGCGCGTCTCGGTGCCGCCGACCACATCGCTGCCCGAACCGGTGTTGGGTCGGGCGGTAATCTTTGCGGTCTCAAGCGCCTGAGCGGTCGTGGGCGCATATGCCCCCGCGCACACCAGCGCGAGCGCCACGGCCATGACGCAGGCTAGCTTTTGGAGCAAGGCGGACAGTGGAAAACGCTGCTCCGCGGCCCCTTTATTCAGTCGAGACAAGGTGGCTCCTATCGTAGAAGTTGCCGGCAAAACGAGACGGAAACGCTCTCCGTCAAGAGAAGCGCAAAGGCCCTCTCCGCCAAAACGGAAAGGGCCCGCGCGCAATCAAGTAGTTATTTTACTTGATGTTGTACTTAGCCATGAGGGCGTCGACGGTACCGTCGTCGGTCAGGTCCTTGATGGCCTGGTTGATGTCGTCCTTGAGCTTGGTGTTGCCCTGGTTGATGGCGATGGCGTACTCCTCGCCGGTGCTGATCTGCTTGATGGTCTGGCAGGTGTTGAACTGCTCGGCGGTCAGCTGGCTCGCAACGGAGCGGTTGGTGACTACGGCGTCGCCCTTATCGGACTGCAGGGCGCTGAAGCACTCGGTGGCGTCCTTGTAGGGGACGATCTTGGCCTTGGGGAAGTTCTCCTGGGCAAAGGCCTCGGCGGTCGAGCCAGACTGGACGATGATGGTAGCGTCGGCGTTGTTGAGCTTCTCGCTGTAGTTGTCGGCCGTGATGTCGGTGTTATCGACCTTGGTCACGATAGCCTGATCGTCCATGTAGTAGGAATCAGAGAAAGTGACTTCCTTCTCACGCTCGGGCGTGTCGGTGATAGCCGCGATGGAAACGTCATACTTGGCGCCCGAAGCGACGCCCGGAACCAGCGTGTCAAAGTCATTGTTGACGTACTCGACATCCAGACCCAGCTTGTCACCGATAGCCTTGATGAGCTCAAGGTCAAAGCCCTGGTAGTCGCCGTTGTCATCCTTGTACTCAAACGGCGCGTACTCGGCAGAGGTGCCGACGGTCAGCGTGCCGTCCTTGACGAGCGCGTACTCCTTGGAGCCGTCGACCTTCTCGACCTTAGCGTCGTCAGAGCTGCTGGAACCGGCATCAGAACCAGAGGTGGCGTTGGACGAACCGCAGCCCGTCAGAGCAAGGGCGAGTGCCATAGCACCCGTGGCGGCAAATGCGCCAAGCTTCTTCAGCTTCATAATCAGTCTCCTTCCGGTGACCTCGTTTGATTCAGAGGTCTGCAAAAACTGTTGGCTATTATGCACCCGGAATTACGAATCTGCAATGAGAAAACTGATTGAAACAAACCCATAACGTGAATGGAATACTCTACTTTGTGACAGTCATTACTGCTGCAATGACCTTAATAGTCTAATTTCAGCTGCATAACCTGCAAGTTCGTTCGGAGTCTCCAAAATAAACGGCAGCGAACGCAAACGGCCATTCGATACAATATTCTGCATAACCTGCATACCGCCACCAAATTCCTCGCTGCCAAGATATCCCTTGCCGATGCACTCGTGACGATCTTTATGGGCGCCACAAGGGTTCTTGGAGTCATTGATATGCACGGCGCGCAGGCGCTCGATACCCACCACACGATCGAACTCGTCGAGTACGCCGTCCAGATCATGGATGATGTCGTAGCCGGCATCGCTCACATGGCAGGTGTCCAAACAAACGCCCAGCTTATCGGACAGCTCTGGGCGCTTGGCGGCAACGCCCTCGATAATGCACGCCAGTTCTTCAAAGCTACGGCCCACCTCGGTGCCCTTTCCTGCCATGGTCTCGAGTAATACCGTCGTCTGCTGCCCCTCAAACATCACCTGGCACAGCGTGTCGACAATCATCTGAATGCCGGCGTCTGCCCCCTGTCCCACATGCGCGCCAGGATGGAAGTTGTAGTAGTTGCCGGGCAGCGCTTCCAGACGCTGCAAATCTTCCGCCATAGCCTCCAAGGCAAACTCGCGCGCCCGCTCCTTAGCGGAGCAGGGGTTATAGGTATACGGGGCATGCGCCACCAGCGGTCCAAAGTCGTTTTGCGCCATAAGCTCGCGCAGAGCCGCCACGTCATCCATGTCAAGGTCTTTTGCCTTGCCACCGCGCGGGTTGCGCGTAAAGAATGCAAAGGTATCGGCGCCAATGGACAACGCCGTCTCCCCCATTGCCCGATAGCCCTTCGTCGTCGAAAGATGACACCCGATCGTCAGCATCTCCAACTCCCCCTCATCAGTTGCGGTGAAATACGGTCTATTGGTGCCTTATTTTGGCGCAAACAGACCGTATTCCACCGCAAGTTATAAAAGGGGCATCAGGGGCACGGTCCGCCGAGCCCCACACCCTAAAGTTTCAAGCGAATCGCATCGATGATGTGCGCACAGCGCTGTGTGGCGGCTAGGGACATGATGGGGCTTTCGAGTTTCCCCGCCTGAATGAGCTGCGTCGCATGCGACGCCTCACCGTAAAAATCATCGACTTCAAATGGTGCATCGATTTCGAGTACTCGACCGTCGGAATACTTCACATGAGCGAGCTCGGGGCGATGGAGCCGCTCGATTTCCAACGAGCCCCGCTCACAGGCAATCGTTAAGCGGCTTTCATATGTTGCTTCGCCGTCGCACACCATATGAATGGGTATACCGCCGACGCTCATATGGATCTCGTCGGCCCAATCGACGCGCCCGCCCGATACGTCACGCCAGCGAACTTCACGGGACGAAACCTCGCAAGCGCCCGCGAGCAAATCCTCAAACCAACCGACTGCATAGCAGCCCATGTCATATAGACAGCCGCCCTGCAACGGATCAAGCAGATAGCCCGAAGGAGACTCGCCGTAATCGATCTTTTGCACGCTTTCAATCGAGACAATACGGCCAAGCTCACCCGACGCAAGCAAGTCCTTCACGCGAGTGCGCATCGGGCAAAACCGATTCTTCATCGCCTCCATAAACAGCACGCCGCGCTCGCGAGAGGTGGAGGCAATCGAGAGAGCCTCTTCCTCACTCAAAACGGCCGGCTTTTCGCACAGCACGGCCTTTCCGGCGCACAGCGCGCGACAGGCCCAACGCGTATGCATGCCATGCGGAAGAGCCAAGTAAATTGCGTCGACATCGGGGTCGGCAATCAGCGCGTCATAAGCCGCATCGCCGTTATCGTCGACCGAGGCATGGCCATGCGCAGCATCAATCGAAAACGCTCGGCAAAATTCCTCGACATGTGCAGGAGTGCGGCCGGCCGCAGCCACCAGCCGTGCCCCGTCGACCTTCTTGAGCGACGATGCAAATCGATGAGAAATGTGCCCAGCGCCCAAAATGCCCCAACGAACCCCACGCGAATCATTACATGAATCCCGATGGCCCACGACAGCCCCCTTCAGTTGCGGTGGAATAGTCCCTGTTTAAGCCCTATTCTGCCGCAAGCAGGAACTATTCCAGCGCAAGTTATAAAAGGGTCACGAGGAGCGCGTTTTGCCGAAGACTTTAAGCATGGCCGTTACGGGGCCCGGCTGGAAGCGTCGGCGCACGTCATCGAGACGCTCGGGGATATCGATATGCTGCGGGCAGTGGCGCGCGCATTTGCCGCACTTGACGCAATTGCTCACCAGCTTGGGCTCGCTCGTGCGCACCGCACTCGCCGTAAAGTATTGCGACAGCCCCGTAAACCAGCTGTGCGCATAGCTCGCGTTGTAGGCGGCAAAACATCCAGGGATATTGATGCCTTTAGGGCACGGCATGCAATAGCCGCATCCCGTGCAGGGCACGCGATTCGATTTTTCAAACTCATCCAGCACGTGCGCGATCGTGTCGAGCTGGTTGGCAGTCATCGAATCCGGCAGGGCCCGATCGGCCAACACCGCGTTCTCATCCACCTGCGCGATATCGGTCATACCCGAAAGCAGCATCGTCACCTGAGGATGATTCCAGACCCACGAAAGACCCCAGGCGGCAGGAGTGCGCAAATGCGGGTCACGGGCACTATCGAGCACAGCGCGGGCCCGTGGCGGCAGCTTGCCCGCTAAACGCCCGCCCAGCAGTGGCTCCATCACAAACACCGCGAGGCCTCGCTCGGCGGCGGCCATGAGCCCCGCTGTTCCCGCCTGATATCGCTCTCCAGCGTAATTGTACTGGATCTGGCAAAAGTCCCACTCATATGCATCGAGCATCGTCAGGAAATCCGCCTCGCTGCCGTGGTACGAAAAACCAATCTGGCGAATGCGCCCCGCCGCCTTTTGACGCGCGATCCAGTCCTCGATGCCCAACGCCACCACACGTTCCCACTGGGCGGGCGAGGTAATGTTGTGCATGAGGTAATAGTCGATATGGTCGGTCCGCAGGCGGCGCAGTTGCTCGTCGAAGAACCGGTCGAAATCCTCCGCGCATTTGCACGAAGCATGCGGCAGCTTGGTTGCGAGCAAAACCTGGTCGCGCAAGCCCAGGCGCTCAAGCGACGCACCCACACAAGCCTCGTTGCCGGGATAGAGATAGGCCGTGTCCAGGTAGTTAATCCCCTGCTCCACCGCACGGGAGATGATGGCGTCGGCTGTCTTCGCATCCGGGCGTCCCGGCGCACCGGGAAACCTCATGCAGCCCAGACCCAGAGCGGATATTCGGTTACCACTTTTGGGGTCAACGCGATATTGCATGGCCCCTCCCCTCCCATCGAAGCCCTGACAAGGCGAAACAAACCCGTCACGTCATCGAAACACATCGGAATCGCAATTGAGAACGTATCGTAACGCAGCAGAAATCAGGCCGTCACGGCACCGCTTTAACATCAGCAAAAAGCCCGATGAAAGGAGTCGCCCATGCCCGCGCTCGACCTTTGGAACCTCGCATCCCAGCTCAAAAGCACCGATTATCGCTGGGTCGACCTCACCCACACGCTCTCGTGCGACACCCCGCACTGGTTTGGCTTTAAGCCGTTTGAGTCCACCAAGCTCTTCGACTATCTGCCAAACACGCCCGAGGACATGCTCGCCCCTATGCGCTGCTTTCAGTATTCGGTCGCCTCGCAGTACGGCACGCATGTCGACGCACCGCGGCATTTCCACGTTGAGGGTCGTTCCCTTGGAGAGATTGAACCCATCGAGTTTATGTATCCGCTCTGCGTGATCGACAAGCACAAGGAATGCGCCGCAAATCCTGACTTTATCCTGACCATCGAGGACCTCAAAGCCTGGGAGAATGAGCACGGTCGCATTCCCAAGGACGCCTTCGTCGCCTTCCGCTCCGACTGGTCCAAGCTCGCCGATCTGGAAAACAAGGACGAGAACGGCCAGCCCCACTACCCCGGCTGGGACCTCGACGCCATCAAGTGGCTCGTTGAAGAGCGCAACATCGGCGCTATCGGCCACGAGCCGGCCGACACCGACCCGGCGAGCGTGACCACGCGGGAGGACGCCTACCCCTACCCCGGCGAACAATACATCCTCTCGGTCGACCGCTATCAGATCGAGGTCATGGACCATCTAGACGAGCTTCCCGCCACGGGCGCCGTCATCTTCTGCACCTTCCCTAAGGTCCGTGATGGTGTCGGATACCCCGCGCGCGTTTTTGCGGTCTGCCCCGCGGCATAAGCGCACTTCGCAATAGTTTCTTTTTCACAACAGCAGCCCCGCGCGCCCACCAAACGCCCCGACGACATACAATCCATCAGGCGCCCCATATGCGGGCGCCTTTTATATGGGGAGATGATTCATATGCAGATCAACAAGGTCGCCTTTATCGGCAAGAGATCGGAAGAGC